>NZ_JBVJWR010000014.1:0-52198 GCF_055602235.1 Streptomyces sp. NPDC037410 | reverse complement strand
TCGCCACGCCCTATCACGGGGTGCGGAGGAAACTCAAGCCAAACCCCCCCCCCCCCCCCCCCCCCCCCCCCCCCCCCCCCCGCCGTGTCGTCCGTGAGGGAGCGTCACCTCCCGCCGGCCGGGAGCCGCAGGCTCAGCACGGCGGCGGCCGCGTAGGCCGCGAGGACCCAGGGCATCGCGGCGGCGAGGGAGAGGTCCGCGAAGTACGCGGTGCCGATGACGGCCGCGCCGAGGGCGCCGCCGAACTGCTGGGCGGTGGAGAAGACGCCGGAGGCTCCGCCGGCGAGTTCGGCCGGGGCGGCCGAGAGGACGATGCCGACGAGCGGGACGACGAGGAACCCGAGCCCGGCACCGGCGACGGCGAGACCGGGGACCAGGGGCCAGGCGCCGGTGTGGACGGGGGCGGCGGCGTCCATCGCGTACCAGACCCAGCCGTAGCCCCCGGCCATCAGGAGCGCGCCCGCGACGGGGACGTACCGGCCGAGCCTGGCGGCGAGCGGTTCGGCGGCCGGGGCGGTGAGGAAGCCGCCCGCCGAGAAGGCGACCATCAGGACGCCCGCCTGGGTCGGGGTGTAGCCCTGGCCGCCCTGCAGCCAGATCGCGAGGACCAGGAAGAAGCCCTGCATGCCGAGGGCGAAGAGCAGCTGGACGGCGAGTCCGTACGAGAAGGCCGGGGTGGTGAAGATCCGCCGGGGCAGCACCGCGCCGCGCACGGCGACCCCGGTCACCGCCAGGGCGCCGGCCGCGAGGAGGCCCCACCCCCAGAGCGGCCAGCCCCAGCCGTGGCCCTGGACGAGCGGCAGGACGACGGCGACGAGTCCGGCGGCGAGGACGAGGCTGCCGAGCACCGGCGGCCGGGCGGCGGCGCGCTCCCGGGTGTCGGGGACGAGGACGACGGCGGCGGCCAGGGTGAGGACGGCGACGGGCACGTTGACCAGGAAGACGCTGCGCCAGCCGAGCCCGAAGAGGTCGGCGTCGGTGAGGACCCCGCCGAGCAGCAGTCCGATCGCGGAGGCGAAGCCGGCCACCGCCCCGTACATCCCGAAGACCTTGCCGCGGTCCTTGCCCCGGAAGAGGCTCTGGAAGGAGCCGAGGACCTGGGGCATGAGCACGGCGGCGGCGACGCCCTGAACGGCGCGGGCGGCGATCAGCTCGCCGGGGCTCTGGGCGAGGCCGCAGGCGAGGCTGGCGAGGCCGAAGCCGGCGGTGCCGGCGAGGAAGAGCGCTCTGCGGCCGTACCGGTCGCCGAGCCGTCCCGCGACGACGAGGGTCGCGGCGAAGCCCAGGAGGTAGGCGGAGACGGTCCACTGGAGGGCGCTCTCGGAGGCGCCGAGGCCGTGCCCGAGGGAGGGCAGGGCGACGTTGACGATGGTGACGTCCACGAGGTCCATGAGGGCGGCGACCATCATGACGACGGCGGCGGCCCAGCGGCGCGGATGGACGGTGAACGGGTCGCCGGTGGCGGCGGTCGTGACGGTCGTGGACATCTCCACCCCTCCATTTATTTCGTTCGGGCGAACGAAATAAAAGTGCCACACGCCGGCCCGTGATCACAAGTCTTTCGTTCGGCCGAACGAAAGGAATCTTGCTAGGCTGCCGCCATGAGCGAGCGGGGCAGCGGGCAGAACAGCGGGCAGGGCCAGGACCGGGACGCGGCCATCGCCGCCCTCACCGCCGCCGGCCGGGACTCCAGCGCCGCCTCCGTCGCCTTCCACTCGGCGATCGCGGCCCAGCAGGACCTGGGCGCCACCGAGACCAAGACGCTCGACCTGCTCGAACGGCACGGCCCCCTCACCGCCAAGGAACTGGCCGAGCACTCGGGCCTGGCCCCCGCCTCCGTCACCGGACTCGTCGACCGCCTGGAGCGCAAGGGCTTCGTGCGCAGGGTGAAGCACCCGACGGACAAGCGCCGGGTGCTCGTCGAGCCCCGCCCCGAGAAGCTGGCCGAGCTCGCCCCGCTCTTCGACGACTGGGCGCGCGAAGTGACCGAGCTCTACGAGGAGTTCACGACCGAGGAACTGGCGACGATCACCCGCTTCCTGACGGGCGCGACGCAGCGCCAGCGCGCCGCGACCAAGCGCCTCACGGAGTAGCCGCCCGCACACCCGGGCGCGCACACCTCTCCCGTTCGGCCCCTCCGGCTGCTACCTTCCTCGCCGATACACCACCTAACTAACGTTAGATGGAAGAGCCCCGCGGGCCCGTCCGCCCACGGCTGTCCCACCCGAGTCCGTCTGCCGTACCGCCACCGGCCGTACGTCCGTCAGTCCGTAAGGGAGCCCAGCCATGCCCCTGTCCCGACGCGCCCTGCTCGCCACCACCGGCGCCGCGCTGCTCCTCGGCGCCGCGCCGCCCGCCGTCGCCCGCCCCCGTCCCCGCTCCGCGACCGCCACGACGATCCGGCAGATCCCGCTCCAGGGCGCGGTCAACGTCCGTGATCTCGGCGGGTACGTCACCTACGACGGCGCACAGGTCCGGCACGGTCTCGCCTACCGCGGCGACCACCTCGCCAAGCTCACCGACGCCGACCTCACCACCCTCGCCGGGCTCGGCCTCGGCACCGTGGTCGACCTGCGGATCCCCCTGGAGGTCGGCTACGACGGCGCCGACCGGCTGCCCGCGGGACCGGTCCCGGTCGCCCGGCCCGTCACCGACCACGGCCTCTTCGGGCAGCTGATGGCCGCGATCTCCTCCCGCGACCCGGTGCGGCAGGAGGACATGCTCGGCGGCGGCCGGGCCGCCGCCTTCATGCGCGAGGTGTACCGGACCTTCGTCACCGACCCCGCCAACCGGGCCGCCCTCGCGGCGACCCTGCGGGACCTGGCCGATCCCCGCCGGGGGCCGCTGCTCCTGCACTGCACCTCCGGCAAGGACCGCACCGGCTGGACCAGCTGGCTCCTGCTCACCCTGCTCGGGGTGCCCGCCGAGGCCGCCCGCGCGGACTACCTGGCCTCCAACACCTTCCGCGCCGCGTACGACGCGCGCGTCCGGGAGGGCCTCAAGCAGGGCGGGCTCATGCAGAACCCGGACCTGATCGTGCCGCTCCAGGAGGTGCGGGACGAGTACCTGGACACCGCCCTCGACCAGGTCCGCACCTTGTACGGGAGCCTCTTCCGTTACGTGTCGGTCGGCCTCGGCCTGGAGCTGCGCGAGCTCGCGGCGCTCCGCGAACGGCTGGTGCCCGGGGCCTGACGCCCGCCCCGGCCGCCGCCCGCCGCCGCACCGCGCCCGGCGCCCGCGCCGGAACCCCGGCCCGTGCCGGAGCCGCGCCCCGAACCGGCCGCCGCCCGTCCGGAGCCGGTCGCGGCGCCGGAACCCCGGCCCGTGCCCGTCGCGGTTCCGGAGGTCCGGCTTGCGGCGGGGGTGGCGGACCCGCGGCCACCGGACGTGCCGGGGGCGCGGCCCGAGGACGGTGCGGCCGTGCCCGTACCACCGCTTCCGGATCCGGCCGGACGGCGACGGCGGCGGCCACCGCCGGTGCCGCCGGCGGCCGCCGCCGGCTTGCGCGCCGGGGTCGGCTGCGGGGTCTCGATGACGACGGGGACGCCCGAGGGCTCCCGGGCGCCGGTGAGCTCGGCGAGCTCCTCGTCGCTCGACTTGATCTGCGCCATCCGGGGGCGGATGCCCGCGTTCGACATCAGCCGGCCCATGTCCCGCTTCTGCTCGGGCAGGACCAGCGTGAAGACGCTGCCCGACTCGCCCGCGCGGGCCGTGCGGCCGCCCCGGTGCAGATAGTCCTTGTGGTCCATCGGCGGGTCGACGTTCACGACCATGTCGAGGTCGTCGACGTGGATGCCGCGCGCCGCCACGTTCGTCGCGACCAGCGTGGTGACCTGGCCGGTCTTGAACTGGTCCAGGGTCCGGTTGCGCTGCGGCTGCGAGCGGCCGCCGTGCAGCCCGGAGGCCCGGACGCCGTTGGCGAGCAGCCGCTTGACCAGCCGGTCCACGGACCGCTTGGTGTCGAGGAAGAGGATCGTGCGGCCTTCGCGGGCCGCGATCCGCAGCGTGACGGCCTTCTTGTCGGTCTCGTCCATCACGTACAGGACGTGGTGCTCCATCGTGGTCACCGCGCCGGCCGACGGGTCGACCGAGTGCACGACCGGGTCGTCCAGGAACATCTTGACCAGCTTGTCGATGTTCCGGTCGAGGGTCGCGGAGAACAGCAGCCGCTGCCCGCCCGGCTCGACCTGCTTCAGCAGCTTCGTGACCTGCGGCAGGAAGCCCATGTCGGCCATCTGGTCGGCCTCGTCGAGGACCGTGACGGCGACCTGGTCGAGGCGGCAGTCGCCCCGCTCGATGAGGTCGTGGAGCCGGCCCGGCGTGGCGATGAGGACCTCGGCGCCGCGCCGCAGGGACGAGGACTGCCGGGTGATCGACATGCCGCCGACGACCGTGGTGATCCGCAGCCGCAGCGCGGAGGCGTACGGCGTGAGCGCGTCCGTCACCTGCTGCGCGAGCTCGCGGGTCGGCACCAGGACCAGCGCGAGCGGCGCGGTCGGCTCGGCGCGGCGGCCGGCGGTGCGGGCGAGGAGTGCGAGCCCGAAGGCGAGGGTCTTGCCGGAGCCGGTACGCCCCCGGCCGAGGACGTCGCGCCCGGCGATCGAGTTCGGCAGGGTCGCCGCCTGGATCGGGAAGGGCTCGGTGACACCCTGCTCGGCGAGCGTCCGCAGCAGCGCGGCCGGCATGTCCAGGTCCTCGAAGGACGCCACGGGCGGCAGCGCGGGCGTCACCGTCTCCGGCGGAGTGAACTCCTGCGGCGGCGGGGGCGCGGCGGGACGACGGCCGCCGCGGGGGCCCTTCGGCTGGGACGTGGACTTCGCCTGGGCGGTGCGGGGGCCGCGCCTCTGGGAGCGTTCGGAGCGGGTCATTCGTGCCTTCCTGGCCGGTGCGCGGCACAGCCGGGGCCCGCACCTGCGCGATGCGGGCCCCGGCTGTTCTCCCGGAACACGCGGTGCGGGCCCCGGCTGTTCTCCCGGAACACGCGGTGCGGGCCCCGGCTGTCTCTACCCGGGAACACGCGGTGCGAGCCCCGGCTGTTTCTCCCGGAACACCCGATACGGGCCCCGGCTGTCTCTCCCGGGACTCGCGATACAGGTCCCGGATGTCTACCAGGAACAATAGTGCGCCTCAGGACCTTCCCGCCCCGACCCCCCGCTCCCCGGGCTCCCCGGACGCCCCTGGACCGCGTACGGCGATTCCGTCCAGGACCATCGACAGGTACTGGCGGGCGATCTCCTCCGGGCTGTGCTGCCCGCCCGGCCGGTACCAGGACGCGGCGACCCAGACGGTGTCGCGCACGAACCGGTAGGTCAGCCGGACGTCGAGGTCCGCGCGGAAGACCCCGGCGGCGACGCCGCGCTCCAGGGCCCCGAGCCAGGCCTTCTCGAACTTGCGCTGCGAGTCGACGAGGTAGCCGAAGCGGTCCAGGCCGACGAGGTGCTGGGACTCCTTCTGGTAGATGGCGACGGCGGCGCGGTGCCGGTCGATCTCCCGGAAGGACTCGGTGACCAGGGCCTCGATGGTCTCGCGGGGTCCGAGCTCGGCGTCCAGGACTGCGTCGTACCCCTCCCACAGCTCGTTCAGGAAGGTGGCGAGGATCTCGTCCAGCATCGACTCCTTGGAGTCGAAGTGGTAGTAGAGGCTGCCGGCGAGCATCCCGGCGGCGTCCGCGATCTTGCGGACGGTGGTGGCGTTGTACCCCTGGGCGGCGAACACCTCGGCCGCCGTGTCGAGGAGCTCACGGCGCCGCTCGGGCCCGCCGCTCACCTGGTTTTTCTTCTTGCTTGCTGTGTTCGGCACGTGCCCATTCTGGTCCCACCCGGCCCGTGCGACCCAGGGGTCAGGCCTCCTGCCTCGGCGGGCTGTCGTCGTTGCCGCGCCGGATCGTCCGCGTCGGACGCCCCGGCGCCCAGCTGCGGAAGACGATCTCCTCGCCGTCCACCCAGACCCGTACGACCTCCGTCGGCTCCACCCGGAAGAGGTGGAAGGGCTGCGGCGCGCCCGCCTCGGCCGCGTACCGGTCGAGGGCCCCCTGGTCGGTGATCTCGACCGCCCTCCCGGAGATCCGGACGTCCCCGCCGCCCATGTCGGTGCCGGGGCCCGGGTTGGCCATCAGCGCGAACCGGGGGTCGCGGCGCAGGTCGAGCGCCTTGCGGGAGTTCGGCATCATGCCGAGCCAGAGCTCGCCGCCTCGGAAGTCCGCCTCGATGCCGCTGAGGCGGGGCGAGCCGTCCTTCCGCACGGTGGCGAGGGCGTGGTGGGTGTGCTGCCCGAAGCGCTCCCGCACGATCGCGGCGAGCTCGGGTTCGGCGGCCTCGAAGGCCGGCCAGGTGGTGGTCGGGTATCCGGTGTCTCCCATGAGTCCAGGAAACACCTGATACCCGACCACCACGGTCCGGATTACTCCGGACTCGCCAGTGGGTTCAGGCGGTCGCCGCGCGCTCCGCCGCGCTGCGCTCCACGCAGAACTCGTTGCCCTCCGGGTCCGTCATGGTCGCCCAGCCGGTGCCGTCGGCGTTCCGGCGGTCGTCGACCAGGGTGGCGCCGAGGGCGAGCAGCCGCTCCACCTCCTCGTCGCGGGTGCGGTCCTGGGGCTGGAGGTCGAGGTGGACGCGGTTCTTCACCGCCTTCGGCTCCGGGACCTGGATGAAGAGGAGGTTCGCGCCGGGCGAGTCGACGAGGGCCTCCGGGTCGCCGGGGAAGTCGTCGTCGGCGAGCTTGGCGTCGAGGGCGGCGGCCCAGAAGCTCGCCAGGGCGTAGGCGTCGGCGCAGTCGATGGTCACGTGGCGTACGAGAGAACTCATGGCGTCATGATCACTCCCGGCCGCGGCCGGGGGCCAGCCCTTTAGCGGCCATGAGGCTCACGACCGGACGACGCCCTGGGCCCGTGCGGCGGCCAGCCAGGCGGGGAACTCGGACACGAGCCGGTCGTACAGCTCGGCGTCCGGGACCCGGCTCGGGTCCTGGCCCGCGTGGAAGAAGCCGGCGTTGTCCAGGGGCCGCTTCGCCGGCACGTCCAGCTCGTCGAGCCTCCGCAGGAACTCGAACTGCCGGCTCCCGGGGTCGCCGAAGCCGATGAACTGCCAGAAGATCGGCAGCCGGGCCGCCTTGCAGACGTACCGCTCGGCGGCGAGCTTGTTGATCGGCCCGCCGTCCGTCTGGAAGACGACGAGCGCGGGCGCGGTGGAGCCGCTGTCCAGGTAGTGGTCGATGACGGCGTCCATGGCGAGGTGGTAGCTCGTCTTCCCCATGTGGCCGAGGCCGGCGACGATCCGGTCGATCCTGCCGACGTGGTCGTCGAGCCGGATCTCGGTCTCCGCGTCGATGCCGGTGGAGAAGAAGACCACCGGCACCCGCCCGTCGTCGTCGAGGTGCGCGGAGAGCCCGAGGACCCGGTCGGCGAGGGCCTGGACGGCGCCGTTGGCGTAGTACGGCTTCATCGATCCGGAGTAGTCGATGACGAGGTAGACGGCGACCCGCTGCCCGCCCATCCCGTGCCGCGCGAGCGAGGCCCCGGCCTCCTTGTAGAGACTCACCAGCGCGGGCGCGGCCTCCTCGACCTTCCGCAGACTCATAGCCACAGCCGTTCCCCCTTGCTCTTCGACGACATGCCGAGGGTACGGGTCTGGAATCATGGCCGACCGGGGCGGAACGACGGAAACGGGAGCGGGGGCTTGTGAGCACCACGGCGGAAACCGGTACGGAGACGGGGACGGCACCGAAGGGGGGTGTCCGCAGGGCCCTGCTCATCGGGGTCCGGGACACGCCCAACCTGGCCGGCAACCCC
Source organism: Streptomyces sp. NPDC037410 (assembly GCF_055602235.1). Classification (NCBI taxonomy): domain Bacteria; kingdom Bacillati; phylum Actinomycetota; class Actinomycetes; order Kitasatosporales; family Streptomycetaceae; genus Streptomyces; species Streptomyces sp. NPDC037410. The sequence goes on along the minus strand of NZ_JBVJWR010000014.1, from coordinate 44,412 downwards.
CGCCTGGAGAAGCAGTATCCGCCCCTGGAATGCGTCGACGAAGACGTCCGCCGCGTCGAACAGGCCCTGCGCGGAGCCGATTACCGGGTGACGTCCTTCCATCCGGGCCACCGGCTCGAAGAGAACCGCGACACGTCCAAGGACATGGTCACGCAGGCCATGGAGGACTTCCTCGGGGCCTGCGCGCCGGGAGACACCGCCCTCGTCTACGTCTCCGGTCACGGCGTCACCATCGACAACCGCGACTACGTCCTGCCCTCAAGCGCCCGCCACCGGGCCGCCGATGACGCCCTCATCCCCAAGACGCTGATCGAGACGACCGTCCCCGACCTCCTCGGCGACGTTCCCGAGGGTGTGTCCGTCGTCGTCTGCCTCGACGTCTGCCGCACCGACACGCCTGGCGCCGCGCCGAAGGGCGACCGGCCGGTGGTGGGCAACGCGTACGAGAACGTGGCCTGGCTGTTCGCCACCGGCCGGGGTCAGGCGGCGTTCGCGGACCCCGAGCGCGGCAGCTACTTCGGCCACGCCCTGTCCGAGGCCCTGTCGCCGGTCCATCCACCGCAGGCCCTCGGCGAGGTGAAGGACTTCGTCCAGGCCCGCATGAACCGGTTCATGCGGAAGCTGGACGGACGGCCGCCGGCCGTCGAGCTCAAGGCCGCCCCGGGGCGCGAGGGCTGGGCTCGCGAACTGCCCCTGTGCAACGGCTCCGAGGAGACCGACCGCTGGGAGCGGCTCCTCTCGGGCTCGGTCCTGTGGCAGCACACGTCGGGCAGCGCCGAGGCCCAGGAGCGGGTGAAGGAAGCACTCGCGCTGTTGGCGGCCGAGGTCGCGCGGAGCCGCGTCGGTCCGGACGCGGAACTCACCGCGCCGTGGCACGACCCCTCCTACCCCGAGCGCGTCGTGAACCTGCTGGGCCAGCTCGTCGAGCGCGCCCGACTCAAGGGCTCCGAACGGCTCGCGCCGGCCGAGACGGCGGCGCTGCTCGCCGCACCGCTGCTGCACGAGGGCGTCGTCGCCGTCGCCCTCAGCGAACTCGCCGCGCTCCGCCCCGATCGCCTCGACCGGCCGGCGAAGGACGGCTGGGGCCGGGAACCCGCCGAAGGGCACGGCCGGCTGGTGTGCGACGCGGCCGCCGACGTCTGCCGCGCCCACTCCCGGGTCCACCTCACGGCCACGACGCTCCGGCGCCGGAAGCTGACCGACGCGGCCACCGCCGCCGACCACTGGCTGCGCCACCGGTTCATCGCCGACTGGGACCGTCTGTGGGACCGCGCCCCGGACTATCCGGCCGTCAACCAGCTCCTCGACATGGTGGTCGCCGCCGTCTCGGCGGCGGCCGAGGGCGCTTCCCGCCCCCAGCAGTCGGCCGTGGACCGCCATGTCCGCCGGGTGCTGCCGCACATGACGGTCGCCCCGGGCTCCAGCCCGCGCGTCGACGACTCCGGCAGCCCCGACTGGGGCCGCTACGACCGCCCGGTGCCCGGCAACAGCTGGCGCGGCGAGGAACTCGCCTACCTCCTGTGGCTGGCGGCGCTGCTCGCCGCCGACCCGCGCCGCATGTCCAGCGTGCTCGTCGACCACCTGGGCGCGCACGAGCCGTTGACCGCCCCCGATGTGGTGGGCGCACTCGCCGACTTCGGCTGGGAGGTGTTCGAGGCCGAGGGCGACGAGGGCACCACGTATTCACTGCGGCTCGCCTGCCCGCACCCCGCACTCCACGCGGCCCTCGAAGAGCTCGCGGCCACCGCCGACGGCTCGGTCCGCGCCCGGCACCGCCGCTGGCAGGACGAACGGCGCAAGGCGCCCGACCTGCTGCGGGGCGTGCCACGGCGGGTGAACACCGAGTTCCTCGAACCGGCCGACCGGGGATACACGAAGCCGCTGGAACGGTTCCGCCTCGCGGAGGACGAGATCCGCCCGCTGCTCATGGGCACGCAGCTGTACGGCGACCGGATGCTCGCCGTGCGCGAGCTGTACCAGAACGCGCTGGACGCGTGCCGCCACCGGTGGATGCGGAGGGAGTACGGCCGCGACCAGAAGCGCTTCCGGGGCGCGGACGACGAGCTGCCCGGGATTCGCTTCGTCCAGGGGTACGACGGCGACCGGTCCTACATCGAATGCCGCGACGAGGGCTCCGGCATGAGCCGCGAGAAGCTCACGTCGATGTTCGCCCGGGCCGGCAAGCGGTACGAGCAGGACCCCGACTTCGTCCAGGAACGCCGCAACTGGCGCCGGGCCGGCCTGAAGCCGGTCCCTTTCAACAGCCGTTTCGGCATCGGCGTGTTCAGCTACTTCATGCTGGCCGAGGAGGTCGTGGTCAACACCTCCTCCGTCGACGCGTTCGGCAATCCCGCCCATGACGTCGCCCCGCTCAAGGCCACCGTCCAGTCGGGTTCCGGCCTCCTCCAGATCGGCGACTCGAACGACGCACCGGTGCTGGGCGGGACGACCGTCCGCCTCTACCTGAACGCCGATCCGGACGAGGGCCCGCCACCGTCGGTGGTGGAAACGCTGCGGCGGCTGCTGTGGGTGAGCGACTTCCCGGTGACGGCGGTGGAGCGCGACCGGGAGGGCAACGAGATCCGGTCGGAGGTGTGGGAGCCGGGGGTGCTGCGGGCGTCGGCGCGGAGGGCCGGTCAGTGGTTCGGCGCGCCGGTGCGGGCGGGCGAGGACTGCTGGATCGTGCAGGGCACGGGACAACTCCTGCTCGACGGGCTTGTGGTGGAGGAGGCCCCCGAGGTCACGGGCTATGTCTTCAATCTACGGGAGCGGCACCGTCCGGTGCCGAGCGTGAACCGGAACTTCCTGGTGTCCTATGCCGGGAAGGCCGTGCTTGAGGAGATCCTTGACGGGACCCCGGAGGCGGCCCGCGCGATGGACGAGGTCTCCCTGCGCTGGCTGTGGGGTCTGGCGGTGGACGAGCCTCGGATCACCGTCCGTCTCTTCGACCATCTGGCGCCGGAAGCGGTCGGCGTCCTTGAACCCGACGCGGACAGCGATGACACGACCGCCACCCGTACCCCGCTGCGAAGCACAGGCGTTCTCCCCATGGACAACGATCACATGCAGTTCGCGAGCCCCGGTCCTTCCCCCGGGTACGGTGTGAATCTGGTGCGCAGGTGGCGTCTCTCCGCCCTGGGAGTGGGATCGCACCAGAAGTGCCTGCCGACATCCGACCAGTACCCTCGGCCCATCGGCCTTGACGCCGTACTGGTGTCCTCCGACGCCTTCGACAATGGCTGGCTTCCCGCCATGAAAGCAGCGATGGTCGCCGAGATCCCGTTGTCCCAGAGCATCCGGGCACTGCGCCGTTACGCCATCGCGGGGGCCCACGTCCCGGCTGTACGGAGCTTCGCGGAGCTGCGTTCCATAGGAACGCCCGACAGGCCCCTCGTCGACCTGTGCCGCTTCTATCAGGTGGCCGCCGGTCTGCAGCACTCCCCCATGAGACCGGCACCGCACGCCCCTCTCCTGACCGTGGCCGCCCGCCTCGGTGTGTCACCGGCCGAGCTCCTGCCCGGACTGCGCTCCCTCGTTCGCCTCGGTGTCGACATTCCCGACCCGGGTGTCCTGGAGTCCGTCGACCTGAGCTGGAAGATGCGGGCGCCGGAGCTGGCGTTCCTCTCGGCGTTCGACCCCCAGCAGGATGTGTGGCGTCCTGCCACGGTGCACCCGGTCGACCTGATGACGCGTGTGGCCCAGCCCGCGGAGCGACGCCGTCTCACCGAGAGGATGACGGCTCTGGAGCCACTCGGTTTCCTGCGAGGTGACGCGGTGGGCGAGGAGACCCTCGATCACCGACCGCTCACGTTCACCGAACGGAAGCTGCTGTCACGCGACTCCGACGGGTCGCAGCCCTGGCTTCCCGCCGGTCCCCTGTCCATGCAGCAGTTGTTCACCCGGAGCGTCACCCTGCAGCGCCCTCTCGGGGAACTCGCCCGCGAGGTCGACGACCTGGCGCCCGCGACGGGAATCTCCGCGCCGGACGTGCCGCCCGAGTGCTCGTCCTGGACCCCTCCCCCCTGGTCCGTTCTGCGCTCCCCACGCCGTGCGAGCCGCTCCCTCCAGTCACCGCTCGGATCATGGGCACTGGTCCACCGCGCACACTCCCGGGACCCTCGTCCCACCCCTGAGGAGTTCCGGCGCGACATCACCCTGATGCAGAAGTGCGGACTCCTCTCCGATCCCGTCGACGCCATCGTCGATCAGTTCAATCACCACTCCCCCACTCTCGGACACTTGTTCGACTTCGCGTTCCGCCCGGACCTGTTCCACCCGGACCTGAACGGACCCGACGGCGGAGTTGTCAGCGTTCCCCTCCTTCTGTCCTACGCGAGCAGCCGCCGCATCACGCTCGGAACCGTCGTCGACGAACTGGCCTCCGTCGACACCCGGCTGCCCCTGCGGCTGCCCCGGCTTCCCGAGGACGCGCGACGCATCGCGCCCATGCGACGGGGAGAACTGACCTTCCTGACACGCCGATACGGGGGCCACGCGATCTTCCGGAACGCGCTGACCTGCCGCGGCCTCCTCGCGATCGCCCAGGCCCGGCGCAGCACCCTCGGCGAAGCCGCGGCCGCTCTCGACGCGTACCGGGGCATCGGCGGCCCGCCCCTCCCCGGCAAGGTCACCGGCGCCCTCGCCGGCCTCGAACCGAACGACTTCGATCTGGCGGCCTTCGACACGGGGCTCCTCGGCTCCGGTCTCCTCGGCCCCATCGAACTCGTCCTCGTCGCCGGCCGTTTCGGCTGGACGCTGGGCAGGACGTACGACCGCTACGCGCCCTTCGCCGCGCTCGGGCTCGACGTCACCGTCCTCGAACCCGACGTGTTCGAGCGGGACATCGTGCCGCACTGGCGGGACGTCGTCGTACTCACCGTGGAGTTGACCGGACGCGCGCCCGCCCTCTCGGAAACCGTCACACGGGAACACGTCGTTCTCTGTTCCGAGGAGACGGAGGAGAGCGAGGACGAGGTGCTCGCCCGGCTCCGTAGGTATCAGCGACTGTTCCGGCTCGACCTGCCCACCCCTGGAGGACCGTGCGCATGAGTTCCACCGCTCGCTACCGGCAGACGGACCGTCCCGTCACCCAGCCGCTCACCACCTTCCTCTGGGAGTCCCGGGGTGACGGGCGCGTGCAGGCCACCGGGGAGTGTCCGGAGTGCCGGTGCGTGACCACCCGGGTCTGGGAGGACATCCAGTACGTCGCCAAGGGGCCGGCCGGGCCCGGCCCGCGCGGGTTCGACGACGGTGGGCCGAAGTTCGCCATGTGCCAGTGTCCGACCTGGCACGTGGACCGGCCCGCGGCCGTACCGGACGGGTGCGGAGCCTCGTTCTGGATCGCGCTGCCACCGCGCGGGCTCGGTCGGTGACCGTGGACGAGTTCACGACGCAGGAGCTGCGGGACGCCGACATCCGCGTACGGGCCATGGCCACGCCTCCCGAGCAGCTGAGGGCCGCCGTCCTGCAGGCGGAGGGGTACCGGAACTTCCTGGCCACGCTCACCGGACTCCTCACGGTGGTGTTCGTGCTCAAGGGGCAGGAGAACCTGAGCAAGATGACCACCGGGCCGCGCTGGTGGGTGATCGGCCTGCTCGCCGGGGCCTTCCTGCTGCTGCTCGTCGCGTCGTGGCTGATGGTGTCGGCCGTCCACGGCCGGCCGGGAGACGACTTCACGTCCGACGCGAAGAAGCTGCTGAAGTACGAGAAGGACCGGGCGAAGACGGTCCGCCGCATGACGGCCTGGTCCCGTTGGATGGGTCTCGTCGGAGTCCTGGCGGTGTCCGCGGCCTCGCTCATCACCTGGATCTTCCCCGGCGAGAGCTGACGACGAGCGGCAGCGCCCCCCAGTCGTCCGGTCGGGGACGTTCGGGGGGCGCTGCGCTCGATACCGTACGTCTCGTACGGGACGTTCGGTCAGACCGTCAGGGAGCGGTCCGTCGGGCGGATCGGGGCCGGCAGGGAGCTGGCGCCGGTCAGGTAGCGGTCCACGCCTCGGGCGGCGGAGCGGCCCTCGGCGATGGCCCAGACGATGAGGGACTGGCCGCGGCCGGCGTCGCCGGCGACGAAGACGCCGTCGACGTTGGTGGCGAAGTCCTCGTCGCGGGCGATGTTGCCCCGCTCGTCGAGGTCCAGGCCGAACTGCGCGACCAGGCCGTTCTCCACGTCCGTGCCGGTGAAGCCCATCGCGAGGGTGACCAGCTGGGCGGGGATCCTGCGCTCCGTGCCCGGCTTCTGGGTCAGCTTGCCGTCGACGAACTCGACCTCGACGAGGTGGAGGAACTGGACGTTGCCGTCCTCGTCGCCCTCGAAGTGGGTGGTGGAGACGGAGTAGACCCGCTCGCCGCCCTCCTCGTGCGCCGAGGTGACCTTGTAGAGCATGGGGAAGGTCGGCCAGGGCTGGCCGGCGTTCCGCTCCTCGCCCGGCTTGGGCATGATCTCCAGCTGCGTGACCGAGGCCGCGCCCTGGCGGTGCGCCGTACCGACGCAGTCCGCGCCGGTGTCGCCGCCGCCGATGACGACGACGTGCTTGCCCTCGGCGGTGATCGGCGGGGCCACGAAGTCGCCCTCGACGACCTTGTTGGCGAGCGGCAGGTACTCCATCGCCTGGTGGATGCCGTTCAGCTCGCGGCCCGGGACGGGCAGGTCGCGGGCGGTGGTGGCGCCGGCGGCGATGACGACCGCGTCGTACCGGTTGCGCAGCGCCGTCGCCGGCATGTCGCGGCCGATCTCGACGCCCGTGCGGAACTTGGTGCCCTCCGCACGCATCTGCTCGATGCGGCGGTTGATGTGCCGCTTCTCCATCTTGAACTCGGGGATGCCGTACCGGAGGAGACCACCGATGCGGTCCGCGCGCTCGTAGACGGCGACCGTGTGGCCGGCCCGGGTCAGCTGCTGGGCGGCGGCGAGACCCGAGGGGCCCGAGCCGATGACGGCGACGGTCTTGCCGGAGAGGCGGTCGGGCGCCTGCGGCTTGACGTCGTTGGCGTCCCAGGCCTTGTCGATGATGGAGACTTCGACGTTCTTGATGGTGACGGCCGGCTGGTTGATGCCGAGCACGCAGGCCGACTCGCAGGGAGCCGGGCACAGGCGGCCGGTGAACTCCGGGAAGTTGTTGGTGGCGTGCAGGCGCTCCTGCGCCGCCGACCAGTCCTCGCGGTAGGCGTAGTCGTTCCACTCGGGGATCAGGTTCCCGAGGGGGCAGCCGTTGTGGCAGAACGGGATGCCGCAGTCCATGCAGCGGCCGGCCTGCTTGCTGATGATCGGCAGCAGGGAGCCGGGGACGTAGACCTCGTTCCAGTCCCTGACGCGCTCGCCCACCGGTCGGGTCTGGGCGACTTCGCGCCCGGTGGTCAGGAAGCCCTTGGGGTCAGCCATGGGACGCAGCCTCCATCATCTTCTCGGTGGTCTCGGTCTCGGAGAGACCGGCGAGCTCAGCGGCGTCCTTGGCGGCGAGCACTGCCTTGTACGTGGTGGGGATGATCTTGCTGAACCGGGCCGCGGCGGCGTCCCAGTCGGCGATGAGCTTCTCGGCGACCGTGGAGCCGGTCTCCTCGAAGTGGCGGCGCACGACGTCGTGCAGCCAGGTCTTGTCGGTGTCCGACAGGGCCTCGATCGCTCCCAGGTTCCCGGAGTTGACGTTGTCCCGGTCGAGGTCGATCACGTAGGCCACGCCGCCGGACATGCCGGCCGCGAAGTTGCGGCCGGTCTCGCCGAGGACGACCGCCGTGCCGCCGGTCATGTACTCGCAGCCGTGGTCGCCCACGCCCTCCGAGACGACCAGGGCGCCGGAGTTGCGGACGCAGAAGCGCTCGCCGGTGCGGCCGCGGAGGAAAAGCTCGCCGCCGGTGGCGCCGTAGCCGATCGTGTTGCCCGCGATGGTCGAGTACTCGGCCAGGTGGTCGGCGCCGCGGTCCGGGCGGACGATCACGCGGCCGCCGGAGAGGCCCTTGCCGACGTAGTCGTTGGCGTCGCCCTCCAGGCGGAGGGTCACACCGGCCGGCAGGAAGGCGCCGAACGACTGGCCGGCGGAGCCGGTGAAGGTGATGTCGACGGTGTCGGCCGGGAGGCCGGCGCCACCGAACTTCTTCGTCACCTGGTGGCCGAGCATGGTGCCGACGGTGCGGTTGATGTTGCGGATCGCGACCTGGGCGCGGACCGGCTGGGCCTCCTCCGCGGAGGCGGCGTTCAGGGCCTCGGCGGCGAGCTGGATCAGCTCGTTGTCGAGGGCCTTCTCCAGGCCGTGGTCCTGCTCGACGCGGGCGTGGCGGACCGCGCCCTCGGGCAGCTCGGGCACGTAGAAGAGCGGCTCCAGGTCGAGACCCTGCGCCTTCCAGTGCGTGACCGCGCGGCTGGTGTCGAGCAGCTCGGCGTGGCCGACGGCCTCTTCGAGGGTGCGGAAGCCCAGCTCGGCGAGGATCTCACGGACCTCCTCGGCGATGAACTCGAAGAAGTTGACGACGAACTCGGCCTTGCCGGAGAAGCGGTCGCGCAGGACCGGGTTCTGGGTGGCGATGCCGACCGGGCAGGTGTCGAGGTGGCAGACGCGCATCATGACGCAGCCGGAGACGACGAGCGGCGCGGTCGCGAAACCGAACTCCTCGGCGCCGAGCAGCGCGGCGATGACCACGTCGCGGCCGGTCTTCAGCTGGCCGTCGGTCTGCACGACGATCCGGTCGCGCAGGCCGTTGAGCAGCAGCGTCTGCTGGGTCTCGGCGAGGCCGAGCTCCCAGGGGCCGCCCGCGTGCTTCAGGGAGGTCAGCGGGGAGGCGCCCGTTCCGCCGTCGTGGCCGGAGATGAGGACGACGTCCGCGTGGGCCTTGGAGACACCGGCGGCGACCGTGCCGACGCCGACCTCGGAGACCAGCTTCACGTGGATGCGGGCGACCGGGTTGGCGTTCTTGAGGTCGTGGATCAGCTGGGCCAGGTCCTCGATGGAGTAGATGTCGTGGTGCGGAGGCGGCGAGATGAGGCCGACGCCGGGCGTCGAGTGACGCGTCTTGGCGACCCACGGGTAGACCTTGTGGCCGGGCAGCTGGCCGCCCTCGCCGGGCTTGGCGCCCTGCGCCATCTTGATCTGGATGTCGTCGGCGTTGACCAGGTACTCGCTGGTGACGCCGAAGCGGCCGGAGGCGACCTGCTTGATCGCGGAGCGGCGCGCCGGGTCGTACAGGCGGTCCGGGTCCTCGCCGCCCTCACCGGTGTTGGACTTGGCGCCCAGCTGGTTCATGGCGATCGCGAGCGTCTCGTGGGCCTCGCGGGAGATGGAGCCGTACGACATGGCGCCGGTGGAGAAGCGCTTGACGATCTCGGAGACCGGCTCGACCTCGTCGAGGGAGATCGGGGTGCGGCCTTCGGCGGCGAAGCCGAACAGGCCGCGGAGCGTCATGAGGCGCTCGGACTGCTGGTTCACCCGGTCCGTGTACTTCTTGAAGATGTCGTACCGCTTGGTGCGCGTGGCGTGCTGGAGGCGGAAGACGGTCTCCGGGTCGAACAGGTGCGGCTCGCCCTCGCGGCGCCACTGGTACTCGCCGCCGATCTCCAGGGCGCGGTGCGCCGAGGGGACGCCGGAGACGGGGTACGCCTTGGCGTGGCGGGCGGCGACCTCCTTGGCGACGACGTCGAGACCGGCGCCGCCGATCTTGGTGGCCGTGCCGTTGAAGTACGTGGCGACGAAGGTCTCGTCGAGGCCGACGGCCTCGAAGACCTGGGCGCCGCGGTAGGAGGCGACGGTGGAGATGCCCATCTTGGACATGACCTTGAGGACGCCCTTGCCGAGCGCGTAGATCAGGTTCCGGATGGCCTGCTCGGGCTCCAGGCCCTCGATGAAGGTGCCGGCGCGGACGAGGTCCTCGACGGACTCCATGGCGAGGTACGGGTTGACCGCCGCGGCGCCGTAGCCGATGAGCAGGGCGACGTGGTGGACCTCGCGGACGTCACCGGCCTCGACGAGCAGACCCACCTTGGTGCGCTGCTTGGTGCGGATGAGGTGGTGGTGGACGGCCGCGGTGAGCAGCAGCGAGGGGATCGGCGCGTGCTCGGCGTCGGAGTGCCGGTCGGAGAGCACGATGAGGCGGGCGCCGCCCTCGATGGCGGTGTCGGCCTCGGCGCAGATCGCGTCGATGCGGGCGGCGAGGGCCTCGCCGCCGCCGGAGACCCGGTAGAGGCCGGAGAGGGTCGCGGCCTTCATGCCGGGCATGTCGCCGTCGGCGTTGATGTGGATGAGCTTGGCCAGCTCGTCGTTGTCGATCACCGGGAAGGGCAGGGTGACGCTGCGGCACGAGCCGGCGGTGGGCTCGAGCAGGTTGCTGCCGGGGCCGAGGGAGGACCGCAGCGAGGTGACGAGCTCCTCGCGGATGGCGTCCAGCGGCGGGTTCGTGACCTGCGCGAAGAGCTGGGTGAAGTAGTCGAAGAGCAGCCGCGGGCGGGCCGAGAGGGCCGCGATCGGCGAGTCCGTACCCATGGAGCCGAGCGGCTCGCCGGCCGTGCGGGCCATCGGCGCGAGGATGACGCGGAGCTCTTCCTCGGTGTAGCCGAAGGTCTGCTGGCGGCGGGTGACCGAGGCGTGGGTGTGCACGATGTGCTCGCGCTCGGGGAGGTCGGAGAGCTCGATCTCGCCGGTCTCCAGCCACTCCGCGTAGGGGTGCTCGGCGGCGAGGGAGGCCTTGATCTCGTCGTCCTCGACGATGCGGTGCTCGGCGGTGTCGACGAGGAACATCTTGCCGGGCTGGAGGCGGCCCTTGCGGACGACCTTGGCGGGGTCGATGTCGAGGACGCCGACCTCGGAGGAGAGGACGACGAGGCCCTCGTCGGTGACCCAGTAGCGGCCGGGGCGCAGACCGTTGCGGTCGAGGACCGCGCCGACCTGGACGCCGTCGGTGAAGGTGACGCAGGCCGGGCCGTCCCAGGGCTCCATCATCGTGGCGTGGTACTGGTAGAAGGCGCGGCGGGCCGGGTCCATGGTCTCGTGGTTCTCCCACGCCTCCGGGACCATCATCAGGACCGCGTGCGGCAGGGAGCGGCCGCCGAGGTGGAGGAGCTCCAGGACCTCGTCGAAGGAGGCCGAGTCGGAGGCGTCCGGGGTGCAGATCGGGAAGATCCGCTCCAGGGAGCCCTCGCCGAAGGCCGTGGAGTCGAGCTGGGCCTCGCGGGCGGTCATCCAGTTCCGGTTGCCCTTGACGGTGTTGATCTCACCGTTGTGGGCGATGAAGCGGTACGGGTGGGCCAGCGGCCAGCTCGGGAAGGTGTTGGTGGAGAACCGGGAGTGGACCAGGGCCACGGCGGTGGCGCAGCGGCGGTCCGACAGGTCCGGGAAGAAGGGCTCCAGCTGGCCGGTGGTCAGCATGCCCTTGTAGATGATGGTGCGGGCGGAGAGCGACGGGAAGTACGTCGCGGCCTCGCGCTCGGCGCGCTTGCGCAGGACGAACGCCTTGCGGTCGAGGTCGATGCCCGTGGCCTGGCCGGCGGCGTCGGCGACGAAGAGCTGGCGGAAGACCGGCATGGTGGAGCGGGCGGAGGCGCCGAGCAGCTCGGGGGCGACGGGGACCTCGCGCCAGCCGAGGACGTTCAGGCCCTCTTCGGCGGCGGCGGCCTCGATCCGGGCGGCGGTCTCGTCGGTGCCGTCCTCGGGGAGGAAGGCGATGCCGACGGCGTACGCGCCGGCCTCGGGGAGCTCGAATCCGGCGACCTCGCGGAGGAAGGCGTCCGGGACCTGGAGCAGGATGCCGGCGCCGTCACCGGAGTCGGGCTCGGAGCCGGTGGCGCCGCGGTGTTCGAGGTTGCGCAGTACGGTCAGCGCCTGCTCGACCAGCGCGTGGCTGGCAACACCGGTGAGGGTGGCCACGAACCCGACACCGCAGGCGTCGTGTTCGTTACGGGGGTCGTACATCCCCTGAGCAGCGGGGCGACCGTCCATGGGCGACCAGGCGTCGGAACGCATCGGCTCTCCCGTCGTCGTCGTGGCAATGGAGCTGCCGAGGGACGACGTTGGCCCTCCGCGAAATTTCGTGCAGGTTACATGATGGCTGGCTTCTCAGTGAGTGGAAAGCTCGTTCCAGCATGCGGACACCGCCGATACGCAGCGGTGGTGTGGGTTCACCTGTGGGGTGCGGCGACAGGGAGCTGCCCCGCGGGGACGGATCGAGATCCGGAGGCTCTTCGGGACTCCGGCGACCCGTCGCTGAGAGTGGGCTTCATTGCCCGGTGACGCTCAGGCCTCTTTCCCGTTGGTCATGGGTTCGAAACCGCCGAGTAACCGGCTACATATGTGGCGTCCTGCATAGTGTCTCATCGCCGCAGCGGAATGGCCCAGGGATATACGTCACAGCCGATCCGCGGCCTATGTCCCGAAAAGTGGACACGAAAAGACCGAAAGGCCCGCCATGAGGGCCTCTCGGTCTTGTGTGGGGGTACGGAATCCGCACCGGTCCCGGTGGGCTACAAGGCGGCCCCGAAGAGCATGCCGAGCCCGTACGTGACAGCCGCCGCGGCTCCGCCCAGGACGAGCTGCCGCATGCCGCTGAAGAGCCAGCCGCGGGCGGTCACCCGCGCCACCACGGCGCCGCAGGCGAAGAGCCCGAGGAGCGCGAGGAGCACGGCCGGCCAGAGCGCGGTCGCCCCGAGCAGGAACGGCAGGACGGGCAGGAGCGCGCCGAGCGCGAAGGAGCCGAAGGACGAGACGGCGGCGACCACCGGCGACGGCAGGTCGTCCGGGTCGATGCCGAGCTCTTCGCGGGCGTGGATCTCGAGCGCCTGCTCGGGGTCCCGCGACAGCTGCATCGCGACCTCGCGGGCGAGCGCGGGCTCGACGCCGCGGGAGACGTAGAGCGCGGCGAGCTCCTCCATCTCGTCGACCGGGTGCTTGCGCAACTGGCGACGCTCGACATCCAGTTCCGCCTGGACGAGCTCGCGCTGCGAGGCCACGGAGGTGTACTCGCCGGCCGCCATGGAGAAGGCTCCGGCGGCGAGGCCCGCGAGGCCGGTGATGACGACGGTCCCCGAGGAGACCGCGCCACCGGCGACACCGGTCATCAGGGCGAGGTTGGAGACGAGTCCGTCCATCGCGCCGAACACCGCCGGGCGCAGCCAACCGCCGTTCACGTCACGGTGCGTGTGGTTGTCGCGGTGGGCCTCGTGCAGTGGCGCCTGAGCTTCGATGATGGACATGACTCTCCCCTCGATCCGGCGGGCCGGGATGCACCCGCCGCCCCCAACACCCTCGAAAATACGCCCGATGTAAGGGGTGCGCTAGCAAGCCAGGCCGTACTTACTAAGGCCCGCCTCAGTGAGGGCAGCCCAACCTGGCGGGGTGTCAGCCGGGTGACAGAGACGTTTCTTCGGCGAGTTCGCGGCCCGTCGTGGCACAGATCCAGGCATCGGGGCGCCACGGTCGGCGCTCCCGTCGAGGAAGTCGAGGAAGGGGCGCGAGATGGTGACGAGGACGGCCTGCGACACGCGGGAACGGGCGAGAGGAGCGCTCCTCGGCCTCGCCGTCGGCGACGCGCTCGGAGCGCCTGCCGAGAACATGAAGCCCTCCGAGATCCGGCGCCGCTGGGGCCGCATCGAAGGCTTCGTCACGGACAGCCCGGCGGGCACCGACGACACCGAGTACGCCATCTTCTCGGCGCTGCTCCTCGCGCGGCACGGCTCCGCCCTCACCGTCCACCACGTCGAACGGGCCTGGCACCACTGGATCGCCGACCTCGACGAAGGGCCGTTCCGCGGTGCGGGCTTCTCCGAGCGCGGCACCCTGGAGAACCTCCGCCGGGGCCTGGCGGCCCCCATCTCCGCCCAGCACCGCCACGCGTGGAGCGACGGCCTCGCGATGCGCGCGGCGCCGTTCGGGGTGTTCGCGGCGGGCCGCCCGGCGGAGGCGGCCCGCCTGGTCGCCATCGACGGCAGCGTCAGCCACGAGGGCGAGGGCATCTACGGCGGCCAGGCGGTGGCGGCGGGCGTGGCGGCGGCGATGACCGGAGCGACGGTGACGTCGGTGATCGCGGCGGCCCTCTCCGTCATCCCCATGGACTCCTGGACCGCCCGCTCGCTGCGGCGCGCGGTCGTGGCGGCCCAGCGCGTCCAGCCGGACCCGCTCACCCGCGAACGCCAGGTCCGCTCCGCGGTCGTCATCGGCGGCTACCCCTGGACGGACCTGGCCCCGGAGGCGGTGGGCCTGGCCTTCGGCGCCTTCGCGGCCGCCCGGGGCGACTTCCGCACCGCCGTCCTCACGGCCGTCAACATGGGCCGCGACGCCGACACGACGGCGGCGGTGACGGGCGCCCTGGCCGGCGCGGCGGGCGGCGTGCACGCGATCCCACCGGACTGGTCCTCGGCCATCGCCCCGGTCACCGGCAGCTGCCTCCCGTCGATGCGCGGCTACCACGTCCTGGACGTAGCGGACCTCCTGACCCCGGAGGAGGCGGCGTGAGCGCGGACCTGACGACGACGGCGGCTGACGCCGCGCCTCCGGACGCTGCCACCGCTGCCGCCGTACCGGCTGTGGGCCAGGGCCCGGAGGCGGGCGCCATCGCCGCACCCGCTGTGGGCAATCGTCCCGCGGGGCGAGGGGGGTCGCCCCTGGTCGAGCGAAGCCGAGAGCTCGGGGGAGGGTGGGCACAGCCCCCGATGCCGGGTTCCGGCCCCCTGCTCGGTGACCCGCGGGACCGGTGCACGGTGCACGACACCGACGAACTGGACCTGGCCCCGCAGGGCGCCGCCCCGGTTCGGGGCACCGGGTCATGGGGCGGGCACCACAAGGCCCCGCACCCCGACGCCCCTCGCAAGGCCGGGCGCGACGCAGTCGAGGGCCTGCTCCTCGGCATCGCCGCAGGCGACGCCGCCGGCTGGCCCGCGGCACGGCACCGCGCCGCCCGCATGCCCGAATGGACCCGCCGCCTCACCCGCGAACTCGACACCTTCGCCGAGCAGAACGCCACGACCACCCTCCCCGTCCCCATCGCCCTCAACCAGCCCCCCGAGCCCCTCCGCCTCGGCCCCTCCGACGACGCCGAGTGGGCGGTCTTCACCGCCGAGGCGATCCTCGCCGCCGCGGGCCCGGTCTTCGCGGGCCTGCCCGCGGACCGCCGGCTCCGCGCCGCCGTCGACCTCGCCTGGAACGCCCTCGCGGGCCAGGTCGCCGCCGCGGCCGACCGCGCCCCCGAGGTCGAGTCGGCCGTACTCCCCCTCCGCGCCCGCATCTCGGTACGCGCCGGCCTCGGCAACCTCGCCACCGGCCTGCGCCCGCCCGCCACCGGCCACGACAACCCGCACTACTTCGACGACGCGGCCTGCGTCCGGGCCGCCGTCCTCGCCCTGGTCCACCCGGGCGACGCCCGCGCCGCCGCCGAACTCGCCGAGTTCGACGCCCGGTACACGCAGGACGGCGACGGCGTCCACGGCGCCCGCGCGACGGCGGCGGCCGTCGCCGCGGCCCTCGGCGGGGCGGCGGTCGACGAGGCCGTCGAGGCGGCGCTCGCCGAACTCCCGCCGGTCACCGAGATCGGCCGCAACGCCCGGCACGCCGTGAAGCTGGCCCGGGCCGCCGACTCCGCCTTCGAGCTCGTCCCGCTCCTGGAGCACCAGATCGTCGACCACGTCTACAGCTACGGCATCGCCGCCGCCGAGACCGTCCCGGTCGCCCTGGCCCTCGCCACCGCCGCCCGCGGCGAGATGACCGCCGCGGTACCGGCCGCCGTCTGCCTCTCCCGGGTCGCCGACTCGGCCCCCGCGCTCGCGGGCGCGCTCACCGGCGCGCTGGGCGGCGGCCGTTCGGTCCCGGGCAGCTGGCGCGAGGCGTGCAGGACCCTCGCGGGCTGCGCGCTGCCCCGGCTCGCGGGTACGGATCTGGTGGAACTCGCCGGGCTCCTCGGAGCCACGGAACCGGCCACCCCAGGTGGACAATTCCGACATGACACCCACACTGGATGACCGGATCACCGGCAGTCTCCTCGGGGCCGCCGTCGGCGACGCCCTCGGCGGCCCCGTCGAGGGCTACACCCCCGAGCAGATCCTGGAACGCCACGGCGGCCGCGTCACCGGGATCGTCGGCCCCTGGAACGGCGGCGACTGGCGCACCGCGCGGCCCATCGCGCCGTACCACAAGGGCGACGGGCACGTCACCGACGACACCTTGATGACCCACGCACTGATCCGGGTGTACGAGAAGGTCCGCGACCACCTCGACGCCTACGCGGTCGCGGACCACCTCGTCCCCGAACTCATGGGCTCCCCCGTCTGGATCCCGGAGCTGGAGGCCGAGGCGCTCCCCCTCCAGCGGATCTTCCTGGCCGAGAAGTGGATCGTGACCCGGCTCCACTACGGCCATGTGGACCCGCGCGAGGCAGGCAGCGGCAACGTCGTCAACTGCGGGGCGGCGATGTACATGGCGCCCGTCGGCCTGGTCAACGCCGCCCACCCGGCGGCCGCCTACGCCGAGGCGATCGACCTGACGGGCGCGCACCAGTCCTCGTACGGCCGGGAGGCGGCGGGTGTCTTCGCGGCGGCGGTCGCCGCGGCGTGCGCGCCGGGCGCGACCCCGGCGTCGGTGGTGGAGGAGGCCCTGTCCCTCGCGAAGGACGGCACGCGCGCGGCGATCGAGGCGGTCGCCGAAGTGGCCTCCGCGCACACGGACTTCGAGTCCGCCCTCGCCCCCCTCCGCAGGGCGGTCGCCCCCTTCGACACCGTCGGCCCCGACTACCGCGCCCCCTCCCTGGGTGCCCGCCGCCCCTCCCGCCTGCACGCGATCGAGGAACTCCCGATCGCCCTCGGCATGCTGCTCGTCGGCGAGGGCGACTTCCGCCGTACGGTCCTTGGCGCGGTCAACTACGGGCGCGACTGCGACTCGATCGCCACGATGGCGGGCGCGATCGTGGGCGCGCTGCACGGCGAGCGGGCCGTCCCCGCGGAATGGGCGAAGCAGGTGGCGGAGGCGAGCCGCCTGGACCTGCACGCCCCGGCGAGGGCGCTGGCGGGCGTGGCCCGCGAGATCTTCGCCGGGGACACGGAGGTCCGCCGGTCCCACGCGTCGGCCTTCGCCGCCCTGACGAGCGCGGACCGGTGACCCTCCGTCTGACCTGGGTCCAGCCGGAGGACCTGGTGGGCCACGAACTCCGCCAGGCGGCGGAGGACGGCCGCGACGCGGGAGCCCTGGCGGCCCGCTGGACGGCGGCGGGCGGCCCCGCGGCCCCGGAGACGGCCGGCGCCTCCGCCGTCCCCCAGCCGGACCTCCGCCGCCTGGCGGAAGAGCTCCTGGACGCCCTGGCGGCCCTCCCGACTCCCCTGTCGGCCCACGAGCCCACGCCACTCCCCGCGATCCAGGCGTTGACGGCCCCCGAACCGCCGCCCACCTCCGTGTGGGCAATCGTCCCGCTGGGGCGGGACGGGTGGGCACACGGGACGGCGCCCCCTGCCGGGCCTAGGCTCCCGCGCCTGAACCCGCACCCGGCGTGCGGCGCCGTCGTGGGTTGTGCCCACCCTCCCCCAAGCTCTCGGCTTCGCTCGAGCAGGGGGCACCCCCATCGCCCCGGCGGAACGCATGCCCACAACCCGGGCCAGGAGGCGCACAGCCCGCACCCGGCGGAGGCCCACAACCCGGGCCAGGGTTCGGGCAGCCGGCCCGCGAGGCCCGGCGCGGGGAAAGACTCCGCCCTCCTCGACCGCCTCCACGCCGCCTGGCTCGGCCGGGCCGTCGGATGCCTCCTCGGCAAGCCCGTCGAGAAGCTCCCCCTCCACGCGCTCCGCGCCCTCGCCCGCGCCGCAGGCAACTGGCCCCTCGACACCTGGTTCACCGCCCGCGGCGTCCCGCCGGAGCTGCTCGCCGCGCACCCCTGGAACCGTCGCTCCGCCGCCACCTCCCTCGCCGAGAACATCGACGGGATGCCCGAGGACGACGACCTCAACTACCCCCTCCTCAACCTGCTGCTCCTCCAGCGGTACGGCCGCGGCTTCACCACCGCCGACGTCGCCCGCCTCTGGCTCGACGAGCTCCCCGCGGGCCGCACCTTCACGGCCGAGCGCGTCGCCTACCGCAACCTCCTGGACGGCGTGGAACCCCCGCTGACCGCCGTCCGCCGCAACCCCTTCCGCGAGTGGATCGGCGCCCAGATCCGGGCCGACGTCCACGGCTGGACGCACCCGGGCGACCCGGTGGCCGCCGCCGCGCAGGCGCACCGGGACGCGGTGCTCACGCACACCGCGAACGGCGTCTACGGCGCCATGTTCGTCGCCGCCGCCCTCGCCACCGCGGCGACCGGCACGGCCGACGTCCACCGGTCGCTCGCCGCGGGCCTCGCGGTGATCCCGCCGCACTCGCGCCTGGCGGCGGCCGTCCGGCTCGGCATCGCGTACGCCGAGGCGGAGCCCGACTTCGACACCGTCGTCGACGGGCTGCACGCCGAACTCGGCGGGTACCACTGGGTGCATGCCGTCCCGAACGCCGCCCTGCTCGCCGCCGCCCTCACCCACGCCGACGGCGACTTCTCCCGCTCCGTCTGCGCGGCGGTGTCGGGCGGCTGGGACACCGATTCCAACGGCGCCACCGCCGGTTCGCTCGCCGGGCTGCTCGCCGGGCATCCGGACCGCCTGCCGGAACGCTGGACCTCCCCCCTCAAGAACCGCCTCACGACCTCGGTGCCGTCCTTCGACGGCATCGGCTTCGACACCCTGGCCGAACTGACACACCTGGAGGCAGTACGCCCATGACCAGCATCGTCGTGCTCGGCAGCACGAACATGGACCTCGTCGTCTACGTGCCGCGGGCCCCCGCCCTCGGTGAGACGGTCACCGGCCGCTCCTTCCGTACGATCCCCGGCGGCAAGGGCGCCAACCAGGCCGTCGCCGCCGCCCGCGCGGGCGGCGAGGTGGCGATGATCGGCGCGGTCGGCACCGACGGCTTCGGGGCCCAGCTGCGCGCCACCCTGGAGCACTGCGCGGTGGACATCGATCTGCTCCGCACCGCCGAGGGACCCTCCGGCACCGCCCATGTCGTCGTCGACGACGAGGGCGGCAACGCGATCGTCGTCGTCCCCGGCGCCAACGGCACCGTCACCTCCCTCGACCACGGCGACGAGGCCCTCATCGGCACCGCCGACGCCCTGCTCCTCCAGCTCGAACTCCCCCTCTCCGTCGTCGTCGAGGGCGCCGAGACGGCCCGCCGGCTCGGCGTCCGCACGATCCTCACCCCCGCCCCCGCGCAGCCTCTGCCGCCGGAACTCCTGGCCGCGACCGACCTGTTGGTGCCCAACGAGCACGAGGCCGCCGCGCTCACCGGCCTCACCGACCCGCGCGCGGCCGCGCGGGCCCTGCTGCGGTTCGTCCCCGAGGTGGTCGTCACCCTGGGCGCGGCCGGCAGCCTGTACGCGGTGCGCGGCGCCGAGCCGGTCGCCGTGCCCGCGCCCCGGGTCCGGGCCGTGGACACCACGGGGGCGGGCGACACCTTCGTCGGCGCCCTCGCGGTCGCCCTCGGCGAGGGCCGCCCCGCCCCGGAGGCCCTCGCCTGGGCGCAGACGGCCGCCGCGCTCTCCGTCCGGCGCGAGGGCGCGTCGACCTCGATGCCGTACCGCGTCGAGATCGACGCCGCCTTCCTCTCCCCCGACACGCTGGAGGCGAACGCCGTATGACCACCGAGACGTCCACGGCGCCCCTGCACGGGCTGCGCGTCCTGGATCTCGCGACCCTCTTCGCCGGCCCGCTCGCGGCCATGATGCTGGGCGACTTCGGCGCCGACGTCGTGAAGGTCGAGCACCCCCGCACACCGGATCCGTCCCGTGGCCACGGCCCCGCCAAGGACGGCATCGGCCTGTGGTGGAAGGTCCTCGGCCGCAACAAGCGGGCGATCACCCTCGATCTGTCCTCACCGGGCGGCCGCGACACCCTCCTCGCCCTCGCCGCCGACGCGGACGTGATCGTGGAGAACTTCCGCCCGGGCACGCTGGAACGCTGGGGTCTGGGCTGGGAGGAGCTGTCGACCGTCAACCCGCGTCTGGTGCTCGCCCGGGTCACCGGCTTCGGCCAGTTCGGTCCGTACGCCCACCGCCCCGGCTTCGGCACCCTCGCCGAGGCGATGAGCGGCTTCGCCGCCATCACCGGCGAGCCCGACGGCCCGCCGACCCTGCCGCCCTTCGGCCTGGCCGACTCGATCGCCGCCCTCGCCACGGCGTACGCGGTGATGACCGCGCTCACCGCCAGGACCACGACCGGCCGCGGCCAGGTCGTCGACATGGCCATCATCGAACCGATGCTCTCCGTCATCGGACCCCACCCCCTCTGGTACGACCAGCTCGGTTACGTCCAGCCCCGGACCGGCAACCGCTCCCGCAACAACGCCCCGCGCAACACCTACCGGACCGCCGACGGCTCCTGGGTCGCCGTCTCCACCTCCGCCCAGTCGATCGCCGAGCGGGTGCTGCGGCTCGTCGGCCGCCCCGAGCTGATCGACGAGCCGTGGTTCGCCGACGGCACGGGCCGGGCCGAGCACGCGGACGTCCTCGACGAGGCGGTCGGCTCGTGGATCGCCCGCCACACCCGCGAGGAGGCGATGGCGGCCTTCGAGAAGGCGGAGGCGGCCATCGCCCCCGTCTACGACATCCGGGACGTCATGGACGATCCGCAGTACCGGGCGCTCCGCACCGTGACCGAGGTGCAGGATCCCGAGCTCGGCCCGATCAAGATGCAGAACGTCCTCTTCCGCCTCTCCGAGACCCCCGGCGGCATCCGCTGGTCCGGCCGCCCGCACGGCGCCGACACCAACGCCGTCCTCTCCGAACTCGGCCTCACCTCCGCCGAGATCGACGCCCTCCGCGCGCAGGGAGCGGTATGAGCCCGCTCAGCGGCCCCACCGGCTCGGCCGCCGGGCGCGCCGAGGGCGCCACCGCGCACCCCGTCGCGCCCCTCACCTGGCTGTACGCCCCCGGTGACCGCCCCGAGGTCGTGCGCAAGGCCCTGTCCTCCGGCGCCGACGTCGTGATCGTCGATCTGGAGGACGCGGTCGCCCCGCAGCGCAAGGCGTACGCCCTCGACGCCACGGCCGATCTCCTCGCGGACGTCCACCCCGTCCCGGTGCACGTCCGCATCCACACCGCGCGCGACATCCCCACCCTGGCCCCCCTCCCCGGCCTCTCCGGTCTCCGTGTACCCAAGGTGACACACGCCACTGACATCCACCGGATCGCCGGGCTCGCCCCCGGCCGCGCGCTCTATCCGCTCCTGGAGAGCGCTCTCGCCGTGGAGCACGCCTACGCCATCGCCTCCGCCCATCCCGCCGTGCGCGGCATCGCCCTCGGCGAGGCCGATCTCCGCGCCGACCTGGGGGTACGGCAGGACACCGGCCTCGACTGGTCGCGCGGCCGGGTGGTGGTCGCGGCCCGCGCGGCCGCCCTCCCCCCGCCGGCCCAGTCCGTCCATCCGGACATCCGCGACCTGGACGCGCTGGCCGCAGGCTGCGCCCGGGGCCGTGCCATGGGCTTCTTCGGCCGGGCGGCCATCCACCCCCGTCAGCTCCCGGTCATCGAGCGGGCCTATCTGCCCACCCCGGCGGAGGTCGACGCGGCCCGTCAGGTCGTCGCGGCGGCCGCGACCGAGCGGGGCGCCCTGGCCCTCCCGGACGGCCGCTTCGTCGACGCGGCGGTGGTGGAGGGCGCCCACCGGGTCCTCGCGCTCGCGGCCCGCTCCGACTGACCCGTACCCCCGCATGCGAAAGGGCCGCCGGAACCCTTCGTTCCCGGCGGCCCTCGCGACGTACGTCCCGGTCAGCTCTTGGCGGCCGACCCGGCGCCGTGACCGGCGCCGTTGCCCTCGGTGTCCTCGTCCCCGTCCCCGGGCCCTTCGGCCTCGTCCTGAACGGCGTCCGTGACCTCGGCCTCGGCGGCCTCGGCACCCTCGACGGCGTCCGTCTTCCCGGCGGCCTTCTCCGCAGCCGCGGCCGCGGCCCTCGGCTCCACGATCTCCTCGCGGCCCGGACGGATCCGCGGCGAGACGATCAGGTAGACGACGGCGGCCAGGCCGACGAAGATCGCGGTCCACACGTTGAGCCGCAGGCCCATGATGTGGTGCGCCTCGTCGACGCGCAGCGCCTCCGTCCACACGCGGCCCGAGCAGTACGCGGCGACGTACAGGGCGAACGCCCGACCGTGGCCGAGCTTGAAGCGGCGGTCGGCCCAGATGACCAGGAAGCCGACGGCGACGTTCCACAGCGACTCGTACAGGAAGGTCGGGTGGTAGAGGCCGGCCTCGCGGTTGGGCCCCTCGGTGATCTTCAGCGCCCACGGCACGTCGGTCGGCTTGCCGTAGAGCTCCTGGTTGAACCAGTTGCCCCAGCGGCCGATGGCCTGGGCGAAGGCGATGCCGGGGGCGATGGCGTCCGCGTACGCCGGCAGGGAGATCCCGCGCCGGCGGCAGCCGATCCAGGCGCCCACCGCGCCGAGCGCGACGGCGCCCCAGATACCGAGGCCGCCCTCCCAGATCTTGAAGGCGTCGACCCAGTTCTCACCCTCGCTGAAGTACAGCTGGTAGTCGGTGATCACGTGGTAGAGGCGTCCGCCGACGAGGCCGAAGGGCACCGCCCAGACGGCGATGTCGGCCACGGTGCCGGCGGTGCCGCCCCGGGCGATCCAGCGCCTGTTGCCGAGCCAGACGGCAACGAAGACACCGATGATGATGCAGAAGGCATAGCCGCGCAGCGGGATCGGTCCGAGGTGGATCACGCCGGTCGACGGGCTGGGAATGTAGGCAAGGTCCATGGCAGAACCGACGCTACCTTGCCGGGCGGGCATGACGGCAGCCCACCCGGCAACTTCTGGGTAACCAATCCGTCCACGAACCCGCCGGCTAACCCGCCGACGGGGAGGCGGTGCCCGGCTTCTTGCCCTTGTTGGCCTCGGCGACCCACTTCTTCAGGTTCTCCGGGGAGATCTGCTCGTTCCCCTTGGTCGGGAAGATCGATTCTCCGTTGAGGAGGACGGACGGGGTGCCGCGGAAGCCGCCGTTCTGGAAGGCCTCGTTCGACTTCTTCACCCAGCTGTCGTGCGTGCCGTCGTTCACACAGCTGCGGAAGGCCGGCGTGTCGAGCCCGGGGACCTTCGCCGCCAGCTCGATCAGCTTGTCGTTCTTCGCGTAGGCGTCGTCCGTCTCCGGCGGCTGGTTGACGTACAGCGTGTCGTGGTACGCGGTGAACTTCCCCGCGTCCTGGGCGCACGCCGCCGCGTTCGCCGCGCGCAGCGAGCCGCTGCCGCCCATGTTCCCGTCGATGAGGGTGGCGAGGTGGTAGTCGACCCGGAGCGCGCCGGAGGCCTGCAGCTCGTGGATCGTGTCCCGCATGACGTTCTCGAACTGGGCGCACGCCGGGCAGCGGAAGTCCTCCCAGACCGCGAGCGTCGACGGGGCGTCCGCCTTGCCCGTGGGGATGGCGGGCTTGCCGTCCTCGTCGGTCGCGCCCGTCGGCACGACCACCGGCCCGGCCTTGTCGGATCCGCTGTTGTTGTCGCCGCCCGCGGCGATCACGCCGACGACCGCGGCCAGGCCGAGGACACCGACCACCGCCGCCGACACGATCAGGACGCGCCGCTGCTTCTCGCGGGCCTTGTCGCGCTCGCGCTGCTGCTGAAGGCGCTCCCGCGCGCTCCGGTTACCGTCACCACGGTTCTTCTCGCTCACGCCCCAGGCAACGAACCGGGGAGGCACATCCGCGCCTCCCCGGTCCCATATCCACCCGAATGGGCTACGAAGGGCGGCGGACGCCCTCGGCGAGTTCGGCCGCCAGTTCCCTTACGGCGGCGAGTCCGGCCTCCTCGTCGCCGTCGGCGTCGAGGAGGCGCTGCACGAAGGCGGAGCCGACGATGACGCCGTCGGCGAAGCCGGCGACCTCCTTCGCCTGCGTGGCGTTCGAGACGCCGAGACCCACGCACACGGGGAGCTCCGACGTGGCCCGGGTGCGGCGGACCAGGTCGGCGGCCGACTCGCCGACCGACTCGCGGGTGCCGGTGACGCCCATGAGCGAGGCGGCGTAGACGAAGCCGGAGCCGGCCGCGGTGATGGTGGCGAGGCGCGCGTCCTTGCTGCTGGGCGCGACGACGAAGACGGTCGCGAGACCGTGCTTGTCGGCGTGCTCGCGCCAGACGGCGGACTCCTGGACCGGCAGGTCGGGCAGGATGCAGCCCGCGCCGCCGGCCGCGGCGAGCTCCTCGGTGAAGCGCTCGATGCCGTACCGGTCGATCGGGTTCCAGTACGTCATGACGAGGACCGGCTTGCCGGTGGCCGCGTGGGCCTCCTTCACCGTCCGCATGACGTCGGCGATCTTCACGCCGCCGCGCAGCGCGATGTCGTCGGCGGTCTGGATGACCGGCCCGTCGAGGACCGGGTCGCTGTGCGGGAGCCCGACCTCGACGACGTCGGCGCCGCCGTCGAAGACGGCCTTGATGGCGGCGATGCCGCCGTCGACGGTCGGGAAGCCGGCCGGCAGGTACGCGATGAGCGCGGCCCGGTTCTCGGCCTTGGCCTTGGCCAGGGTGTCGCCGAGGAGCTGGATGTTTCCGGTGGTCACTTGGAGCCCCCCTCGGCGCCGTTGTCGTAGAGCCCGAAGTAGCGAGCGGCGGTATCCATGTCCTTGTCGCCGCGCCCGGAGAGGTTCACCAGGAGCAGGGCGTCCTTGCCGAGCTCCTTGCCGACCTCCAGGGACCCGGCGAGGGCGTGCGCCGACTCGATGGCCGGGATGATGCCCTCCGTACGGGAGAGCAGGCGCAGCGCCTGCATGGCGGCGTCGTCGGTGACGGCGCGGTACTCGCCGCGGCCGCTGTCCTTCAGGTACGCGTGCTCGGGGCCGATGCCCGGGTAGTCGAGGCCGGCCGAGATCGAGTACGGCTCGGTGATCTGCCCCTCCTCGTCCTGGAGGACGTAGGAGCGGGACCCGTGGAGGATGCCGGGCTCGCCGGCGGTGAGGGTGGCCGCGTGCTCGCCGGTCTCGACGCCGTGGCCGGCCGGCTCGCAGCCGATCAGGCGCACGTCCGCGTCCGGGACGAAGGCGTGGAAGAGGCCGATGGCGTTGGAGCCGCCGCCGACGCAGGCGATGGCCGCGTCGGGCAGCCGCCCGGCGCGCTCCAGGATCTGGCGGCGGGCCTCGACGCCGATGACCCGGTGGAAGTCGCGGACCATGGCGGGGAAGGGGTGCGGTCCCGCGACCGTGCCGAACAGGTAGTGCGTCCGGTCCACGTTCGCGACCCAGTCGCGGAAGGCCTCGTTGATGGCGTCCTTGAGGGTGCGGCTGCCGGACTTCACGGCGATGACCTCGGCGCCGAGCATCCGCATCCGGGCCACGTTGAGGGCCTGGCGCTGGGTGTCGACCTCGCCCATGTAGATGGTGCACTCGAGGCCGAACAGGGCGCAGGCGGTGGCCGTGGCCACGCCGTGCTGGCCGGCGCCGGTCTCGGCGATGACGCGCGTCTTGCCCATGCGCTTGGTCAGGAGGGCCTG
This sequence comes from Streptomyces sp. NPDC037410, assembly GCF_055602235.1. NCBI lineage: Bacteria > Bacillati > Actinomycetota > Actinomycetes > Kitasatosporales > Streptomycetaceae > Streptomyces > Streptomyces sp. NPDC037410. The sequence goes on along the minus strand of NZ_JBVJWR010000014.1, from coordinate 18,960 downwards.
GCCGAGCACGTTGTTGATCTTGTGCGAGCCGGTGTGGTTGAGGTCCTCGCGCTTGAGGAAGATCCGGGCACCGCCGGCGTGCTCGGCGAACCGCGGGACCTCCGTGAGGGCGCTCGGGCGGCCGGTGTAGTTGACCATCAGGTCGTTGAGCTCGCGGGCGAACTCGGGGTCGTGCTTGGCCTTCTCGTACTCGACGGCGACCTCGTCGACGGCGGCGACGAGGGCCTCCGGGATGAACTTGCCGCCGTAGGCGCCGAAGTAGCCCTCCGGGCTGGGGACCTGGCCTTCCAGGTCCGGGATGAAGAACTCGCTGGACATGCGGATGCGCTCCTCGCGGGGCGGGTGCCCCGGGATACGTGGGGTTGATGGTCACGTTATGCGCGTGACGCACTCACGTACGGCAACGTCGTCGCCCCCGTTGTGGGCACAACGGAACGGCGCCCTTGCCGGCGCCAGAGGCTCCTGAGCCTGAACCAGCACCACGTTGTGCGCCGCCGCTGGGGGGCGGGTCAGGCACAGGGGGCCAGGCGCCGCGAAGGGCGCCGTTCCGTGTGCCCACCCGTTCCGCCCTGCGGAACGATTGCCCACACGGACGCGGGCGCGGGCCCACACGGGGGGTGGCGGTCAGGCGTCGTACGTGAAGTCGCGCGCGAGGCGCAGGCGCCATCGCATCCCGTTGACCTGTCCCGGCTCGGAGCCGATGACGTAGCGGACCCGGCGGCCGTGGACACGGCGGGCGGGCGCGCGGCAGCCACGCGGGCGGCAGCCCCTGGCCAGCGGCGCGTGCTTGGAGACGGGGGCCGCGGCGGTACGGAGCCGGCCGCGGCGGCCCGAGGCGTCCGCGGGCACGACCGGGCCGCCCGGGGCGGAGCCCTGGGCGGTCGGCGTGGCGCGGACGGGGGTCATGACGGTGTCAGCTCCGGCCGTGGCGGAGGGCCGGGTGCGCGCCGGCGGCGACGAGGTCGGCGACGGCGGCCTTCGGGTCGCGGCCGGTGACGAGGGACTCGCCGACGAGGACCGCGTCGGCGCCCGCGTTGGCGTAGGCGATGAGGTCGTGCGGGCCGCGGACGCCGGACTCGGCGACCTTGACGATGTGCGCGGGGATCTCGGGGGCGACGCGCTCGAAGGTGGAGCGGTCGACCTTGAGGGTCTTGAGGTTGCGCGCGTTGACGCCGATGATGCGGGCGCCCGCGTCGACGGCGCGCTCGACCTCGTCCTCGTCGTGGACCTCGACCAGCGGGGTGAGACCGATGGACTCGGCACGCTCGATGAGGGAGACCAGCGCCTCCTGCTCCAGGGCGGCGACGATGAGGAGCGCGAGATCCGCTCCGTACGCCCGCGCTTCCCAGAGCTGGTACGCGGTGACGATGAAGTCCTTGCGCAGCACGGGGATGTCGACCCGGGCGCGGACGGCCTCCAGGTCGGCGAGCGAGCCGCCGAAGCGGCGCTGCTCGGTGAGGACGGAGATGACGGCGGCGCCGCCCGCCTCGTAGTCCGCGGCGAGTCCGGCCGGGTCGGCGATCGCGGCGAGTGCGCCCTTGGACGGGCTGGAGCGCTTCACTTCGCAGATCACCTTGACGCCGTCCCCGCGCAGTGCGGCGACGCCGTCCTTGGCCTGCGGCGCCTTGGCGGCGCGCTCCTTGAGCTCGTCGAGGGTGACCCGCGCCTGCCGCTCTGCGAGGTCGGCGCGCACGCCTTCGATGATCTCGTCGAGCACACTCACGCGAGGGGCCCCCTTCCGGGACGGTGATGATGAACCAGGTTCAGCCACTTCGATCCTATCCGCAGGACGGCCCCGGATTCGCATCGGCCGGAGGCGCGTCCCACCTGCTGGGACTCCCGAGGGGTGCTCAGGGAGCGAGGGCGGAGCCGAAGGGAAGGTTCCGGACCAGGGTGAAGAGGACGAGGACGGCCCCGATCCCCCAGGACAGTCGTGGGGAGATCGCGAGGCGCATGGGCACGCCGCGGACGGCGCGAATCAGCCAGACGGCCATGACGACGGCGAAGATGCCGTAGCCGGCGACGGCGAGGGCGTTGGCGCCGAGGGCGGCGCCCAGGTCGCCGTGGGCGACGGCGTGCGCGCTGCGGAGCCCGCCGCAGCCGGGGCAGTAGATGCCGGTGAAGCGCAGTAGCGGGCAGACGGGGTAGTGCCCGGGCTCGTTGGGGTCGACGGCCCCGACGTACGCGAACGCGGCGACGACCCCGCCGAGGAGCGCGACGGGCGTGAAGAGCCGCCGCGCGAGCGACCGCGGCGGGGGTGGTACGGGTACGGATGCGGGCACGTACGGCCCGTCCCAGACGGCGGCCCCCGCCGGCACGGGCGCCCCAGGCACAGGCGTCCCAGGCACGGGTGTCCCAAGCACAGGTGCACCAGGCACGGGCGCCCCAGGCACAGGCGCCGTCCCAGGCGCAGGCGCCCCAAGCGCTGGCATCCCCGGCACCGGCGCCCCAGGCACAGGCACGGGCACGGCCGCCCCAGGCACAGGCACGGGCACGGCCGCCCCGGCCTCGGCGGCCTGCGGTCGCGCCGGGTCCGGATCGGCCGGATTCGGGCGGGTGGGTTCACCCGGTCGGGTGGGGGAATCGTCGGTCACGGCTTCGGCCGTCGGCTGCGCGTCCACGCGGTGATTGTCGCCGCTGACGCGCGAGGGCGCAGCCCGGCGTCGCCGGACCGCGCCCTCGGGTGCGTCGTGTCGCGTCAGGCGCGGGCCCGGGCGGTCTCGGACGCGGCCTCACGGGCGGCGACGACGGCGTCCGTGTCCTTCGGCATGCCGAGGCCGGCGATCTTCATCGCACCGCCCACGAGGCCGCCGAGGATGATGACGCCCACGCCGGCCCAGAAGCCGGGCAGGTTGGCGGCCACCATGAAGACGCCGGCGATGCAGAAGCCGACGAAGGAGATGATGACACCGGTCCAGGCGGCCGGGGTGTGTCCGTGGGCGCTGCCCGCCATGAGTTGCTCCTCGTTGCAGTTGCTCGATGGTGAGGTCTCGCGTGCGCGGACACTCGGCGCTCATTGTCCCGCACGCGGGCGCGCGAGGATGAATCGGGGGTGCCGGGACGATCACGCGTCGCGGTCAGCCGCCCTGCGTGGGGTCCTCGCCGCGGTCCAGGGCCTTCCACAGGTCCTCGGGACGGTCCGGGTCGGTCGTGGGGGCCTTGCGGCCGGCGCGCGGGGCGCCGGAGCGCTCGTAGCGGCCTGACATCGCCGGCCAGTTCTTGCCGAAGCGGAGGGCGAAGAGACCGGCGAGCAGGATGAGGACGGCGCCCGCCGCGGTCACGTACGGCCAGACGGTGTGGGTGAGGTGCGCGACGGCCGCGGCGGTGTCGCCGCTGATCCGGGCGGCCTCGGCGTCGAGCGCGGCGCGGTCGGAGGCGCCGAGGACCGCGGCGAGCGCGGCGCCCGCGCCGCTGAGCGCGAGGAGCGCGGAGACGAGCGTGCGGCCGGTGCGGCGGACGGCGAAGACGGCGAAGAGCGCGGCGAGGCCGACGATCGCGAGGGCCGTGGGCACGCCGGTGACGGTGCCGCCGTCGGCCTCGACGGGGACGGTGCCGCCGCCGACGGACGCGGTGCCCTCCGCCCAGATCTGGCCCGCGGAGAGCAGGACGACGGTGGCGCCGAGGGCGCCGAGGAGGAGGGCCGCGGCCAGGCTGCGGCGGCCGCCGGTGGGGACGGCCGCGCGGGCGGCCCGGGGCTGGGGTACGGGAACGGCACTCACGTACCCCACTATCCCCTACGTCCTCAGTTGTCGTTCATCCGGTTGGCGGTGTGCACGGCGCGGAGGACGGCCGCGGCCTTGTTGCGGCACTCGTTGTCCTCGGCGACGGGGTCGGAGTCGGCGACGACACCCGCTCCGGCCTGCACGTACGCCGTTCCGTCCCGGAGCAGGGCGGTGCGGATGGCGATGGCGGTGTCCGCGTCTCCGGCGAAATCGAGATAACCGACACACCCGCCGTAGAGGCCGCGCCGGGAGGGTTCGAGCTCCTCGATGATCTGCATGGCGCGGGGCTTGGGCGCGCCGGAGAGCGTGCCGGCGGGGAAGCAGGCGGTGAGGACGTCGAAGGCGGTGCGGCCGTCGGCGACCTCGCCGGTGACGGTGGAGACGATGTGCATGACGTGCGAGTAGCGCTCGACCGACATGAAGTCGACGACCTCGACGGAGCCGGGGGTGCAGACGCGGCCGAGGTCGTTGCGGCCGAGGTCGACGAGCATGAGGTGCTCGGCGCGCTCCTTGGGGTCGGCGAGCAGTTCCTCGGCGAGGTCGTGGTCCTCCTGCGGGGTGGCGCCGCGGTGCCGGGTGCCGGCGATGGGGTGGAGCATCGCGCGCCCGTCCTCGACCTTGACGAGGGCCTCGGGCGAGGAGCCGACGACGTCGAAGCCGTTCTCGAAGCGGAAGAGGTACATGTACGGGGAGGGGTTGGTGGCCCGCAGGACCCGGTACACGTCGAGCGCGGAGGCGGTGCAGGGGGTCTCGAAGCGCTGCGAGGGCACGACCTGGAAGGCCTCGCCGGCGCGGATGCGCTCCTTGACGTCCTCGACGGCGTCCTGGTAGGCCCGGCCGCCCCAGAGGGCGGAGAACTCGGGGAGTTCGGAGGCGGGGAGGGCGGCGGGGACGGTGGCGACCGGGCGGGCCAGGTCGGCCTCCATGGCGTCGAGGCGGGCGACGGCGTGCGCGTACGCCTCGTCGATGCCGGTCTCCAGGTCGTTGTGGTTGATCGCGTTGGCGATCAGGAGGACCGAGCCGTCCCAGTGGTCGAGGACCGCGAGGTCGCTGGTGAGGAGCATGGTGAGCTCGGGGAGCCGCAGGTCGTCGCGGGTGGAGTCCCCGATCTTCTCCAGGCGGCGGACGATGTCGTAGCCGAGGTAGCCGACCATGCCTCCGGTGAACGGCGGCATGCCGGACGCGAGGTCGCGAGGGGTGTGGAGGGTCTCGACGGTGGCGCGCAGGGCGGCGAGCGGGTCGCCGTCCGTGGGGACGCCGACGGGCGGGGTGCCGAGCCAGTGCGCCTGTCCGTCCTTCACCGTCAGGGTCGCGTCGCTGCGGACACCGATGAAGGAGTAGCGGGACCAGCTGCGGCCGTTCTCCGCGGATTCGAGGAGGAAGGTGCCGGGGCGTTCGGCGGCGAGCTTGCGGTAGAGCCCGACCGGGGTGTCGCCGTCCGCGAGGAGCCTGCGGCTGACGGGGATGACGCGGCGGTCGGCCGCCAGCTTGCGGAAGGTCTCGAGATCCATGGCACGCGACCTTACTGGGATACGGGGAGCACGTCGGTGTCGAAGCAGGTGCGGGTGCCGGTGTGGCAGGCGGCGCCGACCTGGTCGACCTTGACGAGGAGGGTGTCGGCGTCGCAGTCGAGGGCGACGGACTTGACGTGCTGGACGTGCCCGGAGGTGTCGCCCTTGACCCAGTACTCGTTCCGGCTGCGGGACCAGTAGGTGCAACGGCCGGTGGTGAGGGTGCGGTGGAGGGCCTCGTCGTCCATCCAGCCGAGCATCAGCACCTCGCCGGTGTCGTACTGCTGGGCGATGGCGGGGACGAGCCCGTCGGCGCTGCGCTTGAGGCGGGCCGCGATGGCGGGGTCGAGGTCGCTGGGGGTCCGGGGCGTGCTCATGGGGACATTGTGCCGCGCTCGGGGGCGGTGTCCGGCGGGGCGTCCACTGGGCGGACGGCCCCCGTCGGCCGTACGCTGGCGGGCATGTCGACCCATGCGAAACGTGAACGGCTTCTGCTCGCCGATCTGTTGGAGGCGGCGGGCCCGGACGCGCCGACGCTCTGCGAGGGCTGGCGGACCCGGGACCTGGCGGCCCATGTGGTGGTGCGGGAGCGGCGTCCGGACGCGGCGGCGGGGAACCTCGTACCGGCGCTGAAGGAGCGGCTGGACCGGGTGCAGGCGGAGTTCGCCGACAAGCCGTACGAGGAGCTGATCCAGCTGATCCGTACGGGTCCTCCGCGGTTCTCGCCGTTCACGATCAAGCAGGTGGACGAGGGGGCGAACGTCGCCGAGTTCTATGTGCACGCGGAGGACGTGCGCCGTGCGCAGCCCGACTGGTCGGCCCGCGAGCTGGACCCGGTCTTCGCGGACGCCCTGTGGTCGCGCCTGGAGCGGATGGCCCGGCTGCTCGGCCGGAAGGCCCCGGTCGGCCTGGTGCTCCGCCGCCCGAACGGCCAGACGGCGGTCGCCCACCGCGGCACCCCGGTGGTGACGGCCTCCGGGGAGCCGGGCGAGCTGATGATGTACCTGTACGGCCGCCAGGACTCGGCGAAGGTGGCGCTGGAGGGCGAGCCGGAGGCGATCGAGCGGCTGCGGGAGACGAAGCAGCTGGGGATCTAGGGCCGTCTGGCGATTCGCGTCGGATCAGGCCGGGAAACGCCGGCGAACGCGGGGGCCGCCCGTTCTCAGCTGCGGCCCCGCCACAGGAGTACGAGGCCGGTCAGGAGCAGACAGATCCTGGCGGTCTCGCCGGCGGCCCCGTCCGCCGGCCCCCAGGACAGCAGCGGGCGGCTCACGGACGCGGCGAACACGCCGAGCAGAGCGATACCGGCGCCCCACGGACGCGGGCGGGTCACCGTCCCGCCGAGCCACCCGGGGGCCCGGTCCTTCGCGACGGCGAGGATTCCCGCCCCGGTCACGAGCAGGTCGACCACGATGACCACCGCCGAATCCACGGTTCCCATGTCTTTCCCTCCCCTTCCAAGGGCAGGAGCATGACATGCGGCTCGCTCTATCAGGAGGGCAGGTCGGCCTTGCGCAGGGCGGGTACCAGCAGGGCGAACACTCCCGACAGTGCGCAGACCGCCGCGCTGACGACGAAGACCGGGCCGGTGCCCCACAGGCCGATGGCGGCGCCGGCGAGCGGGAAGCTCAGCGGGGCGAGGCCGAGGCTGGCGAGGCTGGAGACGGCGGAGACACGGCCCAGGTACGCGGGGTCGGACTCGGTCTGGACGAGGGCGCCGCACAGGACCCCGTTGAGTCCGGCGAGCAGGCCGACGGATCCGGCGACGAGCACGGCGAGGGGCAGCTGCGGTACGAAGGCGAGGGCGCCGATCGACACGGCGCCGAGGGTCATGCTCCAGCCCATGACGGCGCCGGCCCGGGGGACGCGCCCGCGCACGGTGAGGAGCAGCGAGGCGGCGCCCGCGCCCGTACCGAAGCCGAAGAGCACCCAGCCCATGCCGGCGGCCTCCCAGCCGCGCTGTTCGGCGAGGAGCGCGAGGCCGACGTTGAGGGGGCCGACGAAGCCGAGGTCGGCGAGGAGGATGACGATCATCAGCGGGCCGAGGACGCGGTGGCCGCGGAGGTAGCGCAGGCCGTCGGTGAGGTCACGCAGGGCGGTGCCGCCGGCCTGGCCGTCCTCCTCGGGAAGGGACCGCAGCGTGAGGGTGCCGAGCAGGGGCAGGGAGAGCGCGAAGAGGACGCCGGCGACGGTGAAGGCGGTCGCGGAGCCGCCGAGGGCGACGGCGAGGCCGCCGAGCGGGGCGCCGAGGACGGCGCCGGCGCGGTGGCCGATGCCGCGCATGCCCTGGACCCGGGCGAGCTGGTCGCGGTCGGCGATCCGGGGTGGCAGGGCGCCCACGGCGGGCAGGAAGAGGGCGTCGACGGTGCCGAAGACGAGGGCGATCGCGGCGAGCACCCACAGGCCGGGGGCGGTGAGGAAGAGGATCGCGGCGAGGCCGAGGGCGGACAGGCAGCGGACGGCGTCGGAGGCGATGACGACCCGGCGCGGGCCGAGCCGGTCGGCGACCACTCCCCCGATGAGCATGAGCAGCGCGCGGGGGACGGCGGAGACGGTCATGACGAGCCCGGCCTGGGCGGGGGTGCCGTTGGTGACGGCGGTCCAGGAGAGGGCGATGTAGTAGACGCCGTCGCCGAGCGTGGAGGCGGTGTAGGCGCCGAGCCAGCGCAGGACCTGCGGGTTGCGGTGGGCGGGGCGGGCGGGGGCGGTGACGGTGGTGGTGGTCATCGCGGCCCGCCCCGGTAGGGGAAGCCGTGGAGGTGGACGGCGACGTTCTCGCGGCCCTCGGTGTCGCCGGCGGCCTCGGCGGCGCGGGCCCGCTGGTCGTACTTCTTGAGGAGCGCGTCGAGTTCCTCGCCGAGGGCGCCGAGTTCGGCGGCGGTGAGGCGCGGCAGCCACTCGGAGCTGATGGAGGCGGAGCGCCACTCGTCGGACCAGGTGAGGCGCTCGTCGAGGAAGCGGCGGTGGAGTTCGGTGCGCTGCTCGTTGACGGTGCGGCCGACGGCGTCGCTCGCGGCGGCGAGTTCGGGGCTGTCCCGGACGTCCTCGTCGCGGATGCTCACGCCGTACGAGCTCGGCTGCCACCAGCGCTCGCGCCCGTCCGCCGACTGCGTCTCCGCCTCCTCGATGAGGCCGTGCTCGGCGAGCTTGCGCAGGTGGTAGCTGACGAGGGAGACGGCCTCGTCGACCTGCTCGGCGAGCTGGGACGCGGTGGCGGTGCGGGCCACGAAGAGGGAGCGGTAGAGGCGCATCCGCAGGGGGTGCGAGATGGCCTTGAGGGTGCCGAGATCGGTGATGCGGCGGTTCTCCGACGAGGTCATGACATCGACCCTAGGTACGAAAGAAAACTTGCGCAACAAAAACTGCGCAACCGATCCTGCACATCCGGGCACGAAGAAGGGCCCCCGAAGGGGCCCTTCCCACAAGCGGAACGACGGCTCAGCGGACCGGGTGACCGGCTTCCCGCAGCGTGTCCTTGACCTGCGAGATCCGCAGATCGCCGAAGTGGAAGACGGAGGCCGCGAGCACCGCGTCCGCGCCCGCCGCCACGGCCGGCGGGAAGTCGGCGAGCTTGCCGGCGCCGCCGGAGGCGATCACCGGGACCGTCACGTGCTTGCGCACGGCCGCGATCATCTCGGTGTCGTAGCCGTCCTTCGTGCCGTCGGCGTCCATCGAGTTGAGCAGGATCTCCCCCGCGCCGAGCTCGGCGGCCCGGTGCGCCCACTCGACGGCGTCGATGCCGGTGCCCTTGCGGCCGCCGTGCGTCGTCACCTCGAAGGAGCCGGACTCGGTACGCCGGGCGTCGACCGACAGGACGAGGACCTGGCGGCCGAAGCGCTCCGCGATCTCCCGGATCAGCTCGGGGCGCTCGATCGCCGCGGTGTTGACGCCGACCTTGTCGGCACCGGCCCGCAGCAGCTTGTCGACGTCCTCGGCCGAGCGGACGCCGCCGCCGACCGTGAGCGGGATGAAGACCTGCTCGGCGGTGCGGCGCACCACGTCGTAGGTGGTCTCCCGGTTGCCGGAGGAGGCGGTGATGTCGAGGAAGGTCAGCTCGTCGGCGCCCTCGGCGTCGTACAGCTTGGCCATCTCGACGGGGTCGCCCGCGTCGCGCAGGTTCTGGAAGTTGACGCCCTTGACGACCCGGCCGTTGTCCACGTCCAGGCAGGGGATCACGCGTACGGCGAGGCTCATGCCGCATCACTCCTGTAGGCCTCGACCTCGACCTCGACCACCAGGCGGGGGTCGACGAAGCCCGAGACGATGATCATCGAGGCGGCCGGGCGGACCGCGTCGAACAGCTCCTTGTGGGCGCGGCCCACCTCGTCCACGTCCCGCGCGTGGGTGATGTACATGCGGGTGCGGACGACGTCCTCGGGGCCGAGGTTCAGCTGCTTCAGGGCGTCGAACGCCACGTTGAAGGAGTTGACGGCCTGCTCGTACGGGCCGCCGTCGGCGATCGCGCCGCCCACCACGGACGTACAGCCGGAGACCAGGACGGTCCCGTTGGGCAGCTCGACCGCGCGGGAGTAGCCGAACTGCTCCTCCCAGGGAGCGCCGGTCACGACCTTGCGCACGCTCATGCCGACGCCACCGCCGCGAGCGCCTCTTCGAGGGTGAAGGCCTTGGCGTACAGCGCCTTGCCGACGATCGCGCCCTCGACACCCAGCGGGACGAGTCCGGACAGGGCCCGCAGGTCGTCCAGGGAGGACACGCCGCCGGAGGCGACGACGGGCCGGTCGGTGGCCGCGCAGACGTTCTTCAGGAGCTCCAGGTTGGGGCCCTGGAGGGTGCCGTCCTTGGCGATGTCGGTGACGACGTACCGGGAGCAGCCCTCGGAGTCGAGGCGGGCCAGCGTCTCGTACAGGTCGCCGCCGTCGCGGGTCCAGCCGCGGCCGCGCAGGGTCGTGCCGCGCACGTCGAGGCCGACGGCGATCTTGTCGCCGAACTCGGCGATGACCTTGGCGACCCACTCGGGGGTCTCCAGGGCGGCGGTGCCGAGGTTGACGCGGGTGCAGCCGGTGGCGAGGGCGGCGGCGAGCGAGGCGTCGTCGCGGATGCCGCCGGAGAGCTCGACCTTGATGTCCATGGCCTCGCTGACCTCGCGGACCAGGGCGCGGTTGTCGCCGGTGCCGAAGGCGGCGTCCAGGTCGACCAGGTGGAGCCACTCGGCGCCGGCGCGCTGCCAGGCCAGGGCGGCCTCCAGCGGGGAGCCGTAGGAGGTCTCGCTGCCGGACTCGCCGTGGACGAGCCGGACGGCCTGGCCGTCGCGGACGTCGACGGCGGGGAGGAGTTCGAGAGTGCTCACAGGGTTCCGATCCAGTTGGTGAGGAGCTGGGCTCCGGCGTCGCCGGACTTCTCGGGGTGGAACTGGGTGGCCCACAGGGCGCCGTTCTCCACGGCGGCGACGAAGGGCTCGCCGTGGGTGGCCCAGGTGACCTTGGGGGCGCGGATGTTGGGGTTGCCGACCTCCAGGGTCCACTCGCGCACCGCGTAGGAGTGCACGAAGTAGTACCGGGCGTCGGCGTCGAGCCCCGCGAAGAGCTGGGTGTCGGCGGGCGCGTCGACCGTGTTCCAGCCCATGTGGGGGACGACGGGGGCGTTCAGCGGCTCGACCCTGCCGGGCCACTCGTCGAGGCCCTCGGTCTGCACGCCGTGCTCGATGCCCTCGGCGAAGAGGATCTGCATGCCGACGCAGATGCCCATGACCGGGCGTCCGCCGGAGAGCCGGCGGCCGATGATCCAGTCGCCGCGGGCCTCCTTGAGGCCCTTCATGCAGGCGGAGAAGGCGCCGACGCCGGGGACGAGGAGCCCGTCGGCGTTCATGGCCGTGTCGTAGTCGCGGGTGATCTCGACGTCGGCGCCGACGCGGGCGAGCGCCCGCTCGGCGGAGCGCACGTTGCCGAAGCCGTAGTCGAAGACGACGACCTTCTTAGGGGAGTTCGCGCTCATGACCACACGTCCAGACGCAGCACGCCGGCGGAGAGGCACATCGCGGCGCCGATGGAGAGGAGCACGATGAGGCTCTTGGGCATCTGCTGCTTGACGAAGGAGTAGATGCCGCCGAGCAGGAAGAGCCCGACGAGGATGAGGATGGTGGAGAGGCCGTTCACGACTAGAGCGCGCCCTTCGTGGAGGGGAGGATTCCGGCGGCGCGCGGGTCGCGCTCGGAGGCGTAGCGCAGAGCGCGGGCCAGGGCCTTGAACTGGCACTCCACGATGTGGTGGGCGTTGCGGCCGTACGGCACGTGGACGTGCAGCGCGATCTGGGCCTGGGCGACGAAGGACTCCAGGATGTGCCGCGTCATCGTCGTGTCGTACGAGCCGATCATCGGCGCCATGTTCTCGGGCTCGGTGTGCACGAGGTACGGGCGGCCGGAGAGGTCGACGGTGACCTGGGCGAGCGACTCGTCCAGCGGGACGGTGCAGTTGCCGAAGCGGTAGATGCCGACCTTGTCGCCGAGGGCCTGCTTGAAGGCGGCGCCGAGGGCGAGGGCGGTGTCCTCGATGGTGTGGTGCGAGTCGATGTGCAGGTCGCCGTCGGTCTTGACGGTCAGGTCGAAGAGGCCGTGCCGGCCGAGCTGGTCGAGCATGTGGTCGTAGAAGCCGACCCCGGTCGACACGTCGACCTTTCCGGTGCCGTCGAGGTCGATCTCGACGACGACCGAGGTTTCCTTGGTGGTGCGCTCAACGCGGCCTACGCGGCTCATCGTTCCTGCTCCTTCATCAGTTCACGGACCGCGTCGAGGAACGCGTCGTTCTCTTCGGGGGTGCCGGCGGTGACCCGCAGCCATCCCGGTACGCCGTTGTCCCGGACCAGGACGCCCCGGTCGAGGATCTTCTGCCAGGCCTCGTGCGGATCGGGGAACCTCCCGAACTGCACGAAGTTGGCGTCGGACTCGGTGACCTCGCAGCCCAGGGCGCGCAGCTCGGTGACGAGCCGGTCGCGCTCGGCCTTGAGCTGCTCGACGTACCCGAGGAGGGTGTCGGTGTGCTCCAGGGCGGCGAGGGCGGTGGCCTGGGTGACGGCCGAGAGGTGGTACGGCAGCCGGACCAGCTGCACGGCGTCGACCACGGCCGGGTGGGCGGCGAGGTAGCCGAGGCGGAGCCCGGCGGCGCCGAAGGCCTTGGACATCGTCCGGGAGATCACCAGGTGCGGGCGGCCCTCCAGGAGCGGCAGCAGCGAGTCGCGGTGGCTGAACTCCACGTACGCCTCGTCCACGACCACCATCGAGGGCTTGGCCGCCTGGGCCGCCTCGTACAGGGCGAGGACGGTGCTCGCCTCGACCGCGGTGCCGGTGGGGTTGTTCGGCGAGGTGATGAAGACGACGTCCGGCGCGTTCTCCGCGATGGCCTGGACGGCCGCCTCGACGTCGATCGAGAAGTCCTCGTTGCGCGGTCCGGAGATCCAGCCGGTGCCGGTGCCGCGGGCGATCAGCGCGTGCATGGAGTACGAGGGCTCGAAGCCGATCGCGGTACGGCCGGGGCCGCCGAAGGTCTGCAGCAGCTGCTGGAGCACCTCGTTGGAGCCGTTGGCCGCCCAGACGTTCTCCACGCCGACGCGGTGCCCGCCGGTGCGGGTGAGGTAGGCGGCGAGCTCGGTGCGGAGCTCGATCGCGTCCCGGTCGGGGTAGCGGTTGAGGCCGCGGGCGGCCTCGGCGACCCGCTCCGCGATCCGGGCCACCAGGGGCTCGGGCAGCGGGTAGGGGTTCTCGTTGGTGTTCAGCTGGACGGGGACGTCGAGCTGGGGCGCGCCGTAGGGGGACTTGCCGCGCAGCTCGTCCCGGACGGGCAGATCGTCGATCTTGATGTCGCTCACGTGCTCTACGGGACCTTCCATCCGAACCGTGCCTTGATCGCCGCGCCGTGGGCCGGGAGGTCCTCGGCCTCGGCGAGGGTCACCACGTGGTGGGCCACGTCGGCGAGGGCGTCGCGCGTGTAGTCCACGATGTGCACGCCGCGCAGGAAGGACTGCACGGAGAGACCCGAGGAGTGGCAGGCGCAGCCGCCGGTGGGCAGGACGTGGTTGGAGCCGGCGCAGTAGTCGCCGAGCGAGACCGGCGCCCAGGGGCCGACGAAGATCGCGCCGGCGTTGCGGACGCGGTCGGCGACGGCGGCGGCGTCGGCGGTCTGGATCTCCAGGTGCTCCGCGCCGTACGCGTCGACGACCTTGAGGCCGTCGGCGAGGTCGCGGACGAGGACGATCGCGGACTGGCGGCCGGCCAGGGCCGGGACGATCCGGTCGTCGACGTGCTTGGAGGCGGCGACCTGGGCCTTCAGCTCGGCCTCGGTGGCGGCGGCCAGTTCGTCCGAGTCGGTGACGAGGACGGAGGCGGCCATCGGGTCGTGCTCGGCCTGGCTGATGAGGTCGGCGGCGACGTGCACGGGGTCGGCGGTGGAGTCCGCGAGGATCGCGATCTCCGTCGGGCCGGCCTCGGCGTCGATGCCGATACGGCCCTTGAGGAGGCGCTTGGCGGCGGCCACGTAGATGTTGCCGGGGCCGGTGACCAGGTTGACGGGGGCGCAGCCGGGCTCGTCGGCGGTGTCCTCCGTGCCGTACGCGAACATGGCGATGGCCTGGGCGCCACCGGCGGCGTAGACCTCGTCGACGCCGAGGAGGGCGCAGGCGGCCAGGATCGTCGGGTGCGGAAGCCCCCCGAACGCCTTCTGCGGGGGCGAGGCGATGGCCACGCCCTCGACGCCGGCCTCCTGGGCGGGGACGACGTTCATCACGACGGAGGACGGGTAGACGGAGCGGCCGCCCGGCACGTACAGACCGACGCGCTCGACCGGGATCCACTTCTCGGTGACCGTGCCGCCGGGGACGACCTGGGTGGTGTGGGTGGTGCGGCGCTGCTCGCGGTGGACGAGCCGGGCGCGCCGGATGGACTCCTCGAGGGCGGCCCGGACGGCCGGGTCCAGCTCGTCGAGGGCGCGGGTGATCGCCTCGGCGGGGACGCGGAGGCCCGGGACGCGGACGCCGTCGAATTTCTCCCCGTAGTCGATCACCGCTGCGGCGCCATGATGCCGGACGTCCTCGCAGATCGGCCGCACCTTCTCCAGGGCGGCTTCCACGTCGAACTCGGCACGGGGCAGCAGGTCGCGCAGGGCTGAACCCTCGGGGAGGGTCTCACCGCGCAGATCGATTCGAGAGATCACGGGTCAATTCTCGCAGACGGCCCACAGCGCCGGTCGTCCGTATCACTGGCTGATACATGCCTCGGTGGCGTCTCCTCGCCACTCCTGACCGTTAGCGTTCAGCCCGTCACAGCGCGGGAAGAACGACTGTACGAATCCACGAATCCCGGGGAAGCGGAATCGTGGGAGCGGACGTGGAAAGCGAGGGGGCGGCAGTGACCGAGCCGCACGAGGACGGGATGCCGGACGGTCTCACGGGCCCTGAGCGGGCCGTGTGGCGGGCGTTCCGGATCGGCAGGACCTGCGATCTGACGGAGGGGATCGCGGAGCGGGACGATCCTTTCGGGGCGAGGGAATGGGGGGAGGAGCGGAGCGTCCGCGCCGACGTGGTGGCGCTGCTGCTGCTCGACGGGCCGCCGGCCCGGTCGGGGCGGGTGGCCGCGCTGAAGCTGCGCGGGGTCAGGATCACCGGCGTGTTGAACCTGGCGGGCGGGACGATAGGACCGTACGTGGAGCTGCACGGCTGCCGGTTCGACGGCGAGGTGGTGCTGCCCGAGGCCCGGTTCGGCACCCTGCGGATGGTGGAGTGCGCGCTGCCGCGCCTGGAGGCGGCCCGGCTGCACACGGAGGGGGACCTGCATCTGCCGCGCTGCCGGGTGCGGCGGGGCATCCGGCTGACGGACGCCCAGATCGGCACGGACCTGCTGATCAACCAGATCCAGGTGTGGCCGGACCGGCGGGGGCGGGCGATCACGGCCGACGGGATGGTGGTCGCCCAGGACCTCCAGGCCGAGCTGATCGAGACGCACGGGGAGCTGAGCCTGCGCGGGGCGAAGGTCGGGGTCTCGCTCAGCCTGCGGGGCAGCGTGCTGCGCGGGGCACAGGGCCGCCGCGCGCTGAACGCGCCGCAGCTGACGGTGGAGCGCTCGCTCTATCTGAACGCGGCCTGGGTCTACGAGGACCGGGAGAACCGGGGCGGTTCGACGGCCACTCCGCCGTACGGGGTGACGCCTGCCCAGGGCACCCGGCGCAAGCCCGTGGAGTGCCACGGCGGGGTGCGGCTCGACGACGGCCGGTTCGGGGACGCCGTGGACCTGCACAGCGCCCGTTTCCTGCTGAACGGCGCCCGGCGGGACGAGCTGTCGCTGCGCCGGATCGTGACCCCGGAACTCCGGTTCAACGGCGAGCGCCCGGAGGAGGGGCGCGTCGTGCTGAACGGCGCGAAGGTCGTCACCCTGATCGACCTGTCGACCAGCTGGCCGGGGCCCGGCGGGCTCGCGATGGGCGGCTTCGCCTACGAGAACCTCGTGCCGTACGGGCACTTCCCGCTGGCCCGGCGCCTGGAGTGGGTGGCGGCGGCGACCCCGGAGTACGCCCCCGAGCCGTACGAGCGGCTTGCGACGGTCCTGCGGAACAGCGGCGAGGACGCGGACGCCCGCGAGGTGCTGCTCGCCAAGCAGCGGCGCAGACGGGAGACCCTGCCGATCGCGGGGAAGCTGTGGGGCTACGTCCAGGACTGGACCGTGGCGTACGGCTACCGGCCGGGCCGGGCCGCACTGTGGATGGCCGTGCTGTGGGGGGCGGGCACGGTGGTGTTCTCCCACTACCGCCCGATACCGATGAAGGTGGGCGAGGGGCCCGAGTGGAACGGCACGCTGTACGCGCTCGACCTGCTGCTGCCCGTGATCACCCTGGGCCAGGACGGCTACTGGCGTCTTGAGGGCATCTGGCAGTGGGTGGCGGCGGTGCTGATCCTCCTCGGCTGGATCCTGGCGACGACGGTGGCGGCGGGGGCGACCCGGCTGCTGCGGAGGGGGTGACCGGCTTGTGCGGAGGGGGTGAGGGCGGCGGTTCGGGCTCGGAGGAGTGAAAGCGGTGTCACCGAGAGGTGAGGGTGCTGTCGTGGCCTCGTGACGCGGCTGCCGGGGAGGGCGGCGGCGGGGGACAATACACAGCACCATGTCCTTGCTCCGCGCCCTGCTCGGCACCGTCCGCTCGGTCCGGCACGCACCACGGCTCGCCGCGGCGCTCGTGCCGGACGACGACGTGCTGCTCGACGCCCCGGACGAGCGGCTCGCCCCCGCCATGGTCGCCGCCGCGCTCGGCGACCCGGAGCCCGCGGCGAAGCTGCTCGCCACCACCCGGGACGCCGGCGAGTGGGAGGACCGCGACCGGTACGTCACCCGGCTCGCCACCTTCGCGTACGGCAGGGGCGACTGGCTCACCGGGTGGCTCGCCGCGGCGCCCGGCGATCCCGACGCCCTCCTCGTCATGGCGCAGCTCGCCGTCCGCCGGGCCTGGGAGTCGCCGGCGCGGGCCGAGCGGCTGCGCGAGCTCGCCCCGCTGGTGCGGGAGGTCGCCGGGGAGGCCCCGCACGACCCGGTGCCGTGGCGGCTGGCCCTGGATCACGCGCGCGGGGCGCACGCCGGGCACGCGGTCTTCGAGTCGCTGTGGGAGCAGGCCGTGCGCCGCTCCCCGCACCACTACGGCTGCCATGTCGCCGCGCTGAAGTACCTGTCCGCCCAGTGGTACGGCTCGCACCGCGCCGCCTTCGACTTCGCCGAGCAGGCCGCCGACGACTCGGCGCCGGACTCGCTCGTCAGGGCGCTGCCGGTCCGCGCGGCCTATGACGGGCTCCGGGTGCCGCCGGGTCCCGACGGGTCCGTGCCCGCCGACCGGGTCGACCGGGCGGTGGCCGGCGCCCTGGCCCTGTCGGCGGCCTTCCCCGCGGGCGACCCGTGGCCGGCCGAGGTCCGGAATCTGCTCGCGTACGTGCTGGTCGAGCGGGGGCGCTGGGAGGAGGCGTGGGAGGAGTTCGGGCGGATCGGCCCGTTCGCGACCTCGGTCCCCTGGGGTGCCGCGCGGGGCGGCGCCCCGGGTGACCCTCCCCCGGGCTCTCGGCTTCGCTCGAACAGGGGGGACCCCCTCCTCCGGTTCCTGGCCGCGCGGGACCGGGTGAGGGGCGAACTGGCCCGCCGGACGCCGCTGCGGGGCACCGGTCGTGGACGGGCCGGACGGGGCGGGCCCGGCGGCCGTTAGGCTAAGCGGCTGTGACCACCGCTCGCCTGCCTCTCTTCCCGCTCAACGCGGTGCTGTTCCCCGGCCTCGTGCTGCCGCTGAACGTCTTCGAGGAGCGTTATCGCGCCATGATGCGCGAGCTGCTCACCCTCGACGACGCGGAGCCGCGGCGCTTCGCCGTCGTCGCCATCCGCGACGGCCGCGAGGTCGCGCCGACGGCTCCCGGCATGCCGGACCAGACGGCGCTGCCGGAGAAGGGCCCGGCAGCGGGCTTCGGCCCCGATCCCATCCAGTCCTTCCACCGCGTCGGCTGCATCGCCGACGCGGCGTCGATCCGGGAGCGCGCCGACGGCAGCTTCGAGGTGATGGCCACCGGTACGACCCGGGTGAAGCTGCTGTCCGTCGACGCGTCCGGTCCGTTCCTGACGGCCGAGGTCGAGGAGATCCCCGAGGAGCAGGGCGAGGAGGCGGGCACGCTCGCCGAGGGCGTGCTGCGGGCCTTCCGCAGCTACCAGAAGCGCCTCGCGGGGGCCCGGGAGCGTTCGCTGACGACCAGCGAGCTGCCGGACGAGCCCTCCGTCGTGTCGTACCTGGTCGCGGCGGCCGCGGTCCTCGACACCCCGTCGAAGCAGCGGCTGCTCCAGGCGCCGGACACGGCGACCCGGCTGCGCGAGGAGCTGACGCTGCTGCGCGCGGAGACCGCGGTGCTGCGGCATCTGCCGTCGCTGCCGGTGGTGGACCTGACGCAGACCCCGACGTACCCGAACTGATCCGACCGGGCCCGGCCCAGGAGAGCTCGCGTGGCGAAGAAGCAGAAGAAGAACAGCGGCGGCACCCCGGCGACGGTGGCCCTGACGGCGGCCGGCACGCCGTTCACGGTGCACGCGTACGAGCACGACCCGGCCTCCCCCTCGTACGGCGAGGAGGCGGCGGAGGCGCTCGGCGTCTCCCCCGACCGGGTCTTCAAGACGCTGGTCGCGGACGTCGACGGGGAGCTGACGGTCGCGGTGGTCCCGGTGGCGGGCCAGCTGGACCTGAAGGCGCTGGCCTCGGCGGTCGGCGGGAAGCGGGCCGCGATGGCCGACCCGGCGGCGGCGGAGCGCACCACGGGGTACGTCCGGGGCGGCATCTCTCCGCTGGGCCAGCGCAAGCGGCTGCGTACCGTGCTCGACTCCTCGGCCTCGGACCACGCGACCGTGTGCGTCTCGGCGGGCCGCCGGGGCCTGGAGGTGGAGCTCTCCCCCGCGGACCTGGCGGCGCTCACCTCGGCCGTCGTGGCCCCCATCGGCCGCGCCTGACGCCCGGCGCGGCCCTAGGGCCTGTCTGACAATTCGCGTCGGATCAGGCCGGGTCGTCCGGTGCGTGCGATCGGCGTGCGGCCGGGACACCCTCGTAGCGGAGCTACTTGGGTGTTTCGGCCGTGCGGCGAGCGTGCGTGCCGGGCGGGCCGGACCCGACGGGAATTGTCAGACAGGCCCTAGCTTGATCTTTAACCTGTGCGGCGAGGCCGTGGGGTCGTCGACTTCTTGTTCCGGGACGTGGCGGTGTCGGTTTTGCGGACTGTGTGGACGT
>NZ_JBVJWR010000013.1:94812-236573 GCF_055602235.1 Streptomyces sp. NPDC037410 | reverse complement strand
CGACCCTTCAAATGGACCAAGACCGCCGACCAGATCCTCGACCGCATCTGCCGATACTGCGACAGGATCTCCGAACCAGATCACTAGGGCCTGTCAGTCCTGCCGGTCGAAGTCGAAGAGCTGGCCCGCCGCGTCCGGTGCGCACGGCGCCTGGGCGAGGCGGGACCAGGCGGCCGAGCGGTCGCCGACGACGGTGACGCAGCTGCCGGGGGTCGCGGAGCCGACCGGGACGATCCGGTAGCCCTCGACCGGGGTGCCGTACGCCTCCAGGGCGAAGGACTCGACCCGGGCCGGGTCGCCGCACACGTCGTCCTCGTACGCGGCGTCGGGTATCCGGCCGCCGGAGGGTATGCCGGAGCAGCCGAGGCCGAGGTCGGGGTGGTCCGAAACGATCCTCCACCGGCCGCCGCCCGCCTCCGCCAGCGAGTAGCGCGGCAGGCCCGCGGCGGCGCACGGCACCTGGAGGACCTGGCCGGTACGGTTGCCGCGCCGCTCGCCGAGGCAGAACTCGGTGCCGGTCACCCGGATGCGGACGTCTCCGGCGGCAGGTGCGGTGGGGGTACGGGGCGGGTGCCCGGCGCGTCCGTCCCGCAGGAAGGCGACGACGCTGAGGCCGGCGAGCACGAGCCCGGCGAGGGCGACGGCGACGACGAGTCCGCGCCGTATCCGGGAGCCCGCCCCGGGGCGGGCTCCCGGATACGGCGCGCCGCCGGGCCCGGGGACGGCCTCTTCGGCGACACCGGGCCAGACGGGGTCCTCAGCGGGCTTCCGTGCCTCCCCCGGCGTCATCCGCGCCTCCCCTTCCACCGGACAGGGTCGGGACGTGTCCGGGACGGCCCCAAGCCTTATTGACGGTCCCAAGCCTTGTTGAAGTCGCGCCGGGGCTCAAGAGGGGAATCGGGCAACGGCTCGGTCAGAACACCGACTCCGCCTCGCGCATGCGGTCCTCCGGGACCGTCTTCAGCTGGGTCACGGCCTCCGCCAGCGGCACCATCTCGACGTTCGTGCCGCGCAGTGCCGTCATCCGGCCGAAGTCGCCGCGGTGCACGGCCTCCACCGCGTGCCAGCCGAAGCGGGTGGCGAGCACCCGGTCGTACGCGGTCGGCGTGCCGCCGCGCTGGACGTGGCCGAGGATGACGGGCCGGGCCTCCTTGCCGAGGCGGCGCTCCAGCTCGTACGCGAGGGCCGTGCCGATGCCCTGGAAGCGCTCGTGGCCGAACTGGTCGATCGCGCCCTTGCCGTAGTTCATCGTGCCCTCGGCGGGGTGCGCGCCCTCGGCGACGCAGATGACGGCGAACTTCTTGCCGCGGGAGAAACGCTCCTCGACCATCTTGACCAGGTCGGCCGGGTCGAAGGGGCGCTCGGGCAGGCAGATGCCGTGGGCGCCGCCGGCCATGCCGGACTCCAGGGCGATCCAGCCGGCGTGCCGGCCCATGACCTCGACGACCATGACGCGCTGGTGGGACTCGGCGGTGGTCTTGAGCCGGTCCATGGCCTCGGTGGCGACGCCGACGGCGGTGTCGAAGCCGAAGGTGCGGTCGGTGGAGGAGATGTCGTTGTCGATGGTCTTGGGGACGCCGACGACGGGCACACCGGCCTCGTGGAGCATCCGGGCCGCGGTGAGCGTGCCCTCGCCGCCGATCGGGACGAGCGCGTCGAAGCCGCTCTTCTCGATGAGCTCCTTGGCGTTGTCGCAGGCGGCGCGGAAGCGGTCGCGCTCCAGGCGGGAGGAGCCGAGGATGGTGCCGCCGCGGGCGAGGATGCCGCTGACGGCGTTGAGGTCGAGGGCGCGGTAGCGGCCGTCGAGGAGGCCCGCGTAGCCGTCCTCGAAGCCGATGACCTCGTCGCCGTAGTGGGTGACGGCCCGGTGCACGACCGACCGGATCACTGCGTTCAGGCCGGGGCAGTCGCCGCCTGCGGTGAGAACTCCGATGCGCATCGTGCTTGGTCTCCTGCTCGGTCGCGGTCCGTTATGAGCCACCGCAATTCTCACACGCGGCGCCTGAGGGGCGCGCTCGTCGTCCGTCCGCGCGTCCCTGGGGGCGGGCTCGCGGGGACGGGCGGGCGGACTCGTGGGGACGCGCGGGCGGGCCTGCGGGGTGACGCGGCCGGGCTCGCGGGGGCCTTTCGTCCCCGGTTTCCGGGCCCTTCGTCCGGCGGGCGACTTAACTATCCGCAGGGGTATTGTCAAGGGGGTAATGCCGCCCTATCGGGGCTTTCTGAGCACTGTCGATTGACGCACGGGCCGTGGACGGGTGCCACGAGGGCACCGCTCGGCCCCTTCCGCAGGACTGGACAGGAGACCACGGCGTGACGCGCAGCGTGTACGTGACCGGGATCGACCGCGGTGACGGCCGCCAGGTCGTCGAGCTGGGAGTCATGGAGCTCCTCACCCGCCAGGTGGACCGGGTGGGCGTGTTCCGGCCACTCGTGCACCACCGTCCCGACCGGCTCTTCGACCTGCTGCGCGCCCGCTACCGGCTCACCCAGGACCCGTCGACGGTCTACGGCATGGACTATCACGAGGCCTCCGCGCTCCAGGCCGAGCGGGGCACCGACGAGCTGGTCTCCCAGCTCGTCGACCGCTTCCACGCCGTCGCCCGCGACTACGAGGTCGTCCTGGTCCTCGGCACCGACTTCGCCGCGACCCAGCTCCCCGACGAGCTCGCGCTCAACGCCCGGCTCGCGAACGAGTTCGGCGCCTCCGTGATACCGGTGGTCGGCGGCAAGGGCCAGCCCGCCGAGTCCGTACGGGCCGAGGCGCGCAACGCCTTCCGGGCGTACGACGGGCTCGGCTGCGACGTGCTCGCGATGGTCGTCAACCGGGTGGCGGGCGAGGACCGCGAGGTCATCGCCGAGCGGCTCGCGACCCGGCTCCCCGTGCCCTGCTACGTCCTGCCGGACGAGCCGGCGCTCGCCGCGCCCACGGTCGCCCAGATCACCCACGCCCTGGGCGCCTCCGTCGTCCTCGGCGACGACTCGGGGCTCGCCCGGGACGCGCTCGACTTCGTCTTCGGCGGCGCCATGCTGCCGAACCTCCTCAAGGCGCTCACCCCGGGCTGTCTCGTCGTCACCCCCGGGGACCGGGCCGACGTGGTCGTCGGCGCGCTCGCCGCGCATTCGGCCGGCACCCCGCCGATCGCCGGTGTGCTGCTCACCCTGAACGAGCGGCCCGGCGAGGAGATCCTGACCCTCGCGGCCCGGCTCGCGCCCGGCACGCCGGTCATCTCGGTGCCCGGCAACAGCTTCCCGACGGCGGCCGAGCTGTTCGCCCTGGAGGGCAAGCTGAGCGCGGCGACCCCGCGCAAGGCGGAGACCGCCCTCGGTCTCTTCGAGCGGCACGTGGACACCGCCGACCTCCTCAAGCGGGTCTCGGTGGCGCGCAGCGGCCGGGTCACCCCGATGATGTTCGAGCACGAGCTGCTCGAACAGGCACGGGCCGACCGGCGCCGGGTGGTGCTGCCCGAGGGTACGGAGGAGCGGGTGCTGCGCGCCGCGGACGTGCTGGTCCGCCGTGACGTCTGCGATCTGACGCTGCTCGGCGACGTCGAGGCCATCCGCAAGAAGGCCGCCGACCTGAGCGTGAACCTGGACGACACGCAGCTGATCGACCCGCAGACCTCGGAGCTGCGCGACGCGTTCGCCGAGAAGTACGCGGCGCTGCGGGCCCACAAGGGCGTCACCGTCGAGCTGGCGTATGACGTCGTCTCGGACGTGAACTACTTCGGCACGCTGATGGTGCAGGAGGGTCTGGCCGACGGCATGGTGTCGGGGTCGGTGCACTCCACGGCGGCGACGATCCGCCCCGCCTTCGAGATCATCAAGACGAAGCCGGGAGCGTCGATCGTCTCCTCGGTGTTCTTCATGTGCCTGGCCGACAAGGTCCTCGTGTACGGCGACTGTGCGGTCAACCCGGATCCGAACGCCGAGCAGCTCGCGGACATCGCCGCCCAGTCGGCGGCGACCGCGGCCCGCTTCGGGGTGGAACCGCGGATCGCGATGCTGTCGTACTCCACGGGCACCTCGGGCTCCGGCGCGGACGTCGACAAGGTGCGGGAGGCGACGAAGCTGGTCCGCGAGGCGCATCCGGAGCTGCGGATCGAGGGCCCGATCCAGTACGACGCGGCCGTCGAGCCGTCCGTGGCGGCGACGAAGCTGCCGGGTTCGGAGGTGGCGGGTCAGGCGACCGTGCTGATCTTCCCGGACCTGAACACCGGCAACAACACGTACAAGGCCGTGCAGCGTTCCGCCGGCGCCGTGGCCGTCGGCCCGGTGCTCCAGGGTCTGCGCAAGCCCGTGAACGACCTCTCGCGCGGCGCGCTCGTCAGCGACATCGTCAACACGGTCGCCATCACGGCGATCCAGTCCCAGATCCCCGCCCCGGCCCAGGAGCTCCCCGCATGACCGGCACCCCCACCCGTGTCCTCGTCCTCAACTCCGGCTCCTCGTCGGTGAAGTACCAGCTGCTCGACATGCGGGACGACAGCCGCCTGGCGCAGGGGCTCGTGGAACGGATCGGCGAGGAGACCTCGCGGATCGTGCACACCCCGCTCCAGGGCGGCGAGAAGCGGGAGAAGAACGGGCCGATCGCCGATCACGCGGCCGCGCTGAAGGCGGTCGCCGAGGAACTGTCGGCGGACGGTCTGGGGATGGACTCCCCCGAGCTGGCGGCGATCGGCCACCGGGTGGTGCACGGCGGGCTGCGGTTCACCGAGCCGACGGTCATCGACGACGAGGTGCTCGCCGAGATCGAGCGGCTCGTGCCGGTGGCGCCGCTGCACAACCCGGCGAACCTCGTGGGCATCCGTACGGCGATGGCGATGCGTCCCGACCTGCCGCAGGTGGCGGTCTTCGACACGGCCTTCCACACGACGATGCCGGAGTCGGCGGCGCGGTACGCGATCGACGTGGAGACCGCCGACGCGCACCGGATCCGGCGGTACGGCTTCCACGGCACCTCGCACGCGTACGTCTCGCGGGAGACGGCGCGGCTGCTCGGCAAGGAGCCGGAGGAGGTGAACGTGATCGTGCTGCACCTGGGGAACGGCGCCTCGGCCTCGGCGGTGCGGGGCGGCCGGTGCGTGGACACCTCGATGGGCCTGACACCCCTGGAGGGCCTCGTCATGGGCACCCGCTCGGGCGACATCGACCCGGCGGTCACCTTCCACCTGAAGCGGGTGGCGGGCATGTCGACGGACGAGATCGACGTGCTCCTGAACAAGAAGTCGGGTCTCGTGGGTCTCTGCGGCGACAACGACATGCGGGAGATCCGCCGGCGGATCGACGAGGGCGACGAGCGGGCGGCGCTGGCCTTCGACATCTACGTGCACCGGCTGAAGAAGTACATCGGCGCGTACTACGCGGTGCTCGGCCGGGTGGACGCGGTGGCGTTCACGGCGGGCGTCGGCGAGAACGCGGCGCCGGTGCGGGCGGCCGCGATCGCGGGCCTGGAGGAGCTGGGGCTCGCGGTGGACGCGGACCTGAACGCCGTACGGTCCGACGAGGCCCGCGTCATCTCGCCGGTCTACGCGCGGGTGGCGGTCGCGGTGGTGCCGACGGACGAGGAGCTGGAGATCGCGCGGCAGAGCTACGCACTGGTGTCCGGAGAAGTGAACGCCTGAGCGGACCCGCGCCCATTTGTATTTTCCACCAGACGGAATATTCCGCAGCGAAACAAACCGATAGGATCCGCCTCATGCGCCGTTCCAAAATCGTCTGCACGCTGGGCCCCGCCGTCGACTCGTATGAGCAGCTGAAGGCTCTCATCGAGGCCGGTATGAACGTGGCCCGATTCAACTTCAGCCACGGGTCCCAGGCGGAGCACCAGGAGCGGTACGACCGCCTCCGGCAGGTCTCCGCGGACATCGGGCGCGCCGTCGGCGTCCTCGCCGACCTCCAGGGTCCGAAGATCCGTCTCGAGACCTTCGCCGAGGGACCGGTCGAGCTGGTGCGCGGTGACGAGTTCACCATCACCATCGAGGACGTCCCGGGCGACAAGTCGATCTGCGGCACCACGTACAAGGGTCTGCCCGGCGACGTGGCCAAGGGCGACCAGGTCCTCATCAACGACGGCAACGTCGAGCTGCGCGTCGTCGAGGTCGACGGCCCCCGGGTCAAGACCATCGTCGTCGAGGGCGGCGTGATCTCCGACCACAAGGGCATCAACCTGCCCGGCGCGGCGGTCAACGTGCCCGCGCTCTCCGAGAAGGACGTCGACGACCTCCGCTTCGCCCTGCGGATGGGCTGCGACATGGTCGCCCTCTCCTTCGTCCGCGACGCCAACGACGTCAAGGACGTCCACAAGGTGATGGACGAGGAGGGCCGCCGGGTCCCCGTCATCGCCAAGGTCGAGAAGCCGCAGGCCGTGGAGAACATGGCCGACGTCGTCGCCGCCTTCGACGCGGTCATGGTGGCCCGTGGCGACCTCGCGGTGGAGTACCCGCTGGAGAAGGTCCCGATGGTGCAGAAGCGCCTCGTGGAGATGTGCCGCCGCAACGCCAAGCCCGTCATCGTCGCCACCCAGATGATGGAGTCGATGATCACCAACTCGCGGCCGACCCGCGCCGAGGCGAGCGACGTCGCCAACGCGATCCTGGACGGCGCGGACGCGGTCATGCTCTCGGCCGAGTCCTCGGTCGGCGCGTACCCGATCGAGACCGTGAAGACGATGTCGAAGATCGTCGCCGCGGCCGAGGAGGAGCTGCTCTCCAAGGGCCTCCAGCCCCTGGTCCCGGGCAAGAAGCCGCGCACGCAGGGCGGCTCCGTCGCCCGCGCGGCCTGCGAGATCGCGGACTTCCTCGACGGCCAGGCGCTGATCGCCTTCACGCAGTCCGGCGACACCGCGCGCCGCCTCTCGCGCTACCGCACGCAGCAGCCGATCCTCGCCTTCACGACGGACGAGGGCACCCGCAACCAGCTCACCCTGAGCTGGGGCGTGGAGTCCTTCCTGGTCCCCTTCGTGGAGACCACGGACGCCATGGTCGACCTGGTGGACGCCGAGCTCCTCAAGCTCCAGCGCTACCACGCCGGCGACACCATGATCATCACGGCCGGCTCGCCTCCCGGCGTCCCGGGCACGACGAACATGGTCCGCGTCCACCACTTGGGCGGCGCGGAGAGCACGTGATCTCCCTCAAGGGATAAACGCGGTGGGCCGCACCCTCTCTGAGGGGGTGCGGCCCACCGCCGTTCCAGGTCAGTCGTCGTCTTCCTCTCCTGGGTCCGTCGACTCCAGCCTTTCCAGGAGGAACCTCAGATCGTGCCGCTCGTAGGCGATCTCGAGGATGCGCACCATGGCGGGCACTCCCGCCTCCCTGGTGATCACAAGGTCGGGGCAGTGGAACTGGAGACGGTCGTACTCATCCGGCTCACTCTCCATCCACCGCTGGATCGCCCCCAGCGTGAGCATGGTGGCGCTGTACCGGGTCCCGTCCCTGAGCGTGACCAGGACGTCGACGTTGTCGACGGTCGCCTCGTCGTCCTCGGCACCCAGCATGAACACCGCGTCGAAGTGCGGCGTCCTGACGAGATGCAGCGCCTCACCCATAGAGCTTCTTCAGTCGCTTGATCACACTGTCCTCATTGCCCTTGTCGGCCTTGGCCACGATCAGCCAACCATCCTCAGCCTTCTTGACGAAGAGCCTGGCGCCCTTCTTCGAACGGAAGTAGATGATTCCCGTACCGGTCAGGCTCTTGTACTCCCCACCCGGCATGTTGCCCTCCGCAAGCCGGGCGAACATGTTGTCGAAGTCGACCTGAAGCTTCTCGTTCCGGGTGGCTTCCTTTGCCGCTTCCACCAGGCCCTTGTCGTCCCCGATGGCAGACCGCATGCAGACCGAGGGCTTGACACCCGCGGCGGCAGCCATGGTCGTGGCCTCCACACGCATGGCGAAGGCCCCCATCAGGTCGCCTGCGAGGCTCAGCAGACAGGAGCCTCCGGCACCCGCCGCCTTCGTCTGCTCGATGACCTTCCGAAGCCTGTCAAGAGTGTGCTTGGCCGTTACGGACTTATCGAGGAACCTGGCTATGCCACCACCGACCTTGACGATGGCGCCGGCTACGGCTGGGATCTTGCCGACGAGAGCGGCGAAGCTCACTGCGTTGACCAGCGTCCACAGGCAACCTTCGACGTCGCCTTCGACGAAACAGGCCTTGGCGTCGGTCCAGCCGACCAAGTCGAGGAGGACCTGACCGCCATTGGCGACGACCCAGTCCAGAACGTCCTGGCCCGCCAGGGCTTTGGCAGCCCGGAACTCGTCCACGCAGACCTGCCCGCACGCGGCCAGCAGGAGCACCTCCTCGTCTCCGCTCAGGTCAGCACCGGTCTCCACAGTCCCGGCATTCAGCCTGGCCGCCCTCGCAGCGGCGTCACGCTGACGCTGCTCCTCCTCCGCGCGGTCCGCGGCCTGATCCGCCTCGGTGGCATACGTCTCGGCGTTGCTCGCGGCTGTCTCGGCTGTGACGGCGTCGGCTTCCGCCACAGTGGCGACTCCTTGTGCCGTCGAGGCATCGGCCTCCGCCGCGTCGGCGGCGTTCCGGGCACCGGCAGCGTCCTTCTCCGCCTCGGTGGCGGCGCTATCGGCGGCCGCCGCTTCCGCGGCAGCCTCCCCTGCGGCGACCTTGGCCTTGAGGGCGTCCTCATTAGCCTGACGGTCGTACTCGACGGTGTTGGCCTCGGCCTTCTTGGCGGCGTCCGCCGCCGCCTTGGCATCGGCGGCTGAGGCCCGGGCCTGCTCCAGTGACACGGCCGCCTTGGCAGCCCAGTCCGCGGCACGCGCGGTCGCTTCCGCAGCCGCCTTGGCATCGGCACCCGCTTCGGCGGCAAGTGCGGCTGCCGTGGCTGCGGCGCGCTTGGCCTGCTCGGCCTTGGCCTGGGCCAAGGCCGCTTGCTGTTCTGCGAGGGTCTTGGACGACTGGCCCACGAGCACGGCCAGGCCGGCCGAGGAATCGGTCTCCTTGTAAGGCGATCCGAGTTCGATCGCGTCGTTGGCCGGTTTGACGACCTGCGCCGCCGAGTCTCGTGCCGCCAGCGCCGCTTGAGCGGTGGCGTAGGCAAACCCAGCAGCGCGGATCGAGGACGCCAGGGCCATGGTGGCCTCATCCTGGGCAGCAGCCGCCTCCTGGCGAGCTTTCACCGCCTTGGCTGCGGCTTCCCGGGCCAGCACCTCCGCGCTCTTCACGTTCTGAGCGGCGGCATCGGCAGCGTCAATCGCCTCGGCCGCGGAAGCGTGGGCCTTCTTCACGGCCGCGCCCGAAACAGCCGCCGCAGCAGTCGCCGCGTCGGCGGCGGCCTGCGATCGAGCAGCGGCTCCTTCGGACCTCGTGGCAGCGGCCCTAGCGTTCACCGACGCGGTTGTGGCCTCGTTCGCGGCAGAGCGCGCTGACGCAGCGTGCGTAGAGGCCTCGTTGGCAGCCGTGCGCGCCTCGGCTGCGGCCTGACGCGTCTCCGCAGCCGCGGCAGTACCCTCAGCTGCCGCAGCCGCCGCCTCCAAGGCATGCGCACGTGTCTCGGCGGCCTTCTTCTGTTGCTCGGCGGCCAATGCGGCGTCCTGCGCTTCGAGAGCACGAACCGATGCCTGGACCGCTTCAAAGCTCTTGGAGTCAGCCGTCTCCCCCGCTGTCTGAGCGGCAGAGAGAGCAGCGGCAGCTGCCTGACGCTCCTGTACCGCCTTCGCTTCGGCGGCATCGGCTTTTGCCCTCTCGCTGTCCGCTCGGCGCCGCTCAGCGGCGGCGATGTCGCGCCCGGCCTCCGCCTTCTCCCTCTTGGCCTTCGCATCCGCAGCGGCCGTCTTCGCCGATGCCTCAGCGGCCTCCGCCTTCGCCTGCGCGGCCTTCGCCTTCGCGGCGTTGTCCGCCGCCAGTTTCGCCTGCAGCGCCACGCCCTCTGCTGCGGCCTTGGCCTGCGCCTCGGCCTCCTCGGCGGCCTTGCGGCGGAACTCGGCCTTCGAGGCGTGCGCCTGCGTCTCGGCCAGTGCCATCAGGGTCTTGCTGTCCGCCGCGGACGCGCGGGTGGCGTTCGCCGCCGTCTCGGTCGCCTTGAAGGCCGCCTGCGCGGCGGCGGCGGACGCCTTGGCGACCTGTACGGCCTGCTGCCCGTACATCAGGCCGCGGCCGCGCGGCAGGCCGGCGGCGTCGGCGACGGAGTACGCCTCGATCTTGGCCTCGTCCGCCCGTGCCGCCTCCTCCTGCGCCGCGAGGGCGGCGCGTCCGGCGACGAAGACCCGGCCCTGGGCCCGCTCCCGGGCGCGGGCGATGTTCGTCTTGACCTCCGCGAACTCGGCGGCCGTCGGATAGAAGTCCGTCGAGCTCGGGGACTGCCTGACCCAGTGGGCCTGCCAGTCGGTGAGCCGGCTCGCGATGAGGGACTGGGCCAGCGCCTCGGCCATCGCCTGTGAGGCCACTCCCAGGTGCCGGGAGGCCTTCGCCTCGGCATCCATGATCACGGCCCGCTGCGCCTTCTGGCCGGACAACTCGTTCTGCCATTCGACGGAGGCCTGGGCGACCTCGGGACCCAGCACGTTGTACGGGTCCAGCGGGTTGTGCGTCGTGCAGGAGGCGAACCGCGCCTTGAGCGCCTCGACGTCGAGGCGGAACTCCATGGTGTCCGGCCCCGGCGCGGTCGTCGGGAAGCCGCCGTGCTGGAGGAAGATGCGCGCGTCGTCCGCGTACATCGGGTGCATGAAGCTCATCTTCCACTTCAGTGCGTCCAGCGCTGCCCAGTCCTCGTGGCGGTCCTCGGAGTAGCGGGCCGCGGCGATCGCGTTGACCGCGTCCACCGACTCCTTGCTCGCGACCGGCGTCTGGTCCGTGAAGTAGATGTCGGACTCGGTGGAGAAGTACAGCGCACCCAGACCGGCCATCACTCCGGTGGTGTAGAAGGGGTTGTCCTCAGTTCCGATCTCTTCGAACCCGGCGACCGTGTAGCCGGGCGGAGTGGTCTGCGGCGGGATCAGCAGGGACCGTTCCCAGACCTCGTCCCGGGCCCCCAGTTCACTGCCCTTGGCGTTGTTCCACGCGTTGTCCTTGTCCCAGGCGATGGCAAGGGGGGTGTTGCCGTCCTGCCACCGTTGACTCACGGCTGCGGCGTGCAGTTCGGCTTCGGTGCCGTTCAGTCCGCTCCTGGACAAGGCCTTCAGTTCCTGCCCGCCCCTGCGGAGCGTCAGGTTGAGCAGACACTGCTCAGCGCGCACCCTTGCGGCGGCGTCGAAGTCGAAGGGCTCGTTCCCGGGCACGTCGGCCAGGGCGGCGACGGGGGCCATGGGCTCCGCCGTCCGGGGCAGTTGGTTGCTCGTAAAAGCCACAGCGAGCGCGGTGGTCAGGGCGGTGGCGCTCAGCAGCCGCGTCCATCTGAGGGAGGCGCGGCGGCCGTCCGGAGGCGCGTACATACGCATGGTGGGTCAACCGTTCTCGTACGGAATGGCGGAAGGGGAAGGGGACGCGCCTCAGAAGAGGTGGTCGAAGGCTGCCCAACCGCCGGTGCCGATCTGCACGCGAGGGGCGAAGGGAGCGGCGGGGTTTCCGGTGCCCTTGAAGAGCCAGAGCAGGCCGGCCGTGTCCGCGGCGATCAGGTCGGTCCTCCCGTCGCCGTTGTTGTCGCCTGCGGAGACGATCAGCTTGTGGACGTTCCAGCCGGTGCCCACGGTGATGCGCGCCCCTAGGACCCCGTCCGCCACGTAGTTGCCGGTGCCGGGGTAGAGGTAGAGCGTGCCGTCCGAGTGCCGGGCGATGAGGTCGGTGTTGCCGTCGCCGGTGTAGTCGCCGCGGCCGACGAGTGCGGTCATGGCGCCCCAGCCGCCGCTGCCGATCCGCATACGGGGCTGGAGCACGCCGTCGGGTCGGGCCGCGTAGAGCCAGAGCGTGCCGTCCGTGTGCCGGGCGACGAGGTCCGGTTCGGCCGTCCCTCCCATGTTGCCCACGGAGACCAGTTGGTCGTATATCTGCCATCCCCCGCCGACGACCTTGGTGTCGTTGCCGTGCTCGGCGGTGTAGTAGAGCGTGCCGTCGATACGGTGGTACAGGTCATTGCCCTTGCCGGCCTCGGAGACGTTGGCCTGCACGATGGCGTCCGCCTCGGCCCAGCCGCCTCCCATGTCGACCATGGGCTGGAAGCCTCCCGTGCCCTTGGGCTCGTAGTCGTACAGCCGGCCGGACTTACGGGCGAAGAGCGGGAACATGACCGGGCCGGGTGCCGCTTGGACCTGCTGGGCAACCACCGTTTCGGTGTCGTCGGTCCAGTGAAAGGAAGGTCTCGTAGCTACGAACAGCGCGGCCAGCATGGCGCTCAGGACGGCCACGCAGATTCCCGCCCGATGTAGTGGGCGGTTGAGTTGGCGAAGCATAGGTGTGATGGGTCCTCACAGGGTTTACCTGCGCAGACGCAAGGAGGATCTCTGCACGACGGCCGCCCCCCGACGCCCGCACGCTGAGGTCGATCGGCGTCAACACCCATCAAAATAGAACTCTAGTTTGATTCTGTGAAGATTGTTTCAAGCCCTTGTGAACGCGTCGTGGCCCGCACTCTGCATCAGTGCGGGCCACGACGTACGACTCCCGGATGGTGCCCGGGGTTCAGCTGGGCTCGATCGTGTTGTGGAGGCCGGGGACCGTGAGGGTGCCGCCGAACTGGCCCGCCTGTATCACCGTCACACTGGTGAAGACGGCCCACGGCACGTCAAGCGGCGGCGGGGTCTCCGGGGTGAAGGTGACCGGGATGAGCCCGAAGAGGTTGCCCTTCAGGGACTCCGTGTACATGGTGACCGTGCCGTCGGTGATGGTCGAGGTCTTGCCCGGGGTGGAACGGACGTGACCCGAGAGCCCCTCCGAGTGGACCGTCGTCTGGTGCAGGTCCTTGATGTTGACGTTGCTGGCGGTGAACTTCAGGACCTTCTTGATCTTGCCGCTGCCGGTCTTCACCTCGACGATGCCGTGGTATTTCAGGCCGATCAGTTCGAGCCTCGTACTGTCCAGTCGCCACGGATCGTCCGGGAGCAGCGGAAGGCCGGGCTCCAGATCGGCCGCGGCCAGCGCCTCGGGGTCCGGCTCGGGGCACGGGAAACGGGGCTTCGCCCCGTCGGGTATGTCCGTGTCCGGCTTGGCGTCGAGGCCCTTGGCGCTCTCGGGGAGCTCCTCGACCTGGGCACCGGCCTCAGCGGCGGCCTTCTCGATCGCCGTCTTCGTCTTCTGCGTGGCCTCGTCCACTGCCTTCGGCTTCGCGGGCGCGGAGGGCGCCTCGGTGGCCGGCGCCTTGTCGGCGGGGGTCTCCGTCGGGGTGGGCGCGGCCGTGGTCGGTGCCGTGGTGGGCGTGGGCGTGGCCGTCGGCGTCTTGTCCGGGCCGTCGAAGAGGTCCTTCAGGGCGTCGCCCAGGCCCAGCGGGTCCAGCGGGTTCTTGGACTTCGTCGGCGAGGGGGTGGCCGTGGGAGTCGCGGCGGGCGCGGGTGCGGTCGTCGCGTGCTGCTGCAGCGTCTGCGGCGCGGCGGTCTGTCCGCCCTGCGTCGCGGTGGGCGTCGGGGTCGCGTCCGGCGTCGCGGTGGCGGAGGGCGTGGCGGTCGCCGTGGCGGTGTCCGTCGGCGAGGCGCCGGCGGTGGGCTTCGCGCTCTCCGTCGGGGTCGCCGTCTCCGTCGCGTCCGGCGTCGGCTCGTCCGAGCGCGTCACGCAGGGGCCCGGGGCGAAGGGGATGTCCTTGCTGTCCGCGAGGGCGAGCTTGGGCGTGAGGCCCATGCCCACGAACACCGCGGTCGGCATGGCCGCCAGGGCCATCGCCCGCCCCGCGGGTCCCTGGATCCTGTTCAGCAGCGACTTGCGCGGGGCCGCGTGCCGCGGGCCCTCCTTCGCGAGCGCCGACTGATTCTCGTCACCCCGCACTGTTCCTCCCGCCGTTGGCGTCGATCGTCGTTTCGGTCGCCTGGTGCTCCGCCTCGCGCTGCTCCGGGAACGCGGCCTGCTCCGCGTACGCGGCCTGCTCCGGGATCACGGCCGCGGGCACGACCTCCGTCTCGGACTCCGCGCCTGCCTCGTCCGAGGTCTCAGGCCGGCTGTCGTCCTCTTCTGCGCCCTCGGCCTTCTCGACCGGGCGCGCGGGCGCCCACGAGGCGGACATGGCGCCACCGATGAGGGAGAACAGGAATCCGATGACGAGGCCACCGAAGTTCGACACCGGGATGGAGACGAGTGCCAGGACGATCGCCGCGACACCCGCGAACACCCGGACCATGGGCTGGAACCACATCGTCAGTCCGAGCGTGATGAGCAGGACGCCGATGATCAGCGCGCCGGCACCGGCGGTCGTGGCCAAGGCGAGCGTGATGTTGCCGAGCCGCAGGTCTCCGTACGGGAGGTAGGCGATCGGTACGCCGCCCAGGATGGTGAACAGTCCCGCCCAGAAGGGCCTGGTCTGCCGCCAGACCTTGAACCGGTTCTCCTTTACGGGGACTTCGCGGGAGGCGGGGATCTCGGCGCTCATGGAACAGCTCCCTGGAAGCGGTGTTGCTGAGAAAGATGAAGAAGGAACCTGGCGGGTGGGACCGCGCGCGGCGGCCCCACCCTCCGGAACGGATCGGTCCTTATGGACCGGCCGGTCCTAGTAGCACTCGTCGACGCCCTTGGACAGCGACAGGTGCAGGCCGGGCAGCTTGAAGGTGCCGGCCGTGGTGGCCCAGGCACGCTGCTTCACGCTCGTCAGCGTCGCCGTCTCGGCGCGCTGGCCGAAGCCGTAGGGGTTGGCGGCCGTGTTCGGCTGGATGCCCGGCTTGCCCGGGACCTGCTGGCCGCCGAACTCGTTGAGCTTGCCCGCGGCGACGCCGATGTCGATGTGCTTGAAGTAGGCGTCGGCCTGGAGGTCGGAGACATCGAGGTAGATGTCCGACGCGATGACCTTGTCCTTGTCATCGCCGGTCTCGGCGGCCTTGGTGCCGGCCGTCAGACGGAGGGTGACCGAGTCGTTGATGAACGGCACCTTCGGCGTCACCACGGACTGGCACATGTTGGTGATCTTGGCCGTGGAGAAGCCGGACACCGCGACGGGCGCGGCGAGGTCCGAACCGTCGAGCTTCTTGCCCGTGTCCACGCTGCCGTACTGGACGAAGTTCGTGCCCTCAAGGCTGTCAGCACTGACCTTGAACTCCTGGCCGGAGATGCTGAAGGACGCGGCGAGCGCGCCCTGGGCCAGGCCGACACCGATCGCGGCCGTCGCGGCCACGCTCGGGACCATGACGAGGGCGAACCGCTTCCATCTGGTTCCGCCACGAACCTGGGACATCATGAGAATTCCTCCTTCTCGGACGTACATCTCCGGAGGGACCCTGGGGGCCACCCTGGGATGGGAGAAGAGCTACGTCCTCGGGAAGGAGAGCGCCGAGGCATCAGGCGGCGCGATGCGCGTCCGAATCACCGGCGATCACCCCCGAGCGACAACCATGGGTCGCGCCTTCGAACGCGACCTGATTTGGACAGGCCCCGTTCGGTGAGAGCGGGAACCCCCCTGTCCACGACCGGTGCCGGAACACCGGTCCACTCGGTGGGGACCCTCGCCGCTTCCCGGTTGGTTGCCGGGGTGGTGCGGTTCGGACCGAGCGTCGCCGATCGTGGTCCATTCCGGCCCCCCGCACAAGGGGGTTCGTTACTGGCTAGTAACGGGTGGATAACCACGTCATGGCGGGGCGGGACCGAACGGGCACGCTGGGTACGTTCGAGCGACGGGGAATGTCAGGAGATCATCGGATGAATCAGGACAGAACGCCGGGTTCGATTTACTGCAAGTAACAGCGGCCGCGATTACCAAGTTTTGGTAAAGCGCGGCCGCGTTTTGTCACCCTGCTGCCAAATCGTCAGACGATCCGGCGCCCGCGGAGGCCTAGAACAGCACCCGGGCGAGAGCCTGCCGGGCCGCCGTCACGCGCGGGTCGTCGGCGCCGATCACCTCGAACAGCTCCAGGAGCCGCAGCCGAGCGGCGTTCCGGTCCTCGCCCGCCGTGCGGCGCACGGTCTCGACGAGGCGCCCGAAGGCGTCCTGCACATGACCGCCCACCAGGTCCAGATCGGCGGCGGCGATCTGCGCGGCGACATCGGCCGGATTGTCCGCCGCCTTCTTGCGGACGG
Source organism: Streptomyces sp. NPDC037410 (assembly GCF_055602235.1). Classification (NCBI taxonomy): domain Bacteria; kingdom Bacillati; phylum Actinomycetota; class Actinomycetes; order Kitasatosporales; family Streptomycetaceae; genus Streptomyces; species Streptomyces sp. NPDC037410. Next base: position 220,481 of record NZ_JBVJWR010000013.1, on the reverse strand, counting down.
CACCGGGGTCCAGATCCTGCACCCGGGTGAGCAGTTCGGCCTGCGCCAGGCCGAGCTTGGCCTCCGGGTGGGCCGGGTCGTCGGCGAGCACGTTCTTGTACGCCTGGACGGCACCCGCCAGGTCGCCCGCGTCGAGCGCCGACATGGCCGCTTCGAGGAGGGCGTCGTACGGGCCGGCCTGCCGTGCGGCGGGGGCCGAGGCATCGGCGTCCGCGTCCACGGCGATGCCGGTGAGACCGAAGCGCTCCTCGCCGACCTGGATCAGCTGGTCGAGGGTCTCCCGGATCTGGGCCTCGGGCACCGCGCCCTGGAACAGCGGCAGCGCCTGACCGGCGACCACCGCGAAAACGGCCGGAATTCCCTGGATGCCGAACTGCTGCATCAGCATCTGGTTGGCGTCGACGTCGATCTTCGCGAGCAGGAAGCGGCCGTTGTACTCGACGGCCAGACGCTCCAGGAGGGGGCCGAGCTGCTTGCACGGCTCGCACCACTCGGCCCAGAAGTCGAGGACGACCGGAACCTCGGCCGAGCGCTGGAGCACATCGCGCTCGAAGCCGGCCTCGTCGACGTCGATCACCAGGGCCGACGGGGGCACCGCGGCGGAACCACCCTGCCGGGCGGCTTCGGCGCGCACCTGCTCCGCCTTCGCCTTGGCCTCTCCGGCCGCCTTCACCGCGGCGAGGTCGACGACGCCGCTCATGGACATGTTTCGGGGCTGCATGGATACATCCTCCCCCTTTCGCGCGCGTAACCGGTAAGCCATGGCTGAACCGTGCCGTCCGCGCATCTCCCGCCGGTGTGCGAGACGCGCGTACGACACGGTTCTTCTGTCTTCGTCGGCACCGGATCCCCACCCGGTACCTTCTTGTCGCACCGGGTCCCCACCCGATGCTGCGGTTGTCGCTCAGGCCGCTCAATGCCTTTCGCTACGGGTCGTAGCGTAACTCCGGGGACGGAGCCCGCGGGAGGGCGCGGGCCCGATCCGTACGGTGAACTGCCTCACATCACCGGCCTCTGGCGGTATACCTACCGGCGGGTATGGTCGCTTTCCATGTGTAGCCGCACCAACCTCCGCAATAGCCGTACCGGGCGCCCCCGCTCCACCGAGGCCGACACGGCCATCCTGGAGGCGACCCGTGCGGCCCTGGTCGAGCTGGGCTGGTCCAAGCTCACGATGGGGGACGTGGCCGGCCGCGCCGGGGTGGCGAAGACGACCCTGTACCGCCGGTGGGCCAACAAGAACGAGCTCGTGGTGGACGCCGTGGCCGTCCTCTTCGATGAGCTCGAGATGCCGGACCTTGGTTCCCTCCAGGCCGACATCGAGCACGTGGTGCTGCAGTTCGCGGCCCTCCTGGAGCGGCCCGAGACGAAGACGGCCCTGATGGCCGTGGTCGCCGAGTCGACCCGGGACGAACCGCTGCGCGAGCGCATCCGCGCCTCGATAGTCGACCGCCAGAAGCGGCTGGTCCTGGCCGGCCGCGAGCGGGCGCAGCAGCGCGGCGAACTCCCGGAGGGCCGCGACCCGCTGGCCGTGGACGCCACCGACGACCTGATCTTCGACGTCATCGCGGGCGCGGTCGTGCACCGCGCGCTCGTCAGCGCGGAACCGGTGGACGGCCCCTGGGTGGCCCGTCTCTCCGCGCTCCTGGTGGGCGGCCTGGGCGCGGCGGCGGCGACCGGCGGCTGAACGGGACACCGCGGCGGCGACCGGCGGCTGAACGGTGCCACGCGCGGCGGCCACGGCCTGAGCGGGGAGACGCTGCGGCCGCGACGGGCTGAGCGGGGAGACACGGGGGCGGCCACCGGCTGAGCGGGAGTCGGAGAACACGGCAGGGGCGGTACGGGAGTTCCCGTACCGCCCCTGTCGTCTTCCGTGCGGGGATCAGAAGCCCGGGGGCTCCGTGTAGACGCCCCACTCGTCGCGCAGTGCGTCGCAGATCTCGCCGAGGGTGGCCTCGGCGCGGACGGCCTCCAGCATCGGGGCGATCATGTTCGAGCCGTCCCGGGCCGCCTTGAGCATCGCGTCGATCGAGGCGCGGACCTTGGCGTCGTCTCGGCGCCCCTTGCGCTCGCCGAGGACGCGGACCTGCTCCCACTCGACCTCGTGGCTGACCCGCAGGATCTCCAGGTCGCCGGTGACCGAGCCGTGGTGGACGTTGACGCCGACGACCCGCTTGTCGCCCTTCTCCAGGGACCGCTGGTACGTGAAGGCGGACTCGGCGATCTCGCCGGTGAACCAGCCGTCCTCGATGCCGCGCAGGATGCCGGAGGTGATCGGCCCGATCGGGTGCCGGCCGTCCGGGTGGGCGCGGCGGCCGCGCTCCTTGATCTGGTCGAAGATCTTCTCGGCGTCGGCCTCGATGCGGTCGGTGAGCTGCTCGACGTACCAGGAACCGCCCAGCGGGTCGGCGACGTTGGCGACGCCGGTCTCCTCCATCAGGACCTGCTGGGTGCGCAGCGCGATCTCGGCGGCCTGCTCGCTGGGGAGCGCGAGGGTCTCGTCGAGGGCGTTGGTGTGGAGGGAGTTGGTGCCGCCGAGGACGGCGGAGAGGGCCTCGACCGCGGTGCGCACGACGTTGTTGTACGGCTGCTGGGCGGTGAGGGAGACACCGGCGGTCTGGGTGTGGAAGCGGAGCCACTGGGCCTTGTCGGTCTTGGCGCCGTAGACCTCCTTCATCCAGCGGGCCCAGATCCGGCGGGCGGCGCGGAACTTGGCGATCTCCTCGAAGAAGTCGAGGTGCGCGTCGAAGAAGAAGGAGAGGCCGGGGGCGAAGACGTCGACGTCGAGGCCGCGGGAGAGGCCGAGCTCCACGTAGCCGAAGCCGTCGGCGAGGGTGTACGCGAGCTCCTGCGCGGCCGTCGCTCCGGCCTCGCGGATGTGGTAGCCGGAGACGGAGAGCGGCTTGTACGCGGGGATGTTCGCCGCGCAGTGCTCCATCAGGTCGCCGATGAGGCGCAGGTGGGGCTCGGGCTCGAAGAGCCACTCCTTCTGCGCGATGTACTCCTTGAAGATGTCGGTCTGGAGCGTGCCGTTGAGCACGGCCGGGTCGACCCCCTGGCGCTCGGCGGCGACGAGGTACATGCAGAAGGCGGGCACGGCCGGGCCGCTGATCGTCATGGAGGTGGTGACGTCGCCGAGCGGGATGTCCTTGAAGAGGACCTCCATGTCGGCGGCGGAGTCGATGGCGACGCCGCAGTGGCCGACCTCGCCGAGGGCGCGGGGGTCGTCGGAGTCGCGGCCCATGAGGGTCGGCATGTCGAAGGCGACGGAGAGGCCGCCGCCGCCGGCGGCCAGGATCATCTTGTACCGCTCGTTGGTCTGCTCGGCGTTGCCGAAGCCGGCGAACTGGCGGATGGTCCAGGTCCGGCCGCGGTAGCCGGTCGGGTGCAGACCCCGGGTGAAGGGGTACTCACCGGGCCAGCCGATGCGCTCGAACCCCTCGTAGGTGTCGCCGGGCCGGGGCCCGTAGACCGGCTCGACGGCGTCGCCGGAGAGCGTGGTGAAGTCGGCGTCCCGCTTGCGGGCCTTGTCGTAACGGGCCTGCCAGCGACGGCGGCCTTCCTCGATGGCGTCAGCGTCCATGCTTCGAATTTACTAGGACGTCCTAGTAAATGTCGATGGCAACGCCCCGCACATATGTGCGGGGCGTGTGGGTTACGCGTTCACCGGGGTCGGCTGCGCGCCGCTGACCAGCGGAAGCGTCTCCGCGACGACCTTGCGCTCGACGAAGAACGCGGCCGTCGGGATGGTGCCGGAGACCAGCACCCAGATGAGCTTGCCGAACGGCCACTTGGCCTTGGAGCCCAGGTCGAAGGCGAAGATCAGGTAGATGATGTAGAGGACGCCGTGGATCTGGGAGACCACGAGGGTCAGGCCCTCGCCGACGCCGAAGCCGTACTTGGCGACCATGCACGCGCAGAGGATGAGCAGCATGACGGCGGTCACGTAGGCCATGACGCGGTAGCGGGTCAGCACGCTGGGTTTCATGCCGTCGAGCGTAACGGCACGATCCGGGCGATCTTCGCGGGGGTCGGGGTGCCGTCAGCCCTCGTCGAAGTCGCCCGCCGCGACCCGCAGCGGGCGCAGCATCGCGAAGATCTCCGCGCACTCCTCGGTGTCGTACGCGCCGAGGCCGAACTCCATCTCCATCAGGTCGCGGGTCGCGGCCTCGACCACCTCGCGGCCCTTCTCCGTGATGGAGGCGAGGGTGCCGCGGCCGTCGTTGGGGTTGGGCCGCTTCGCGACGAGACCCGACTTCACCAGGCGGTCCACCGTGTTCGTCACGGAGGTCGGGTGGACCTGCAGCCGCTCGCCGATCTTGGACATCGGCAGCTCGCCGGCCTTCGAGAAGGTCAGCAGCACCAGCGCCTCGTAGCGGGCGAAGGTCAGCCCGTACGGCTTGACCACGGCGTCCACCTCGGCCAGGAGGATCTGGTGGGCGCGCATGATCGAGGTGATCGCGGCCATCGAGGGGACCGGGCCCCAGCGCTTCTGCCAGAGCTCGTCGGCTCGGGCGATGGGGTCGAAGGGAAGACTGAGCGGCTTGGACACCCGTCGACCATACCGACTGGTCATATGCCGGTCAGCCCCGTCTCGCCTTTCGGTCGTCGCCCCCGGTCGCCCCGGTCGCCCGCAGCTCGACGGCGGCGGCGAGCAGGCAGAGCGTGCCGAGGACGCCCGTGCCCGCGACGACCGTGTGCACGGGGGCGAACTCGGCCGCGGCCCCCGCCCCGGCCATGCCGACGCCCTGGACGGTCATCATGCCCGCGGTCATCAGGGTCATGGCCCTCCCCCGCTGCTCCTCGGGGACGGCGGCGACGAACCAGGCGTCGAGGCCGAGGGTGTACGCGCCGGTGGCGCCGGCCAGGAAGAGGGCGACGGCCGCGAGGGCGAGGCCCGGCCGGGGGCCGTACAGGAGGTACGGCACGACGCTTGCGACGGCGAGCGGCAGCACGATCCGGGAGCGGGTCGCGGTGGACAGGAACGATCCGGCGAACAGCTCGCCCGCGATGGTGCCGACGGGCAGCGCGCACATGAGGAGGCCGAGGGCCGCGGTGGAGACGCCGATCTCGTCGGCGTAGGGGGCGGCGAGGGCCTCGGGGACGACGGCGAAGAGCGGCGGCACCCAGAACATCAGCATCAGCGCCCGCACGCGCCGGTTGCGCAGCACGGCGAAGGTGCCGGAGAGCCCGCTCGCGGCCGCCGCGGCCCTGGCCGGGCGGCGGGCGGTCCCGAGGCGCAGGAGCAGCGCGGAGGCGAGGAAGGTGCCCGTGGTGACGACGAGGGCGCCGCGCGGCGGGACGAGGGTGAGGAGGACGCCGCCGGCGGCGAAGCCGGTGAGGAGGGCGCTCTGCGAGACGATCCGCAGCAGCGAGCGCCCGAGGACGAAGAGGTCGCCCTCGCCGAGGATGTCGGCGAGGGTCGCCATACGGGTGCCGTTGAAGACGGGCGAGACGACGGCGACGGCGCAGCGCAGCAGGAGCAGGACGGCGACGGGAGTGGCGGGCGCGACCATGAGCGCGACGCAGCCCGCGCAGACGAGGTCGCAGACGACGAGGATCCGCCGGGGCGGAAGCCGGTCGGCGAGCCCGGCGAGGAGGGTGCCGCCGAGGAGGTAGGGCAGGAACCCGAGCGCGAAGGTGAGGGAGGAGAGGAGCGGCGACTTCGTCAGGTCGTACACGAGCACGGTGAGCGCGAGCTCGCTGACGACGACCCCGAGCAGCGAGAACAGATGCGCGACGAACACGAACCGGAACTCACGGACGGCGAAGACGGCCCGGTAGCCGGGTCGGGGGGCGTCCACCGCGACGGGCGCGGCATCAGGGCCAGGGGCCCCGGCGGGCGCGGTGCCCCTCGCCGGGGTCGGCGCGGCGGCGACAACCGCGACGCGCGCGGGGACCGCTGCGGCCTCGGGGCCCCCGGGCGCGGTGGTGTCTGCGGCCACGGGCTCGGTGGTGTCTGCCGCCACGGGCGCGGTGGTGTCTGCCGCCGCAGGTGCGGGGGCGGAGGGGTGCGCGGGCGCCGGTGGCGGCGTCCTGGGGGTGTTCTCGGGCATGGGCGCAGCCTGCCCGGCGCCGGGAGCTGCCCCTAGACTTTCGGCTCCAGCCGAAAGTCCGGAGGGCCCGTGCCGTACCACCTGCATTTCGGCGAGGCCGACCCGCTGCGGATCCGGTTCGCGCTCTCGCCTCTCTGGGAGACGCACTCCGCGGTGCGGGTGCTCGCGCGGCCCGCGAAGCAGGGCTACCACCTGCCGTGGATGCGGCGGATCGCGGGCGCCGCGCGCGCTCTCGACCTCGCGCCGCTGCAGCTGCTGATGCCGCTGCGCGGCCACAGCCCGGACTTCCTCTATCCGCCGCCGCTGGGTCCCGCCGCCGCCTTCGAGGACGAGATCGCCGCCGTACGGGAGACCGATCCGGCGCTCGCCCTGGAGGACTTCGAGCGGGCGCTCGCGGAGACGCCGGGGGCGGCCGGCACGGCCGAGGGGCGGCGGATGCTCGCGGACCCCGCCGCGGCGGTGCTGCGGCTCGCGGATCTGCTCCAGGCCGCGTGGGAGGCGCTGATCGCCCCGGAGTGGCCCCGGCTGCGGGCGCTCTTGGAGGCGGACGTGGCGTACCACTCGCGGCGGCTCGCGGAGGGCGGGCTCGAACGGCTCCTGGGTGAGCTGCACCCGTCCTTCGCGTGGGACGCGGGGACGGCCACGCTCACCGTCGCGTACCCCGGTGAGCACATCCGGCCGCTTGACGGTCAGGGGCTCGTCCTGATGCCGTCGGTGTTCACCTGGCCGGACGTGGTGAGCGGTTTCGATCCGCCGTGGCAGCCGACGGTGGTCTATCCGGCGCGCGGGATCGGCGGTCTGTGGTCGGAGCCCCGGGACCGTACGCCCGAGGCGCTCTCGCGGTTGCTCGGCCCGGTGCGGGCGGACGTCCTGTGCGCCCTGGCGGAGCCGATGGGGACGACGGCGCTGGCCCATCTCCTGGGCAGGGCGCCGTCGTCGGTGTCCTCGCACCTGTCGGTGCTGCGGGACGCGGGGCTGCTGACCTCCCGGCGGTACGGCCACCAGGTGCTGTACGAGCGGACCCCGCTGGGCATCGCGGTGTCGCAGCCGGAAGCGGGCTGATCGTCAGGCGCCGAGGTGGCGTTCCACCGTCGCGACCTTCGCGGTCAGGCCGTCCGTCACGCCGGGGCGGATGTCGGTCTTGATGACCACCGAGACGCGCGGCGCGCGGGCCTCGACGGCGGCGACGGCGCGCTTGACGACGTCCATCACCTCGTCCCAGCTCTCGCCCTCGATGGAGGTGAACATCGCGTCGGTGCGGTTCGGCAGGCCGGACTCCCGGACGACCCGGACGGCGTCGGCGACGTACTCGCCGACCTCCTCCCCCACACCCAGCGGGGTCACGGAGAAGGCGACGATCACGCTCATGCCTTCACCGCGCCCTGGGCCGCCTCGGCCCGCGCGCGGGAGGCGACGACCGCGTCCTCGGCCTCGCGCTTCAGCTTCCGCTCGGCGTAGAAGCCGCCCAGGGGCAGCACGGAGAGGACGAAGTAGAGGGCGGCGGTGCCGAAGCTCCACTTGGTGCGGTTCCAGGCGTCCAGCCAGAAGAGCACGTACAGGACGAAGAGGATGCCGTGGATCGCCCCCATGACCGGGACCGCGTTGAAGTCCGTCGTCCGCTTCAGCACCGAGCAGACCAGCAGGAGCAGGAACGAGACGGCCTCCGGCGCGGAGACGAGCCGGAGCCGGTGGAGGGAGGAAGCGGTCTTGATGTCCACGGAGGGGGTCACCTTCGTTCGATCTTGTGAACGGATGCACAAGGGCCCGTTCATTGTGCACGGCTCCTTTGCTGTCTCTTTAGCCGGGGGCCCAGTACCTTCCTGGGGTGGCAACGTTCCGACTCCAGGGCAGCAAAGTGCTCGCCGTGTCCATGACCGGCGACGCCGTGAAGGCGAAGAACGGCTCGATGGTCGCCTACGACGGCCAGATGGCGTTCAAGAAGATGAGCGGTGGCGGTGAGGGCCTGCGCGGCATGGTGACCCGCCGGCTCACCGGTGAGCAGATGGAGGTGATGGAGGTGCGCGGCCAGGGGACCTGCTGGTTCGCCGACCGGGCCTCCGAGATCAATCTCGTCTCGCTGCACGGCGACAAGCTGTGGGTGGAGGCGAGCAATCTGCTCGCCACCGACGCGGGACTGCGCACCGGCACCACCTTCACGGGTCTGCGCGGCGGCGCCACGGGCAACGGGCTCTTCACCACGACCGTCGAGGGCACGGGCCAGGCGGCGATCATGTCGGACGGTCCGGCGGTGGTGCTGCGGGTGACCCCGCAGTACCCGCTCCAGGTCGACCCGGGCGCGTACATCGCCCATCAGGGCAACCTCCAGCAGCACTTCCAGTCCGGGGTGACCTTCCGCACCCTGATGGGCGAGGGCGGCGGCGAGGCCTTCCAGATCCGCTTCGAGGGCGACGGGCTCGTGTACGTGCAGCCGAGCGAGCGGAACACGATCGGGGGTGACATCTGATGCCGTTCCGCGAGGTCAACTCGAAGATGGTCGAGGCGACCGTCATCCCCGGGCAGCGGATGTTCAGTCAGCGCGGCGCGATGCTCGCGTACCGCGGCGACGTCACTTTCACGCCGAACATCGCGGGCGGTCAGGGCGGCCTGATGTCGATGATCGGCCGCCGGGTGGCCGGCGAGGCGACCCCGCTGATGACGGTCGAGGGCAACGGCACGGTGATGTTCGGGCACGGCGGCCACCACATCCAGGTGATCGCACTGACGGGCGACACCCTGTACGTGGAGGCCGACCGGCTGCTCGCCTTCGACGGGACCCTGGAGCAGGGCACGATGTTCATGGGCTCGCAGGGCGGGGTCATGGGCATGGTCCGCGGTCAGGTGACCGGTCAGGGCCTGTTCACGACGACCCTGAAGGGCCACGGCTCGGTGGCCGTCATGGCGCACGGAGGCGTCATCGAGCTGCCGATCACCCCGGGCCGTCCGGTGCACGTGGACCCGCAGGCGTACGTGGCGCACCACGGCGACGTGCGGAACAAGCTCTCCACGGCGCTGGGCTGGCGCGACATGGTGGGGCGCGGCTCGGGCGAGGCGTTCCAGCTGGAGCTGAGCGGCAGCGGCGCGGTGTACGTCCAGGCCTCGGAGGAGAAGCTGTGAGCACCCCTGTCATCCACGACCCGCACTCCCTGCCGTCGGACGACAACGTCAATCCGTACACCTTCTGCGTGGAGCTCAAGGGCTCCCAGTGGTTCCTGCAGAAGGGGAAGATGATCGCCTACTACGGGCGGATCGAGTTCAACGGGATCGGGCACGGCCGTCTCGACCGGCTGGTGCGGACGTCCTTCCACTCGCCGCTGCACGCGAGCGACTGGGTGGTGGCCGAGGGCAGCGGGAAGATGCTGCTCGCGGACCGGGCGTTCGACGTGAACTCGTACGACCTGGACGAGGGCAATCTGACGATCCGCTCGGGGAACCTGCTGGCCTATCAGCCGACGCTGGCGCTGAAGCAGTCGATCGTGCCGGGGTTCGTGACGCTGATCGGCACGGGCAAGTTCGTGGCCGCGTCGAACGGTCCTGTGGTCTTCATGGAGCCGCCGATGCGGGTGGACCCGCAGGCGCTCGTGGGCTGGGCGGACTGCCCTTCGCCCTGTCACCACTACGACCACGGGTACATGACGGGTGTGATGGGCGGGGTCCGCGCGCTGACGGGGATCGGCGGGACCTCGGGCGAGGAGCACCAGTTCGAGTTCGTCGGAGCGGGTACGGTACTGCTGCAGTCGACGGAGCTGCTGATGCCGGAGCGGGCGGTCGGTGCGACGCCGGCTCAGGCGGGCGTTCCCGGCGGGCACGGGGTGTCTGGTTCCGGCCAGGGGCCGCTCGGCGCGGTACCGCGGCTTCCCGGCCAGCTCGGTGACCTCCAGCGTCGCTTCGGTCTGTGAACGGTAGTCTGCGGAGTGTGACGTCATCGAACGCGCGCTCCCAGACTTCGTCAAGTATTCAACTTCTTAGGTAGAATCCATATATGGAGACCGAGACCGCCACCCCCTGGCTCACCGACGGCGAGCAGTGCGCCTGGCGCACGTTCCTGGACGTCCAGCGCATGCTGACGTACCAGCTGGAGCGGGACCTCCAGCCCTTCGGCCTGACGATGAACGACTACGAGATCCTGGTGAACCTGTCGGAGTCGGCGGAGCGGCGGCTGCGCATGAGCGACCTCGCCGCCGCCACCCTCCAGTCGAAGAGCCGGCTCTCCCACCAGATCACCCGCATGGAGAACGCCGGACTCGTCCGCCGCGAGAACTGCGAGTCCGACCGCCGCGGGCTCTACGCCGTCCTCACCGACGACGGCATGGAGACCATGCGCAAGGTCGCCCCGCACCACGTCGAGTCGGTGCGCAGGCACTTCATCGACCAGCTCACCGGCGAGGCCCTCGGCGACCTCCACGAGTCCCTCAAACCGGTCGCCGAACAGCTCCGCGGCCGCCGCGGCAAGCCGTGACCTGACAGAGTACGGAAAGGGCCTCTCCGGTGACCGGAGAGGCCCTTTCCGTGTGTACCGGCGTCAGTTTCCGGTCAGGCTCGCGACCAGCTCGTCGGAGGCCGCGTACGGGTCGAGGCCGCCCGCGACGATCCGCTCCGCCAGCGCGTCCAGGCGCCGGTCGCCGTGCAGGTCGCCGATCCGCTCGCGCAGGGCGGTGACCGCGATGGTCTCCACCTCGCGCGCCGCACGGGCCCGGCGGCGCTCCGCCAGGACCCCGTGCTCCTCCATCCAGGCGCGGTGCTTCTCCAGGGCCTCCACGACCTCGTCGATGCCCTCGCCGCGCGCCGCGACCGTCTTCACGATCGGCGGCCGCCAGTCGCCGGCCGCCCGCGCCTCGCCCAGGCCCAGCATGTGGTTGAGCTCCCGGGCGGTGGCGTCCGCGCCGTCCCGGTCGGCCTTGTTCACCACGTACACGTCGCCGATCTCCAGGATGCCCGCCTTCGCGGCCTGGATGCCGTCGCCCATGCCCGGCGCGAGCAGCACGACGGAGGTGTCGGCCTGGGAGGCGATCTCCACCTCCGACTGCCCGACGCCGACGGTCTCCACGAGGATCACCTCGCAGCCGGCCGCGTCCAGGACGCGGATGGCCTGCGGGGCGGACCAGGCGAGCCCGCCCAGGTGGCCGCGGGTCGCCATGGAGCGGATGTAGACGCCCGGGTCGGAGGCGTGCTCCGACATCCGGACCCGGTCACCGAGCAGCGCTCCCCCGCTGAACGGCGAGGACGGGTCGACGGCGAGCACGCCGACCCGCTTGCCCGCCCGGCGGTACGCGGAGACCAGCGCGGACGTCGACGTGGACTTGCCCACGCCCGGCGAGCCGGTCAGGCCCACCACGTACGCGCCGCCGGTGAGCGGCGCGAGCGCCGCCATCACCTCGCGCAGCTGCGGGGACGCCCCCTCCACGAGCGAGATCAGCCGGGCCACGGCCCGCGGCCTGCCCTCTCGTGCCTGGGCGACGAGTTCGGGGACGTCCACCATCTGCGCTGCTCCTCGATTGCGGGATTACTTGCCGGAGACCTTGACGATCAGGGCGTCGCCCTGGCCGCCGCCGCCGCAGAGGGCGGCCGCGCCGATGCCGCCGCCGCGCCGCTTGAGCTCCAGGGCCAGGCTGAGCACGAGACGGGCGCCCGACATGCCGATGGGGTGACCGAGGGCGATCGCGCCGCCGTTGACGTTCACCTTGTCGGGGGTAACGCCGAGGTCCTTCATTGACTGGACGGCGACGGCGGCGAAGGCCTCGTTGATCTCGATCAGGTCGAGGTCCTCGACGCTCAGGCCGTCCTTCTTCAGGGCGTTCAGGATCGCGTTGGACGGCTGCGACTGGAGCGAGTTGTCCGGGCCCGCGACGTTGCCGTGGGCACCGATCTCGGCGATCCACTCCAGGCCGAGCTCCTCGGCCTTGGCCTTGCTCATCACGACGACGGCGGCGGCGCCGTCCGAGATCTGCGAGGAGGTGCCGGCGGTGATGGTGCCGTCCTTGGCGAAGGCCGGACGGAGCTTGCCGAGGGACTCGACGGTGGTCTCCGCGCGGATGCCCTCGTCCTTGGAGAAGACGACGGGCTCGCCCTTGCGCTGCGGGATCTCGACCGGGGTGATCTCGGCCTCGAAGATGCCGTTCTTCTGGGCGGCGGCGGCGCGCTGGTGCGACTGCGCGGCGATCTCGTCCTGCTCGGGGCGCCGGATGCCCAGGCGGGTGTTGTGCTTCTCCGTGGACTCGCCCATGGCGATGCCCTCGAAGGAGTCGGTGAGACCGTCGTACGCCATGCAGTCGAGCATCTCGATCGCGCCGTACTTGAAGCCCTCGCGGGACTTCGGGAGCAGGTGCGGGGCGTTGGTCATGGACTCCTGGCCGCCGGCGACGATGATGTCGAACTCGCCGGCGCGGATCAGCTGGTCGGCGAGCGCGATAGCGTCGAGGCCGGACAGACACACCTTGTTGATGGTGAGCGCCGGGACGTTCATCGGGATGCCGCCCTTGACGGCCGCCTGACGGGCGGGGATCTGGCCGGCGCCCGCCTGGAGCACCTGGCCCATGATCACGTACTGCACCTGGTCGCCGCCGATGCCGGCCCGGTCGAGGGCCGCCTTGATGGCGAAGCCGCCGAGGTCGGCGCCCGAGAAGGACTTGAGCGAGCCGAGGAGGCGACCCATGGGCGTGCGGGCGCCCGCGACGATCACTGAAGTGGTACCGGTCGTTCCAGACATGAGGCACGGCCCCTTGGGATGAGGAGTGAACGAGGGTTTACCGCCAATGTACTGAGCGGTGCGGCGCGCGGTCACCGGCCGAAAGGTGTGACGGCGCGCACGTTGCGTAACCACCCTTCCAGCGGTGCACTGGAGGCATGCTGACGCGTATCGACCACATCGGGATCGCCTGCTTCGACCTGGCCAAGACTGTCGAGTTCTACCGTGCCACGTACGGCTTCGAGGTCTTCCACTCCGAGGTCAACGAGGAGCAGGGCGTCCGCGAGGCCATGCTCAAGATCAACGCCACCGACGACGGCGGGGCCTCGTACCTCCAGCTCCTCGAGCCGACCCGGGAGGACTCCGCGGTGGGCAAGTGGCTCGCCAAGAACGGCGAGGGCGTGCACCACATCGCCTTCGGCACCGCGGACGTCGACGCGGACGCGGAGGCCATCCGCGGCAAGGGCGTCCGCGTCCTCTACGACGAGCCGCGGATCGGCTCCATGGGCTCCCGGATCACCTTCCTCCACCCCAAGGACTGCCACGGCGTCCTGACCGAACTGGTCACCTCCGCCGAGCCGTCGGCTGACCACTCCTCAGCGGAGCACTGACCTCCGGATTCCCGGCCCGGTAGAGTGGGCGACTCCGGGCCGGGGCAGGTCGGAGCCGCTCCGTGCGGCGCCGAAGTCGGGATGTCGGGGTCGTCCGATCTGCCACGATTCCCCGGGGGTCCGTCCTCGGCCGTGAGGGCGTGCTCGCAGGAGTTGCGACCAGGGTTGGGGTCTCCCCTGCTCGAAGAGCTCGGGGAAGGATGGGACCGCGCAGTGCGGGGCTACGAACGCCAGGAGAGCCACCGAGCTGAAGACGACCATCTCGCCAGGTTCGAAGCCGAGATGGACCGGCTGAAGACCGAACGCGAGAAGGCCGTCCAGCACGCCGAGGACCTGGGCTACCAGGTCGAGGTCTTGCGCGCCAAACTCCACGAGGCGCGCCGCACCATCGCGTCCCGGCCGGCGTACGACAGCGCCGACATCGGCTACCAGGCCGAGCAGCTCCTGCGGAACGCGCAGGCGCAGGCCGAGCAGCTCCGCCAGGACGCCGAGCGCGAGCTGCGCGAGGCCCGCGCCCAGACGCAGCGGATCCTCCAGGAGCACGCCGAGCACCAGGCCCGGCTCCAGGCCGAGCTGCACAACGAGGCCGTCCAGCGCCGCCAGCAGCTCGACCAGGAGCTCAACGAGCGCCGCCAGACCGTCGAGGCGCACGTCAACGAGAACGTCGCCTGGGCCGAACAGCTGCGCGCCCGCACGGAGTCGCAGGCCCGCCGCCTGATGGAGGAGTCCCGCGCGGAGGCCGAGCAGTCCCTCGCCACCGCCCGCGCCGAGGCCACCCGGCTCGCCGAGGAGACCAGCCGCCGGGTCGGCGCCGAGGCGGAGTCCGCCCGGGGCGAGGCCGAAGCGATTCTGCTGCGCGCCCGCAAGGACGCCGAGCGGCTCCTCTCCGCCGCCTCCAGCCAGGCGCAGGAGGCCACCAGCCACGCCGAGCAGCTCCGTTCCACCACCGCGGCCGAGACCGACCAGGCCCGCCGCCAGGCCGCCGACCTGTCCCGCGCCGCCGAGCAGCGCATGCAGGAGGCCGAGGAGCGGCTCCGGGCCGCCCGCGCCGAGGCCGAGAAGGCCCTCACCGAGGCCAAGGAGGCCGCGGCCCGGCAGCTCTCCTCCGCCGACCAGGTCAACGAGCAGCGCACCCGCACCGCCAAGGCGGAGATCGCCCGGCTGGTCGGCGAGGCCACCAAGGAGACCGAGGCGCTCAAGGCCGAGGCCGAGGAGAAGCTCCGCGAGGCGACCGCCGAGGCGGAGAAGCTCGTCACGGAGGCCTCCGAGAAGGCCGTCACCGCCGCCGCCGAGGACTCCGCCGCCGCGCTCGCCAAGGCCGCCCGCAGCGCCGAGGAGATGCTCACCAAGGCCTCCGAGGACGCCCGGGAGACCACCCGCAAGGCCGCCGAGGAGGCCGAGCGGGTCCGCCGCGAGGCCGAGACCGAGGCGGACCGGCTGCGCGCCGAGGCCGGGGAGCAGGCCGACGAACTGCTCGGTTCGGCGAAGGACGACACCAAGGAGTACCGCGCCAAGACGGTCGAGCTCCAGGAGGAGGCCCGGCGGCTGCGCGGCGAGGCCGAGGCGCTGCGCGCCGAGGCCGTCGACGAGGGCGAGCGGATCCGCGGCGAGGCCCGGCGCGAGGCCCTCCAGCAGATCGAGGAGGCGGCCAGGACCGCCGAGGAGCTCCTCACCAAGGCCCGTACGGACGCCGAGGAGCAGCGCGCCAAGGCCGGTGCCGAGAGCGAGCGGGTCAAGTCGGAGGCGATGGAGCGCGCCCAGACGCTCCGGACCCAGGCCGAGGAGACCCTGGAGCGCACCCGCGCCGAGGCCGAGCGGCTGCGCGCCGAGGCCGAGGAGCAGGCCGCCTCGGTGACGGGCGCGGCCGAGGAGGCCGCCGCCGGGCTGCGCGCGGACGCCGAGCGGGCCGCCGAGGCGCGCCGCGCGGAGGCCGCCGAGGAGCTGACCCGCCTGCACACCGACGCCGAGGCGAAGGTCACGGCCGCCGGTGAGGAGCTCAGCGAGGCGCGGGCCGAGGGCGAGCGGATCCGGCGCGAGGCCGCCGAGGAGACGGAGCGGCTGCGGACCGAGGCCGCCGAGCGGATCCGTACGCTGCGGGAGCAGGCCGAGCAGGAGGCCGAGCGGCTGCGCGCCGAGGCCTCGTCGGACGCGTCGACCACGCGTACCGAGGCGGAGTCCGCGGCCGTACGGCTGCGCACGGAGGCGTCCGAGGAGGCCGAGCGGCTGCGCACGGAGGCCCAGGAGACCGCCGACCGGATGCGGGCCGAGGCCGCCGCGGCCGCCGAGCGGGTGGCCGCCGAGGCCGCCGAGGCGCTGGCCGCCGCGCAGGACGAGGCCGTCCGGCGCCGCCGGGAGGCCGAGGAGACGCTGGAGTCGGCCCGTTCCGAGGCCGGCCGGGAGCGCGAGCACGCCCGGGAGCAGTCCGAGGAGCTCCTCGCCGCCGCCCGCAAGCGGGTGGAGGAGGCGCAGGCCGAGGCGCAGCGCCTGGTCGAGGAGGCGGACGCGCGGGCGACCGAGATGGTCACCGCCGCCGAGCAGACCGCGCAGGAGGTGCGGGACTCGGTGTCCGGTCTGCGGGAGCAGGCCGAGGAGGAGATCGCCGGGCTGCGCAGTGCCGCCGAGCACGCGGCCGAGCGGACCCGCACCGAGGCGCAGGAGGAGGCGGACCGGGTCCGTTCCGACGCGTACGAGGAGCGCGAGCGGGCGACCGAGGACGCCGCCGCCACGCGGGCGCGTGCCCAGGAGGAGTCGGAGGCCGCGAAGGCGCTCGCGGAGCGGACGGTCACGGACGCGCTCGCCGAGGCGGAAAAGCTGCGGTCGGACACCGCGGAGTACGCCCAGCGGGTACGGACGGAGGTCACGGACGCGCTGGCCTCGGCCGAGCAGGACGCGGCCCGCACCCGGGCGGACGCCCGGGACGACGCGAACCGGATCCGTTCGGAGGCCGCCGAGCGCGCCGAGACGGCGCTCGGCGAGGCGCGCGCGGAGGCGGAGCGGATCGGCGCCGAGGCGGAGCAGGTCCTCGACGAGGCCCGCAAGGCCGCGGACAAGCGCCGTACGGACGCCGCCGAGCAGGCCGACGCGCTGATCGGCGAGGCCACGACGGAGGCCGAGCGGATCGGGGCCGAGGCCGCCGAGCTGCGCGCGGAGGCCGAGCGGCTCAAGACCGACGGCGAGGCGCACGCGGAGGCGCTGCGCGACGCGGCGATCGCCGAGGGCGAGCAGGTGCTCGACGAGGCCCGCAAGGCCGCGGACAAGCGCCGTGCGGACGCCGCCGAGCAGGCGGACACGCTGATCGGCGAGGCCACGGCGGAGGCCGAGCGGCTCACCGCCGAGGCCGCCCGGCTGCGGGTCGACGCCGAGCAGGTCAAGGCGGACGGCGAGGCGCAGGCGGAGGCGCTGCGGGCGGAGGCCCGCACCGAGGGCGAGCAGGTGCTCGACGAGGCCCGCAAGGCCGCCGACAAGCGCCGTGCCGACGCCGCCGAGCAGGCCGACACGCTGATCGGCGAGGCCACCGCCGAGGCCGAGCGGCTCACCGCCGAGGCGGTCGAGCTCATGGAGACGACCGAGCAGGACGCCGCCCGTCTGCGGGCCGAGGCCGAGCAGGTCAAGGCCGACGGCGAGGCGCAGGCGGAGGCGCTGCGCGCCGAGGCCCGCACCGAGGGCGAGCAGGTCCTCGACGAGGCCCGCAAGGCCGCCGACAAGCGCCGTGCCGACGCCGCCGAGCAGGCCGACACCCTCGTCGGCGAGGCCACCGCCGAGGCCGAGCGGATCGCGGCCGAGGCCGCCGAACTGCGCGAGACGACCGAGCAGGACGCCGAGCGGCTGCGCACCGAGGCCGAGCAGGTCAAGGCCGACGGCGAGGCGCACGCGCAGGCCCTGCGCAACGCCGCGCTCGCCGACGCCGACCAGATCCTGGACGACGCCCGCAAGGCCGCCGACAAGCGCCGTACGGACGCCGCCGAGCAGGCGGACGCCCTCGTCGGCGAGGCCACGGCCGAGGCCGAGCGGATCGTGAACGAGGCGGCCGAGCTGGCCGATTCGGTCGGCGCGGACGCCCGCGCCGAGGCGGACCGGACCGTCGGCGCCGCCGCGGAGGAGGCCGAGCGGTTGCGCGCCGAGGGCGCCGAGGCGATCGCCGAGGCCCTGCGGGACGCCGAGCGGATCCGTACCGAGTCGGAGCGGGTGAAGGAGGAAGCCGCCGCCGCGGGCGAGCAGATGCGCGCGGAGGCCCGCGAGGAGGCGGACCGGACGCTCGACGAGGCCCGGGAGGCCGGGGCCCGGAAGCGTTCCGACGCGGCCGAGCAGGCCGACCAGCTGATGGCCAAGGCCCAGGAGGAGGCGCTGCGCGCCACCACGGAGGCCGAGTCGCAGGCGGACACGATGGTCGGCGCGGCCCGCAAGGAGGCCGAGCGGATCGTCGCCGAGGCGACCGTCGAGGGCAACACGCTGGTGGAGCAGGCCCGTACGGACGCGGACGAGCTCCTGGTCGGGGCGCGCAGCGACGCGACGGCCATAAGGGACCGGGCCGAGGAGCTGCGGAGCCGGATCGAGGGGGAGATCGAGGAGCTGCACGAGCGGGCGCGGCGCGAGTCGGCCGAGCAGATGAAGACGGCCGGCGAGCGCGTCGACAAGCTGGTGAAGGCCGCCGAGGAGCAGCGCGCCGAGGCCGACGAGAAGGCCAAGGAGATGGTCTCGGAGGCGAGTTCGGAGGCGAGCAAGGTCCGGATCGCCGCGGTCCGCAAGGCGGACGGGCTCCTGAAGGAGGCCGCGCAGAAGAAGGCCTCGGTCATCGCGGAGGCGGAGGCCCTCAGGGCGGAGGCCGAGCGGATCCGCGACGAGGCGGCGGCCGAGGCGGAGAAGACCGTCGCGGACGGGCAGCGCGAGCTGGAGGTGCTGACGCGCCGTCGAAAGGACATCAACGCCGAGATCTCCCGTGTCCAGGACGTTCTGGAGGCGTTGGAGTCTTTCGAGACGCCGTCCACCGGAAAGGACGGGGTCAAGGCGGGTGCGTCGGCGGGGTCCACTCGTTCGGGTGGCAAGTCCCAGGACGGCTAGCCACTCAAAAGGCTGGACATTCTCCAGATCAAACGGGCATACGCTCGATGACACGCCGCTTCGGCCCCTAGGATTCCCTCTAACACCTCACCGGTCTCATTCGACAGGAACCCCATGAGCGACACTTCCTCCCCCTTCGGCTTCGAGCTCGTGCGGCGCGGTTACGACCGCGGTCAGGTGGACGACCGCATTACCAAGCTCGTGTCCGACCGCGACAGCGCCCTGTCCCGCATCACCTCCCTGGAGAAGCGCATCGAGGAACTCCACCTCGAGACGCAGAACGCCCAGGCGCAGGTCACCGACGCCGAGCCGTCGTACGCGGGTCTGGGTGCCCGGGTCGAGAAGATCCTCCGGCTCGCCGAGGAGGAGGCGAAGGACCTGCGTGAGGAGGCCCGTCGCGCGTCCGAGCAGCACCGCGAGCTGGCCGAGTCGGCCGCCCAGCAGGTGCGCAACGACGCGGAGTCGTTCGCGGCCGAGCGCAAGGCGAAGGCCGAGGACGAGGGCGTCCGGATCGTCGAGAAGGCGCAGGGCGAGGCCAACTCGCTGCGCGCCGAGGCCCAGAAGGACGCTCAGTCGAAGCGCGAGGAGGCGGACGCCCTCTTCGAGGAGACCCGCGCCAAGGCCGCCCAGGCCGCCGCGGACTTCGAGACGAACCTGGCGAAGCGCCGCGAGCAGTCGGAGCGGGACCTGGCCTCGCGTCAGGCGAAGGCCGAGAAGCGCCTCGCGGAGATCGAGCACCGCGCCGAGCAGCTCCGCCTGGAGGCCGAGAAGCTGCGCACGGACGCGGAGCGCCGGGCCCGTCAGACGGTGGAGACCGCGCAGCGCCAGGCCGAGGACATCGTGGCCGACGCGAACGCCAAGGCCGACCGGATCCGTTCGGAATCGGAGCGCGAGCTGGCGGCGCTCACGAACCGCCGCGACTCGATCAACGCGCAGCTGACCAACGTCCGCGAGATGCTGGCCACGCTGACCGGTGCCGCGGTGGCGGCCGCCGGCTCCCCGATCGACGACGAGCGCACGGCCGGCGTCCCGGCCCAGCAGTCGCGGTAACAGCGCCCCTGGCGTAGCAGACCCCGTGAGAACCCCCCGTCATTCCGGTGGCGGGGGGTTTTGCGCGCCCGTAGGTTGGGACGCATGATCGAGCTTGAGGGCCTGACCAAGCGCTACGGGACGAAGATCGCGGTCGACCACCTCTCCTTCCAGGTCCGTCCTGGCGTGGTCACCGGCTTCCTCGGGCCGAACGGGGCGGGCAAGTCGACGACGATGCGGATGATGCTCGACCTGGACAACCCGACGAGCGGGACGGTCCGGATCGACGGCAAGCACTACCGGGAGCTGTCCGAGCCGCTGAAGTACATCGGAGCGCTGCTCGACGCCAAGGCGATGCACGGCGGCCGCTCCGCGTACAACAACCTGCTCTGTCTGGCGCAGTCCAACCGCATCCCGGCGAGCCGGGTGGGCGAGGTGCTGGACCTGGTGGGTCTGACGGCGGTCGCGAAGAAGAAGTCGAAGGGGTTCTCCCTCGGTATGGGGCAGCGGCTCGGGATCGCGTCGGCGCTCCTGGGCGATCCCGAGATCCTGATGTTCGACGAGCCCGTCAATGGTCTGGACCCCGAGGGAATTCACTGGATCCGCAATCTGATGAAGGCGTTGGCCGCCGAAGGCCGGACGATCTTCGTCTCCAGCCATCTGATGAGTGAAATGGCGCTGACGGCCGATCATCTGATCGTGATCGGGCAGGGAAAGCTGCTGGCCGACACGTCGATGGCGGATTTCATCCAGCAGAATTCCCGGAGTTTCGTACGGATGCGCTCCCCTCAGCAGGAACGTCTGCGGGACGTGCTTCACACGAACGGATTCATCGTGGTCGAGGCGGGCAGCGGAGTCCTTGAGGTGGACGGGGCGACGACGGAGAAGCTCGGTGAGCTGGCCGCGGAGAACGGGCTCGTGCTGCATGAGCTGAGCGCCCAGCGCGCCTCCCTCGAAGAAGCGTTCATGCAGATGACGGCCGCCGCGGTCGAGTACCACGCGCACGGCACCGACGTACACGGCGGCGCCGCGGCGCCCGGCCCCCGGTGGGGCTCGACCTCCGCGCCCTCCGGCTCGACCTCCAAGGGAGCCTGATCGATGGCAGTGGAAACCGCGGTCCTGCAGTCCGAGTGGACCAAGATCCGGACGGTGTCCTCGACCGTCTGGACGCTGGCGAGCGCCTTCCTCGTCACGGTGGCGATGGGCGCGGGTCTCAGCGCCCTGACGAACGCCACCTTCGACGACATGAGGGCGGTCGAGAGGGCCACCTTCGACCCGACCCTGATCAGCTTCTCCGGGATGATCCTGGGGCAGCTGGCGATGGTGGTCTTCGGCGTCCTGGTGGTGGGGACCGAGTACTCCTCGGGCATGATCCGCACCTCGCTGGCCGCCGTGCCGCAGCGGGCGACCTTCCTCTTCTCGAAGATCGCGGTGGCGGGCGGGCTCGCCTTCCTGGTGGGGCTCGCGACGAGCTTCATCACCTTCTTCCTGGGGCAGGCGCTGCTCGGCGGGCACCGTGCCTCCATCGCCGACGACAACGTGCTGCGCGCGGTGATCGGCGCCGGGCTCTACATGGGTCTGATCGCCCTGTTCTCGATGGGCGTGGCGGCGATGCTGCGCTCGTCGATGCTGTCGCTCGGCATCCTGGTGCCGTTCCTGCTCCTGGTGTCGAACATCCTCTCGGCCGTACCGAAGGCCAAGGAGGTGGCCCAGTACTTCCCGGACCAGGCCGGCTCGAAGGTCATGCGGGTCATCCCGGACGCGATGAACTCGGAGAAGGCGCCGTACGGACCCTGGGGCGGGCTCGGGATCATGGCGCTGTGGGTGGCGGCCTCGCTGCTCGGCGGCTACCTGGTGCTGAAGAAGCGCGACGCCTGATCCCGAGCGTTTCGGCGGAACCGTCAACGGCTGGATAAGCTCCTAGCTCATACGGGGGGCTCCGGCCGACGGCCGCCACGCCCCGACACGGATGCACGCGACCGACCTGTCGATGGGGCTGGAGAATGATCGAGGCAGTCGGCCTGACGAAGCGCTACGGCGCCAAGACGGCCGTGTACAACCTTTCCTTCCAGGTGAGGCCCGGTGTGGTCACCGGGTTCCTGGGGCCCAACGGGTCCGGCAAGTCGACGACCATGCGCATGATCCTGGGGCTCGACCGGCCCACCTCGGGTCATGTCACGATCGGCGGCCACCCCTTCCGGCAGCTGCCGAACGCGCCCCGGCAGGTCGGCGCGCTCCTGGACGCCAAGGCCGTGCACGGCGGCCGCAGCGCCCGCAGCCACCTCCTTTCGCTCGCGCAGCTGGCCGGCATCCCGGCCCAGCGCGTCGACGAGGTCCTCGGTGTCGTCGGCCTCCAGGACGTGGCCAGGCGGCGCTCGAAGGGCTTCTCGCTCGGCATGGGCCAGCGGCTCGGCATCGCGGCGGCGCTCCTCGGCGACCCGCAGGTGCTGCTCTTCGACGAGCCCGTCAACGGTCTGGACCCCGAGGGCATCCTCTGGGTGCGGAACCTGATGAAGAAGCTGGCCGCTGAAGGCCGCACGGTCTTCGTCTCCAGCCACCTCATGAGCGAGATGGCGCTGACCGCCGACCACCTGATCGTGATCGGCCGGGGGCAGCTGCTCGCGGACATGCCGGTGAAGGACTTCATCTCGGCGAACTCCGCCGACTTCGCCCGGGTGCGGACCCCGGGCACCGAGCCGGCCCAGCGGGAGAAGCTGACGTCGGTGCTCGTGGAGGCCGGCGGCCATGTGCTGCCGGAGCCGGACGGGGCGCTGCGCGTGACGGGCCTGCCGCTGCCGCGGATCAGCGACCTCGCGCACGGCGCGGACGTACGGCTCTGGGAGCTGTCCCCGCACCAGGCGTCCCTGGAGGAGGCGTACATGCGGCTGACGCAGGGCGCCGTGGACTACCGCTCCACCGACGACCGGCTCGCCCACCTCCAGCCGCCGCTCCAGCCCGGGCAGCCGGGGTACGGGATGCCGCCGCAGCCGCAGGTCCAGGAGGTGCCGCAGCAGGGCTGGTACGCCCCGCCGCCGCCCGGACAGAACCCGTACGGCGCGGCCCCGCAGGCTCCCGCGCCCGGACCGAACCCGTACGCCGGCGGTCCGCAGGCCCCCGCGCCCGGCCCGTACGCTCCTCCGGCCGCCCCGCAGCCGGGCGCCCCTCAGCCGAACAGCCTGCAGCCGAGCGACACCCCGAAGGACGCCCGATGACCGCCCCCGCGCACCACCACGCCCCGGCGCCGCACGCCTACGTCTCGCCCATCCCGGTCCGCGCCGCCCACCTCGGTGACGCGCTCGCCTCCGAGTGGACGAAGATCCGCTCGGTGCGTTCGACGATGTGGACGCTCGGGGTCATGATCCTGCTGATGCTCGCCATCGGCATCGGCGTGGCGGCGATCGCCGCGACCTCCGAGGCCCCGATGGGCGAGCAGTCCGCGCTCGCCTTCGGCTTCTTCGGGATGCTGCCGGCGTCGATCTGCGTGATCACCCTCGGCGTCCTGACGATCGCCTCCGAGTACGGCACGGGCATGATCCGTACGACCCTGACGGCCTGCCCGAGCCGGGCCCGGGTGCTCACGGCGAAGGCGATCGTGTTCTTCCTGCTCGTCTTCACGGTCACCACCGTCCTCGCGACGCTCGTGGCGGTGGCGCAGGTCGCCCTCGTCGACACGGCGGCGACGCCGACGACATCCGAGTGGCTGCGGGCGACGGTCGGCGCGGGCGGCTACCTGGCCCTGCTCGGCCTGCTGTCGCTTGCGGTCGGCACGCTCATCCGGCACTCGGCCGGCGCGATCACGGTGATGATCGGTCTGCTGCTGATGCCGCTGGTGGCGGCCCTGTTCATGTTCAACCAGACCCTGCAGTCGCTGCAGAAGTTCCTCTTCACCTACGCGATCCCGTCGCAGATGATCTCGCTCTACAGCGAGAGGCCGCCGTTCGGCGACTCGGGCCCGGCGGGCTGGGAGCCGCTGCTGATCATGGCGGTGATCGCGGCGGCGGCCCTGTGCGGCGCGTACGCGCTGCTGAACAGCCGGGACGTGTGACCTTCCCGTACCTCGGCCCAGTACCTCGGCCCAGTACCTCGGCGCCTAGTACCTCGGCGCGTTGCGGGACCGCTGCACCCTGCTGGTGCGGCGGTCCTTCGCGTTCCAGCAGGCCTTGTGCCAGTGGCGGCGGTCGTCCACCCCGCCGTACTCCGGCCAGGCCACGACGTGCGGGGCGCCGGACGGGATCTCCTGGTCGCAGCCCGGGCAGCGGTAACGCTTGCCGGGGGCGCTCGCCCCGGCGACCAGCCGGACGCACCACTCCTCGCCCTGCCAGGTCTCGGTGCGCTGCACACCGCCGTACCGGTCTCCGTTGTCGCCCTGCTGCGCGGGCTTCTCGCCGCCTCGGGAGCGGTTGTGACGCGGGGACACGGGCACACCTCACGTGGGTCTGGGAACACGGACCGATCTCTCCAGCCTAAGGGCCGCCACGCGGTGCCCCGGGCCGCGCCCGGAACGGCTTAGCCGAAAATCGCAAGAACTTCATGAACGGCCGTTGCCTTTGGCACGTGTCAGACGTTGGTGCCTGTGCGAGGGGAGATACGCGTCGGCCGCAAGGAGGCAGAAGGCGATGCGCGTGGGTACGTTCGTTCTGGCAGCCCAGTTCCCGGGCCAGGGCCAGGGGGAGCCACTGCACCGGGCGGTGCGGACCGCCGAGGTGGCGGAGGAGGCGGGGCTCGACTCCGTCTGGCTGGCCGAGCACCACTTCGTGCCGTACGGGGTCTGCCCCTCGGCCGTGACACTGGCCGCCCTGCTCCTCGGCCGCACCCGGCGGCTCCGGGTCGGCACGGCGGTGAGCGTGCTGCCGTCCGTCCACCCGGTCGCCCTGGGCGAGCAGGCGGCACTGCTGCACCTCACCTCCGGCGGCCGGTTCACCCTCGGCGTGGGCCGCGGCGGGCCCTGGGTGGACCTGGAGGTCTTCGGCGCGGGTCTCACGGCGTACGAGAAGGGCTTCCCCGAATCGCTCGACCTGCTGCTCCGCTGGCTCACCGAGCCGCGCGTCGGCGCCGACGGGGAGCGGTTCTCCTTCCGCGAGGTGCCCGTGGTGCCCCGGCCCGACGAGCTGATCGGCGGCGAGGCCTCCCCCGAGGTGGTGGTGGCCTGCACCTCGCCGAAGAGCGTGCGGCTCGCGGCGGAGCGCGGGCTGCCGATGCTGCTCGGCATGCACTGCGGCGACGAGGACAAGGCCGAGATGGTCGCGGCCTGGGCGCGCTGCGCACGGGAGGCCGGGCGCGACCCGGACGAGATCGCGCGGATCGGCGCCGGCCATGTCTCGGCGGGCGTGGCCCAGCTCGCGGACCGGGGCGCGGACGCGGCGGAGGCACTGGTCAAGGCGATGCCGGGCTGGCTGAGGCAGGGCCTCGACGCGCATGTGACCGTGGACGGCCGGCACCGGGCGATGCGGGACCCCGTGGCGTACACGGAGCTGCTGTGCGGGCTGCACCCGGTGGGCACGCCCCGGCGCGCGGCGGACCGGCTCGCGGCGACCGCGGAGCGTACGGGCATCACGCGCTTCGCCCTGCTCGCGGAGGGCACGGGCGACCTCGCGGCGACCGAGGAGAACGTCCGGCGGCTCGGCGCGGAGGTCCTGCCGCTCCTGGTGTGACACCGGTGTGAGCGGAGGTCCTGCCGCTCCTGGTGTGACGCTGGTGTGAGCGGAGGTCTTGCCGCTCCTGGTGGACGCCGGTGTGAAAGGCGTCACCGGCTCCGGGACCGTGCTGCCGCGCCCGCGCCTGCCGGCCGCGATGCGCGTCGGCTCGCATCGGCCGCGTTCTCCCTCGGCGCGGAGCGGCAGCACCATGTCTCAGCAGTCGCGCAGTTCCGGCGACTGGTTCAGCAGCTGTCCCCGTACGGACGTGAAACGGGCGAGCCGCTCGTCCACCGCCGGGTCGAGCGGGAAGACCGCCACGCGGTGGCAGTTCTGGAAGGCGAGACGCACCCCGAAGTGCCGCTGCAGCGCACCACGAATGGCGTCGCTCGCGAGCGCGCGCAGCAGCTGACCACGTGCCTGCTCATTCGGCGGCGGCGTCTGGTTGTCGGCGAACTCTCCGCCGTCGACCTTCAGCTGTGCCACCAGAGAACTGATCATCTCCCATGCGTAGGGCAGGGAGGTCCGGACGCAGTCGACGAAGTCGGCTTCGTCGACCTCGCCTCGCTCGGCCTGTTCCAACAGTGCCGGTGAGACGTCGAGCGACATGGGTTCTCCTCTCGCGACCCCGCGGACGGGGTCTTGCGGCCAGGGACGAAGGCCGGCCGAACGCCACGCAGCGTGCACGCACGACGACCTCCAGCTTCCACGGTAAGCGCGCAGTCCGGGCCGCACCAGAAGAATGGGCACACAACCGGCTGATAACCGACGGGTGTTCGGCTCAGGACCGTGCTTGGCGGATGCCCGAATCGCGCGGAAGAGCGCCAGTCTTGTAGCGTTGCCGACCATGCGTCTCGTCATTGCCCGTTGCTCCGTGGACTACGCGGGCCGGCTCACGGCCCACCTGCCCTCCGCCCCCCGTCTGATCCTGGTCAAGGCAGACGGCAGCGTCTCGATCCACGCGGACGACCGGGCGTACAAACCGCTCAACTGGATGTCCCCGCCGTGCACCCTGAAGGAGGGTGTCGACGGTGAGGCGGGCGTCTGGACCGTGATCAACAAAGCGGGCGAGAAACTGATCATCACGATGGAGGAGATCCTCCACGACTCCTCGCACGAGCTGGGCGTCGACCCGGGCCTCATCAAGGACGGCGTCGAGGCGCACCTGCAGGAGCTGCTCGCCGACCGCATCGAGACCCTCGGCGAGGGCTACACGCTGATCCGCCGCGAGTACCCGACGGCGATCGGCCCCGTGGACATCCTGTGCCGGGACGCCGACGGCGGGACGGTCGCGGTGGAGATCAAGCGGCGCGGCGAGATCGACGGCGTCGAGCAGCTGACCCGCTACCTGGAGCTCCTCAACCGCGACCCGCACCTGGCGCCGGTGAAGGGCGTCTTCGCGGCCCAGGAGATCAAGCCGCAGGCCCGGGTCCTCGCGACGGACCGCGGGATCGGCTGCGTGGTCCTCGACTACGACGCACTGCGCGGCATCGAGGACGACAAGCTGCGGCTGTTCTGAGGCCGGTCTTCCGTGGGACGGCCCCGGGTGCGCTGAGCGCGCCCGGGGCCGTCGTCTTTCCCGTGCGGGGTCAGGCGGGCGTCGACGAGGCGGTGGACGTCCCGGAGGCGGAGGGGGCACCGAGGGTGGTGGTGGTCTCGCCGCCCGCGGGAGGAGCCGTGGTCGTCGGCGGGGGCGTCGTGGGCGTCTCGGTCGTCGGCGGCGGGCTGGTGGTCGTCGGCGGCGGCGTGGTCGGCGGCTTCGGCGGCTTGGGGCTCGTCGCCGTGGGGCGCGGCGGCCTCGTGGTCGCGCTCGGGCTCGTCGGCGCCGCGGTCGTCGAGGGGGACGTCGGCGCCGACGGGCTGTCCGAGGCCGACGGCGAGCCCGAGGCGGACGGGGCCGTCGAGGCGGACGGCGACGCGCTGCCGGAGTCCGAGGGGCTCGGGGAGTCCGAGCGGGTCGCCTCCCCCGTCTCGGCCGGGGCGCTCTCGCCGTCGGCCGGCGGCTCGTCGCCTTCGAGGCCGTCGTCGGTGCCGCTCTCGCTCGCGGTGCTGTCGGAGGTGACGTGGTCGGTGGCGGGGGTCTCGCCGCTGCCCGAGGTGAGGCCGAGGGTCACGACGGTGCCGAGGACGGCGACGAGGAGTCCGCCCGCGCCGACGGCGACGAGGTTGCGGCGGGCGCCGCTGAGGATGCCGCCCCTGAGGCCGGAGCGGCTGCCGCCGGTGTCGGCGGGGGTGAGGACCGTCGGGGCCTCGTCGGCGAAGTCGGGGAACGCCGGGACGGGGGCCGTCGCCGGGGTACGGAGGGCTCCGCCCGGCAGCGGGGCGGTGGCGGGCTCCGGCTTCGTGAGGGCGGGCCGGGCGGCGGGGCCGCGCAGGGCGGGGGTGCCGCGCGGCGGGGAGACGGGCTCCACGGCGGAAGCGGCGGAAGCGGCGGGGGCCGCGTGGTCGCCGGAGAGGTCGGCGACGAGGGCGAGCGCCCGGCGGCCGGCGACGGTGCCCCGCTTGTCGGCGAGGACGCCGCGCATGCCGATGGAGGCCTCCAGCTCGGCGCGGGCGCGCTCCAGGTTCCCGGCGCAGACCGCGAGGACGCCGAGCTCGTGGTGGAAGTAGGCCTCTTCGGCGACGTCGCCGGTGAGGCGGGCGGCTTCCTGTCCGGCGCGCAGGGCGCGTTCCCAGGCGCCCCAGTGGAGTCCGGCGGCGAAGGCGGGAGCGGCGGCGCGGGCGAGGAGGACGGCGGTGGCCCGGTGTTCGGCGGCGGGCTCTCCGGTGCCGGGGATCAGCGCGGTGAGGGCGGCGAGCAGGGCGTCGGCCTCGGCGGCGGCCCGTTCGGGGGTGACGGAGGGGTGGGCGGTCCACCAGGCGTAGTGCTGGGCGATGGTGTGGGCACGGTCGGCGGCCTCGTGCTCGTAGCCGTGGGCGAGGAGCTGGGTGAGGACTCCGGCGGCGAGCCGGTAGCGGGGGCCGGCCGGGGAGAGCAGTCCGCAGGCCATGAGTTCGCCGAGGGCGGCGTCGGCGTGGGTGTCGCCGACGAGGGCCGGGAGGTGGGCGTGGTGCGGGACCTCGCCGCCGAGGGCGACGGCGAAGCGCAGGGCGGCCTGGGCGGAGCGGCTGAGGCGGGAGGCGAGGAGCGCGGCGGGGGCGGCGCCCTCGCCGAGGCTGGGCAGCGGTATCTCGCGCAGTTCGACGTCGGGGTCGTCGGCGCCGTCGAAGGCGGCGGCCGCGTTGGCCGCCGCGGCGGCGGGGTCGGCGGGTCCGAAGGCCTCTTCGAGGGCGCCGAAGGCGTCGAACTCGGCGGGGGTGACGCGCAGCCTGTCGCGCTGCCGGAGCAGGGCGCCGGCCTGGACGAAGCGGAGCGGGAGCCCTTCGGACTCGAACCACAGGTCGCCGGCCCAGTTCGCCTCCTCCTCGGTGAGGGGGCGGCCGACGGCGCTCTCCAGGAGCTCCAGGGCGGCGGCGCGGCCGAGGCCGGCGAGGGGGATCCCCTCGACGTGGGCGTCGGCGGAGGGGGCGGGGGTGTCGGGGCCCGCGGCGAGGAGGAAGGCGCACTCAGGGGCGGCGGCGAGGAGCTCGTCGAGGGCGGCGCCGCCGAACTCCAGGTCGTCGACGACGACGACGGCGCCGACGTCGCGGAGCCGGTCGAGGAGGGCGGCCCGGTCGGGGCGCTGGTCGGGGGCGTACCGGACGGCCGTGAAGAGCTCGTGGAGGAGTTCCGTGGGCGTGCGGTGGTGGCCGGAGAGGCGGACGACTCCGTCGGGCGCGAGGCCGGCGCAGTCGGCGGCGACGGCGTCGAGGAGGGCGGTGCGGCCGGAGCCGGGGGCGCCGGTGAGGCGGGCGGAGCGGCCCTGGCGGAGGATGCCGGTGAGCCGCTCGCGCTCCTCCTGGCGTTCGAGGAGGGGCAGCTCGGGGGCGGCGGGGCCCGGCGGGAGGGGCGGGGCGGCGGCGCGGGCGGCCTCGGCGCGCTCCTCGGCGGTGCGGGGGCGGGGGGCGGCCGGTTCCCGCCCGGGCGGGCAGGGTTCGATCTCGCTGCCGTCGACGGGGTTGACGGTGAGGAGCAGTTCGCCGGAGACGAGCCGGACGACGCGGGCGCGCGCGGGCGTCTGGGCGGGTGCCGGCGTGGGCGCGCCGCGGCCCTGGCGGGCGTCTTCGCCCTCGGTGTCGTGACCGTACTCCTCCGACCCAGGGTTGATCGGGTCCATGGTCCAAGCTCCCAAGCAGCGGTGTCCGGTGCCCGCCGGTGGGTCCGTCCGGTGTGCGGGCGGGTCCGTCAAGGTGCGGGCGACCGAACCCTAGACCGTGGTCAGGCGCTCGGGAACAGTCGGGGTGCCCCCGAGACCAAGACGTCACGGTCTTGTGAGGATTGA
This sequence comes from Streptomyces sp. NPDC037410, assembly GCF_055602235.1. NCBI lineage: Bacteria > Bacillati > Actinomycetota > Actinomycetes > Kitasatosporales > Streptomycetaceae > Streptomyces > Streptomyces sp. NPDC037410. The sequence continues at coordinate 191,051 of NZ_JBVJWR010000013.1, read as the reverse complement.
GCGTGACGCCTGGTTCACACAGCGGCTTCACACACGGCGGGGCCTCGGGGAGGTCACACGCGGGGCAGGGACTCCAGGGCGAGGCCGCCCTCGATGGCGAGGATGCGGTGGAGCCTGGTGGCGACGAGGAGCCGCTGCATCTGGGGCGGCACCCCGCGCAGGACGAGGCGGCGGCCGCAGCGGCCGGCCCTCCGGTGGGCGCCCATGATGACGCCGAGTCCGGTCGCGTCCCAGGAGTCGAGGCCGGTCAGGTCGAGCACGAGGTCGCCGACTCCGTCGTCGACGGCCGTGTGCAGGACCGTGCGGGCGTCCGCCGCGCTGCGGACGTCGAGGCGGCCCCCGACGACCAGCTCGACGTGGTCGCCCCTGATGTGCATATGCGCTCCCCGAGAGTGCTCCGTCTTCGCAACAACTGACTGCCGCACCGGCAGATACGTTGCGCCTTGTCAGCGAACCGATACCGAAATTCACCCCACGGAGTGAGGGCGGGGTGGCGGGCCGGGATCAGTACTTGTAGAAGCCCTGCCCGCTCTTGCGGCCGATGTCACCCGCGTCCACCATCCGGCGCATCAGCTCCGGCGGCGCGAACTTCTCGTCCTGGGACTCGGTGTAGATGTTGTTGGCGGCGTTCACCAGGATGTCGATGCCGGTGAGGTCGGCGGTGGCGAGCGGGCCCATGGCGTGGCCGAAGCCGAGCTTGCAGGCGATGTCGATGTCCTCGGCGGTGGCGACGCCCGACTCGTGGAGCTTGGCGGCCTCGACGACGAGGGCCGAGATGAGGCGGGTGGTGACGAAGCCGGCGACGTCGCGGTTGACGACGATGCAGGTCTTGCCGACGGACTCGGCGAAGGCGCGGGCGGTGGCGAGGGTCTCGTCGCTCGTCTTGTAGCCGCGGACCAGCTCGACGAGCTGCATCATCGGCACGGGTGAGAAGAAGTGGACGCCGACGACGGCCTCGGGGCGCTCGGTCACCGCGGCGATCTTGGTGATCGGGATCGCGGAGGTGTTGGAGGCGAGGACGGCGCCGTCCTTGACGATCTTGTCGAGCGAGCGGAAGATCTCGTGCTTGACGTCGAGGTTCTCGAAGACGGCCTCGACGACGATGTCGGCGTCGGCGACGGCGTCGAGCTCGGTGGTGGCGGTGATGCGCCCGAGCGCGGCCTCGGCGTCCTCGGCGGTGAGCTTGCCCTTGGCGACGAACTTGTCGTACGACGCCTTGATGCCGTCGGTGCCGCGGGTCAGGGCGGCGTCGGTGACGTCACGCAGGACGACGTCCCAGCCCGCCTGTGCGGAGACCTGCGCGATGCCGGATCCCATGAGTCCGGCCCCGATGACGGCGAGCTTCCTGGCCACGATCTTCCACCCCTTTTAACGCCTGTTCACTTCTGGCTCTCCGGCGGAGATTAGCGGTCGCGGGGCCCCATGTGACCGCGAAGTAATGCGCGTCACGCCCTCTTTGACGGACGTCACACTCACGACACTCCTCAGGCGCTGTCCGGCGGATGAAGGCCGGGGCCGCCGGACAGGCACTAGTCCTCGCGTACCGCGTACGTCAGGACCTTCTCGCTCAGCAGCTCCTCGATCTCGTCGAGGAGGACGAGGGCCTCGCGGGAGACGGCGGTCGCCTTGCGTCCGGCGGTCATCTCGCCGGCGATGTAGCCGACGACGGTGGACTCGATCCAGGCGATCTGGCCGCCGACGAGCAGCGGCAGCGGGTCGTCGGGCCCGGCGCCCACCTCCTCGCGCAGGGCGGCGACGGTGGTCCGGCGGACCTCCTGCTGGAGGGCCATGAGCCGGGCCTGGAGGGTGGGGGCCTCGTCGATCACCCGCATGAAGTCGGCGTACCCGTCCATCAGCCCGTAGGCGGGCGAGACGGCGGTGACATGGCCGCGGATCTCGCGGAGCACGGCCTGCGCGGCGGACTCCCCCGCGTCGCGGCCGCGGATCATCCGGGCGAGCCGGTGGGCGATGCCCTCCATCCGGTCGAGGAAGAGGTCCTCCCTGGCCGGAAAGTAGTTTTGGAGCGCTCTCCCGGTGCGAACCGGCAGATTCCTGCCTACCGTGCGGTGGCGGGCTTGACGCGACGAGCACGCCTGACGACTGCCCTCCCGGCAGCCGGGAGGAGCGCGAGGCCCATCCGGTAGAGGTGCAGGATGTTCCGACCTGCGTTGTGGTCGGCGTTGCCGGTCCAGCCGCAGTCGGGGTTTTTACAGACGAACACGGCCTGGGACTCCCGGCTACCAGGGGTCGTGTGCCCGCAGGCTGAGCACCGCTGGGAGGTTCCGGGCGCGGGGACCTTGTGCAGGCTGCCGCCCTCGCGGGTGGTCTTATACGCCAGGAGTTCGACTGTGCGACCCCACGCCTCCTGAGCGATGGCGCGGTTCAGGCCGGACTTCTGGGCGACATTCCGGCCTGGCCGGTCCGCCGTTCCCCTGGCGCTCTTGACCATGTTCGTGATCTGCAATGCCTCCACCACCACGGTGCCGTATGTCCGGGCAATGGCCGTGGTGGTTTGATGCTGCCAGTCCAAGTGCCTGCGCTTGGCTCTCGCGCGAAGCCCCTGAATCCGGTCGTACGTACGCTGTAATCGGCGGGACGTCTTCTCTCCGCGTCTGCGGCAGGTCTTGCGGTGGGCGGCCCGTTGCTCCAGGCCGACCAGTGTGGTCTTCTCCTTCGCCGTCAGCCATTCGCCGTGGCCGTACGCGGTCCCGTCCGAGAGGGCGAGAGGCACGGTCACGCCGACGTCGATCCCCACCTCGGGGCCATCGTGTGTCTCGGGCTCGGGCTCGAATGTCTGGACTCGGAAGGCTATGTGCCAGCCGAGTGCATCCTTGACCAGCCGTGCACCGGTGACGCGCTCGTCGGCACCGGTGCGCCTGCCCACGGGCAGGTCCTTGGTCCAGCGAAGGCGAACGCGGCCGACCTTCGGAATGTTGACCATCCCCCAGCGGCGGTGCACACGCACAATGTGCAGGTCGCGCCCTTGCGGAATGTCCACCGACAGCCCGGCGCGGAAGCGGGCCTTGAAGCGCGGCACCTCCGCGCGGCCATCCCAGTAGTTCTTCCACGCCCGGAAATACGCCTTGAGCACCGCCTGCGCGGCTTGCGCCGGGAGCACCCCAAGCCAGTCGATCTCCTTGCGGGCCTGCCGGATGGCGGCATCCGCCGCCGCCAGGGAACGCTTCTGTCTGGGCAGCATCTGCCACCAATCGTGCAGCAGGTTCCACATCGTGCGGGCGGCGTGCGCCTGGTCGTCCAGGAGCCGGACCTGTGCAGGTGTCAGCGCCAAACGGGCACGATGCCCGAACTGTCGCTTCATTGTCACACGTCCGCTCACACCTCGAAGCTAGAGCACCGCCAGACGCCATAAGTGCACTTGCTCTCATTCGACGCATACTGACCCAGTTACACCCACACGGTTAGGCCTCACTGACAGAGCGCGACCAGAAGTGATCTCCCATGTCCTCCACGCGCACCCCGCCGCCTGTGGCGACCAACGGCAGCGAACCGCTTTCGTACGCCGCTATCTGGTGGACGCGGTACGGGACGCGCACATCGGGCACTAGCGACCACCACCATGCTGTACGGCGGCCTCGCCGCGACCGGGCTCACGGCGCTCGCCGTGACGGTCGGCACACGGACGTTCCGCGGGGCCCAGGCGTAACTACGCTGGGACCATGGTCAATCTGACGCGCATCTACACCCGTACCGGCGACAAGGGCACCACGGCGCTCGGCGACATGAGCCGGACCGCCAAGACGGATCTCCGGATCTCCGCCTACGCCGACGCCAACGAGGCCAACGCCGCCATCGGGACGGCCATCGCCCTCGGGCAGCTCGACGAGGACGTCGTGAAGGTCCTCGTCCGGATCCAGAACGACCTCTTCGACGTGGGCGCCGACCTCTGCACGCCGGTGGTGGAGAACCCCGAGCACCCGCCGCTGCGCGTCGAGCAGTCGTACGTCGACAAGCTGGAGGCCGACTGCGACCACTTCCTGGAGCGGCTCGACAAGCTGCGCTCCTTCATCCTGCCGGGCGGCACGCCCGGGGCGGCCCTGCTGCACCAGGCGTGCACGGTGGTCCGGCGGGCGGAGCGCTCCACCTGGGCGGCCCTGGAGGTGCACGGCGAGACGATGAACGCGCTGACCGCCACGTACCTCAACCGGCTGTCAGACCTGCTCTTCATCCTTGCGCGCACCGCGAACAAGGAAGTCGGGGACGTGCTCTGGGTCCCGGGCGGCGACCGCTGACCCGCTTTCCGGGTCCTTCTTCGGCCGGACGAAGTAGCTGAGCGCGATCAGTCCGTGGATGCCGACGGCCCGCCACGCGGCGAACATCCAGCTCCGCAGGCTGTCGGTGTCGCCGTCGTCGCCGACGTACCAGCGCGCGAGGAGCAGCAGGGCCGTGGCGACGGCGCCGCCGACGAGCGTGCCCAGCCAGATGCGGCCCTCGTGGCGGGCGCGGGCCATGCCGTACTTGGGGGGCTTCGGGGGCGGCGGGCCGCCGCCGAGGCGGTGGGCGGCGTGGCCGTCGAGCCACTTCACGGTGCGGTGGCCGTGGCCGGCGGTGTAGCCGAGGTACAGCGCGGCGAGGCCGTGCTCCCAGCTCGGGTCCGCACCGTTCTTGAGGTCGATCGCGGTGGCGACGAGGAGCACGACCTCCAGGACCGGCTCGCAGAGCAGCAGCGCCATACCGGTCCTGGGCATCTTCAGGAGATAGCGGATGGCGAGGCCGGCGGCCAGCAGGACCCAGAAGCCGACCTCGCAGAGCACGATCAGCGTGACGATCACGGTGGTTCCCCTTTCGGTTCCCCTTCAGCGTCCCGTGGGCCCGGGCCCGGTTCGTCGTCGCCGGTGACGAAGTCCGTCTACATCCTTCGGCGGAGGGACGGATCGGCCCGGGCGACGAGTTCCCGGCCCGGTGCGGCATGTTGGATGAGTACGTGACGCTCCCCCGCCCGCACCGCACCGATCTGTCCATCGCCGCCTTCGGCCTCGTCGGCGGGCTGATCCTGTGGTCGTTCGGGCTGCACACCCAGGTGGACCGGTGGTTCACCCAGCGCTGGGTGGTCCTGGTGCCGCTCGTGGTGATGGCCGGGTGCGAGGCGATGCGCCGGACGGCGCCCCGCGCGGCGCTGACCGCGGGCACGCTCGCGGTCGTCGCGGACCAGTGCACGTACGGGAGCCTGGCCACCGTCCTGATGTTCACGGACGTCGTGTACGCGGCCGTGGTGTACGGGTCGCCCGCGCACGCCCGCCGCGTCCCGTACACCACCGGTCTCGTCACGGTCGGGGTGACGATCGGCTTCCTGGTCTGGTGGCAGAACGCGTACGCGCTGCTCATCGGGGTGCTCACCGGCATGATCTCCTTCCTCCCCGCGGTCACGGGCGCGATCGTCCGCAACCACCGGGAGACGGCGGACGCGGCCAGGCTGCGGGCCGAACAGACCGCGCTGCTCGCCGAGATGGACCGGGCGCAGGCGGTGGTGGCCGAGCGGGCCCGGATGGCGCGCGAGCTGCACGACATGGTGGCGAACCACCTCTCGGCGATCGCGATCCACTCCACGGCCGCGCTGTCCCTCGACGAACCGGCCACCACCCGGCAGGCGCTGACGGTCATCCGCGAGAACAGCGTGGCGGGCCTCGCCGAGATGCGGCGGCTCATCGGGCTGCTGCGGGACAGCGGCGGGGAGACGGAGCCGGGGGCCGTGCCGAGCCTCGACGCGCTCGACACGCTGGTCGAGCGGGCCCGGACGAACGGCTCGGCCGACGGTCTGGACTTCGTCCTGGAGGACAACCGCCCGCCGGACGGTGCCCTGCCGGCGCCGGTGGAGCTGGCCGCGTACCGGATCGTGCAGGAGTCGCTGACCAACGCGGTCAAGCACGCCGCCCCCGGTACGGTCAGAGTCCGGGTCGGCCGGTCCGGCGGGGTGCTCACGGTGGCGGTGGACTCGCCGTACGGGGAGCGTCCGGGGCCGCGCGCGCCCGGCTCGGGTCAGGGACTGGTGGGCATGCGGGAGCGCACGGAGCTGCTCGGCGGGGAGTTCCGCGCGGCGGCCTCGGGGGCGGTCTGGCAGGTGCGGGCGGTGCTGCCCGCCGAAGAGAGGGCGGGAACGGCATGACGGTGCGGGTGGTGGTCGCGGAGGACCAGTCCGCGGTACGGGCGGGGCTCGTGCTGATCCTGGGGAGCGCGCCCGACATCGAGGTGGTCGGCGAGGCGGCCGACGGCGAGCGGGCGGTGGAGCTGGCGCGCGAGCTGCGTCCCGATCTGGTCCTGATGGATGTGCAGATGCCCCGGATGGACGGGGTGACGGCGACGCGCCTGGTGGTGTCGGAGGGTCTCGCCGACGTGCTCGTCCTGACGACCTTCGACCTGGACGAGTACGTCTTCGGGGCGCTGCGGGCCGGGGCCTCGGGCTTCCTGCTGAAGGCCACAGAGGCGAAGGACCTGATCACGGCGGTGCGGACGGTGGGGCGCGGCGAGGGTCTGATCGCCCCGGCGGTGACGCGGCGGCTGATCGCGGAGTTCGCCGCCCCGAGCCGTCCGGTGGCGGACTCCGCCGTACTGGACGTGCTGACGCCCCGGGAGCGGGAGGTGCTCTCGGCGCTCGGCCTGGGTCTTTCGAACGCGGAGATCGCGGTCCATCTGGACATGGCGGAGGCGACGGCGAAGACGCATGTGAGCAAGGTCCTGGGAAAGCTGGAGCTGCGGAGCCGGGTCCAAGCGGCCGTACTGGCACAGGAGTTGGGGATTTAGCAGTTCTTTGCCGACGTTGGTCTGGACCTCTTGACGATTGGTCCAGACCTTCCTACGCTCGCGGGGCGCGCGCATCTTCACGGACCACCCCCACCTTGTCCGTCCGCAACTTGAGGAGCACCGTTGAGCACTCAAGCACCGACGCGCAGAACAGGGTTCAGACAGCGGACCGCCGCCGGACTGACCGCCCTGATCCTGCCTCTCGCCGCCCTGGTCGGCCTCGCCTCCCCCGCCGAAGCCGCCGCCTCGGCCACCGCGACCTACGCCAAGACCCAGGACTGGGGCACCGGCTTCGAGGGCAAGTGGACGGTGAAGAACACCGGCACCACGACCCTCTCCTCCTGGACCGTCGAGTGGGACTACCCCGCCGGCACCTCCGTCACCTCCGCCTGGGACGCCACCGTCACCGGCTCCGGCACCCACTGGACCGCCAAGAACGTCGGCTGGAACGGCACCCTCGCCCCCGGCGCCTCCGTCTCCTTCGGCTACAACGGCGCAGGCCCCGGCGCGCCCAGCGGCTGCAAGATCAACGGCGCTCCCTGCGACGGCACCACCGTGCCGGGCGACAACCCGCCCTCGGCCCCCGGCACCCCGGTCGCCTCGAACATCACCGACACCTCGGCCAAGCTCACCTGGACCGCGGCCACCGACGACAAGGGCGTCAAGAACTACGACGTCCTGCGCGACGGCACGAAGGTGACCACCACCACCGGCCTCACCTTCACCGACAGCGGCCTCACCGCGGGCACCGACTACTCGTACACCGTCGTCGCCCGCGACACCACCGACCAGACCGGCCCCGCCGCCGGCCCGGTCGCCGTCCACACCACCGGCGGAGGCGGCGGCACCCCGCTCCCGAACGCCGTGAAGATGGGCTACTTCACCAACTGGGGCGTCTACGGGCGCAATTACCACGTGAAGAACATCGTGACCTCCGGCTCCGCGTCGAAGATCACGCACATCAACTACGCCTTCGGCAACGTCCAGAACGGCAAGTGCACCATCGGCGACTCCTACGCCGACTACGACAAGGCCTACACCGCCGACCAGTCCGTCGACGGCGTCGCCGACACCTGGGACCAGCCGCTGCGCGGCAACTTCAACCAGCTCCGCAAGCTGAAGAAGGCCTACCCGAACATCAAGGTGATCTGGTCCTTCGGCGGCTGGACCTGGTCCGGCGGCTTCGGCCAGGCCGTGCAGAACCCGACCGCCTTCGCCCAGTCCTGCTACGACCTGGTCGAGGACCCGCGCTGGGCCGACGTCTTCGACGGCATCGACCTGGACTGGGAGTACCCCAACGCCTGCGGTCTGTCCTGCGACACCAGCGGCGCGGCCTCCTTCAAGAACATGATGCAGGCCATGCGCGCCAAGTTCGGCGCCAACAACCTGGTCACCGCGGCCGTCACCGCCGACGCCTCCACCGGCGGCAAGATCGACGCCGCCGACTACGCGGGCGCCGCGCAGTACATGAACTGGTTCAACGTCATGACGTACGACTTCTTCGGCGCCTGGGCGGCGCAGGGCCCGACGGCCCCGCACTCCCCGCTCACCTCGTACGCCGGCATCCCGCAGCAGGGCTTCAACTCCGCCGAGGCGATCGCCAAGTTCAAGGCGAAGGGCGTCCCGGCCAACAAGCTGCTGCTCGGCATCGGCTTCTACGGCCGCGGCTGGACCGGCGTCACCCAGGACGCCCCCGGCGGCACGGCGACCGGCCCGGCGCAGGGCACGTACGAGCAGGGCATCGAGGACTACAAGGTCCTCAAGAACTCCTGCCCGGCCAACGGCACCGTCGCGGGCACGGCGTACGCCCACTGCGGCACCAACTGGTGGAGCTACGACACCCCCGCCACCGTGAACTCGAAGATGAGCTGGGCCAAGAACCAGGGCCTCGGCGGAGCGTTCTTCTGGGAGTTCAGCGGTGACACCGGCAACGGCGAGCTCGTCGGCGCCATCAACACCGGCCTGAACTAGCGGAGACGAGGAAGCGGGGACGGCGCAGCACGCCGTCCCCGCTTCTTCATGCCTCAGGCCACATTCACTCGCTGCCCTGGAGGCGCAGCCTCCAGCCAGGCCATGAAGCCCGTCCGGGCGTCCTCGCTCATCGCGAGCTCCAGGCGGACGCCCTCGTACATACAGGGCTGGATCACGGAGTCGGAGAGCAGCGCGAGCTCCTCCTCGCCCTCCGGCATCCGGCGCTCGAGCGCCACGATGGAGGAACGCTCCAGGATCCGGCGCGGGCGGGGCGAGTACGAGAAGACACGGAACCAGGCGATCTCGTCACCGCTGTAGCGGGCGACGCCGTACACCCAGCCCTTGCCGTTCGGATCGGGTTCGTCGGGGAGGTCCCAGCGCAGGGAGCAGTCGAAGGTGCCGCCGGCGCGCTGGATCAGTCTCCGGCGCAAGCCGAAGACGAAGAGCCCGATCACCACCAGTGCGACGACGATGCCGCACACGAGCAGAGCGAGGAACATCTTCACCGACCTCCTCGCTGCGTCCCGTAGCCGGCACGGCCGGCAGAACCGAATACAACCTGCATCTGCATCGCCTCAGCCGCGACACGCTCCGGAGTATTCCGGACCGTGCCGCGGCTGAGGGCACTCCTACTCGGCGCGGACCGCTAGCGGACCGCTACCGCGCGCAGCCGGACCTCGGCGCGCCGCTCGGCGGCGGCGTCGGAGTCCGTCTTCGCACGCTCCAGCGCGCGCTCGGCGCGCTGGGCGTCGATCTCGTCAGCCAGCTCGCAGATCTCCGCGAGCAGAGACAGCTTGTCGTCGGCGAACGAGATGAATCCGCCGTGGACGGCGGCGACGATGGTCGCGCCCTCGCTCGTACGGATGGTCACCGGGCCCGACTCCAGCACACCGAGCAGCGGCTGGTGGCCGGGCATGACGCCGATGTCGCCGGAGGTGGTACGCGCGATGACCAGGGTGGCCTCGCCGGACCAGACACTCCGGTCCGCGGCGACCAGCTCGACGTGCAGCTCAGCAGCCAAGGGTGGCTCCTCGGGTCACCACCCGGCGGTCGTGCCGGGTGTTGGGGTCAATTCTAGGGGGCGTGGAGAGGGGGACGGGACGGGATCCCGTCCCCCTCGGACGAGCACGAGGCTCAGGAGACGCCGAGCTCCTTGGCGTTGTTCTTGAGGTCCTCAAGGCCACCGCACATGAAGAACGCCTGCTCCGGGAAGTGGTCGAACTCACCGTCGCAGATCGCGTTGAACGCGGCGATCGACTCGTCGAGCGGAACGTCCGAACCGTCCACGCCGGTGAACTGCTTCGCCGCGTGGGTGTTCTGGGACAGGAAGCGCTCGACACGCCGGGCGCGGTGGACAGTGATCTTGTCCTCCTCGCTCAGCTCGTCGATACCGAGGATCGCGATGATGTCCTGGAGGTCCTTGTACTTCTGCAGGATTCCCTTGACGCGCGTGGCGGCGTCGTAGTGGTCCTGCGCGATGTAGCGCGGGTCCAGGATCCGGGACGTGGAGTCCAGCGGGTCCACGGCCGGGTAGATGCCCTTCTCGGAGATCGGACGGGAGAGAACCGTCGTCGCGTCGAGGTGGGCGAAGGTGGTCGCCGGCGCCGGGTCGGTGAGGTCGTCGGCGGGGACGTAGATCGCCTGCATCGAGGTGATCGAGTGACCACGGGTCGAGGTGATGCGCTCCTGGAGGAGACCCATCTCGTCGGCCAGGTTCGGCTGGTAACCCACCGCGGAGGGCATACGGCCGAGCAGGGTCGAGACCTCGGAACCGGCCTGCGTGAAGCGGAAGATGTTGTCGATGAAGAACAGCACGTCCTGCTTCTGCACATCGCGGAAGTACTCCGCCATGGTCAGACCGGCGAGGGCCACACGGAGACGGGTGCCCGGGGGCTCGTCCATCTGGCCGAAGACGAGCGCGGTCTTGTCCAGAACGCCCGACTCTTCCATCTCCGCGATGAGGTCGTTGCCCTCACGCGTGCGCTCACCGACACCGGCGAACACGGAAACACCCTCGTGCAGCTTCGCCACACGCATGATCATTTCCTGGATCAGAACGGTCTTGCCGACACCGGCACCACCGAACAGACCGATCTTTCCACCCTTGACGTACGGAGTGAGAAGGTCGACGACCTTCAGGCCGGTCTCGAACATCTCGGTCTTCGACTCGAGGTCCGCGAACGCCGGGGCCTTGCGGTGGATGGACCAGCGCTCGCCGACCTCCGACTCCGCCTCGGGCTCGTTCAGGATCTGGCCCAGCGTGTTGAACACGCGGCCCTTGGTGACGTCGCCGACGGGCACCGTGATGCCGTCGCCGGTGTCGACCACGGGGGCCTGGCGGACCAGACCGTCGGTGGGCTGCATCGAGATCGTACGGACGATGCCGTCACCGAGGTGCTGCGCGACCTCGAGGGTCAGCGTCTTCAGCGCGCCGTCCTCGGCCGGGTCGGCGACCTGGACGTGGAGGGCGTTGTAGATCTCCGGCATCGCGTCGACGGGGAACTCCACGTCGACGACCGGGCCGATGACCCGGGCGACGCGGCCCGTGGCGGCGGCCGTCTCAACAGAGGTCGTCATTACTTGTCACTCCCCGCGGTCGCGTCGGCCAGGGCTGCGGTGCCACCGACGATCTCGCTGATTTCCTGGGTGATTTCGGCCTGTCGGGCCGCGTTGGCAAGTCGGGAGAGGTTGTTGATCAAGTCTCCCGCGTTGTCGGTCGCCGACTTCATCGCGCGGCGCGTGGCGGCGTGCTTGGAAGCAGCCGACTGGAGCAGCGCGTTGTAGATCCGGCTCTCGACGTAGCGCGGCAGGAGGGCGTCGAGGACGTCCTCCGCCGACGGCTCGAAGTCGTACAGCGGACGGAGGGTGTCCGGCTCGCCGGCCTCCTTCGCCACCTCGTCGAGGCTGAGAGGCAGCAGCCGGGCCTCGACCGCCGTCTGGGTCATCATCGAGACGAACTCGGTGTAGATGATGTGGAGCTCGTCCACACCACCCTCGGCCGTGTCCTTCTCGATCGCCTCGATCAGCGGTGCCGCGACCTTCTTGGCGTCCGCGTACGTGGGCTCGTCCGTGAAGCCGGTCCACGTGTCGCTCAGCTTCCGCTCACGGAAGTTGAAGTGCGCGACACCACGGCGGCCGACGACATAGATGTCGACCGCGCGGCCCTCGCCCTCCAGCTTCGCGATGAGCTTCTCCGCCGCCTTGATGGCGTTGGAGTTGAAGGCACCGGCCAGACCGCGGTCGCTCGAGAGGAGCAGGACCGCGGCACGGCTCGGGTTCTCCGCCTCGGTGGTCAGCGGGTGCTTGTCGTTCGCACCCGTGGCCACCGCCGTGACCGCGCGCGTGAGCTCGGTCGCGTACGGAGTCGACGCCTGCACCTTGCGCTGCGCCTTGACGACACGCGAGGCGGCGATCATCTCCATCGCCTTGGTGATCTTCTTCGTCGCGGTGACGGATTTGATGCGACGCTTGTAGACCCGGAGCTGCGCTCCCATGAGTCAGGTCCCTTCCGTCGTCACTTCGAGACGTTGACGGCGGGAGCGTCCGCGCCCAGCAGCTTGCCGTCAGACGTCTCGAACTGCTGCTTGAACTCGGCGATGGCGTCGGCGACGGCCGTCAGGGTGTCGTCCGACATCTTCTTGCCCTCGCGGATGGAGGTCATGAGACCGGAGTGGTTCTGGCGGAGGTACGCCAGGAGCTCGGCCTCGAAGCGACGGATGTCGGCGACCGGGACGTCGTCCATCTTGCCCGTGGTGCCGGCCCAGACCGAGACGACCTGGTTCTCCGTGGGCATCGGCTGGTACTGAGCCTGCTTGAGCAGCTCGACCATGCGCTGACCACGCTCAAGCTGCGCCTTCGAGGCCGAGTCCAGGTCGGAACCGAAGGCCGCGAAGGCCTCCAGCTCACGGAACTGGGCCAGGTCCACGCGGAGGCGGCCGGCGATCTGCTTCATGGCCGGGTGCTGGGCGGAGCCACCGACACGGGAGACCGAGATACCGACGTTCAGGGCCGGACGCTGGCCGGCGTTGAACAGGTCGGACTCCAGGAAGCACTGGCCGTCGGTGATGGAGATGACGTTGGTCGGGATGAACGCCGAGACGTCGTTGGCCTTCGTCTCGACGACCGGCAGACCGGTCATCGAGCCCGCGCCCAGCTCGTCCGAGAGCTTCGCGCAGCGCTCGAGGAGACGGGAGTGCAGGTAGAAGACGTCACCCGGGTAGGCCTCACGGCCCGGCGGGCGGCGCAGCAGCAGCGACACGGCGCGGTAGGCGTCGGCCTGCTTCGACAGGTCGTCGAAGACGATCAGGACGTGCTTGCCCTGGTACATCCAGTGCTGACCGATGGCGGAACCGGTGTACGGCGCCAGGTACTTGAAGCCGGCCGGGTCGGACGCCGGGGCGGCGACGATCGTCGTGTACTCGAGCGCACCGGCCTCTTCCAGGGCGCCGCGAACGGACGCGATGGTCGAGCCCTTCTGGCCGACGGCGACGTAGATGCAGCGGACCTGCTTGTTCACGTCACCCGAGCGCCAGTTGTCGCGCTGGTTGATGATCGTGTCGACACACAGAGCGGTCTTGCCGGTCTGACGGTCACCGATGATCAGCTGACGCTGACCACGGCCGACCGGCGTCATCGCGTCGACGGCCTTGTAGCCGGTCTCCATCGGCTCGTGCACCGACTTACGGGCCATAACGCCCGGGGCCTGCAGCTCGAGGGCGCGGCGGCCCTCGGTCGCGATCTCGCCGAGACCGTCGATCGGGTTACCGAGCGGGTCGACGACGCGACCCAGGTAGCCCTCACCGACACCGACGGAGAGGACCTCGCCGGTGCGCTGCACCGACTGACCCTCCTCGATGCCGCTGAACTCGCCGAGGACGATCGCACCGATCTCGCGCTCTTCGAGGTTCAGCGCGAGACCGAGGGTCCCGTCCTCGAACTTCAGCAGCTCGTTCGCCATGGCCGAGGGAAGACCCTCGACCTTGGCAATGCCGTCGCCGGCCAGGCTGACCGTGCCGACCTCCTCGCGCGAGGCCGCGTCCGGCTGGTACGACTGGACGAAGTTCTCCAGTGCGTCCCGGATCTCCTCCGGCCGGATCGTGAGCTCCGCCATCTGGGTTCCCTGCTCTCCTTGTTGGGCCCGAAGTTTCTTAAGGGGTCTGGGGGCCGACCCCCAGGAATCTTCTGCAATCTCTGCACGGCCCAACCGGGCCGCTGGTGATGCTGTGTTGCTGTGCTGCCTTGGTGCTGCTGCGGTCGCTGTCGTCAGCCGGCCAGTCGACGGGTCGCCTCGGCGAGGCGCTCCGCGATGGAACCGTCGATGAGCTCGTCGCCGACGCGCACCGTGATCCCGCCGAGGACCGCGGGGTCCACGTCCAGGTTCAGGTGCATCTCGCGGCCGTACAGCTTCGCCAGTACGGCACCGAGGCGCTGCTTCTGCCCGTCGGACAGCGGCACCGCCGAGGTGACGACGGCGACCATCCGGTCCCGGCGCGCCGCGGCGAGCTTGGACAGGGACTCGAGTCCCGCTTCCAGGCTACGTCCCCGGGGCTGGGTCACCAGACGGACGACCAGACGCTCGGTGGTCGCGTGGGCCTTGCCGCCGAGCAGGCTGCCGAGCAGCGTGCCCTTCGCGGCGGCCGTGGCGGCCTTGTCCGTCAGCGCCGAGCGGAGCTCGGTGCTGGAGGACACGATCCGGCCGAACCGGAACAGCTCGTCCTCGACGTCGTCGAGGGCGCCCGCCTTCTGCGCCGCGGTGAGGTCGGCGGTGTTCGCCAGTTCCTCGGTCGCGTCGACCAGGTCGCGCGAACGCGACCAGCGGGACCGGACCATGCCCGAGACCAGGTCGACGGTCGCGCCGCCCACCTGTCCGCGCAGGAGTCGCTGCGCGAGCTCGGCCTTGGCCTCACCCGACTGAGCGGGGTCGGTCAGGACCCGGCGCAGCGACACCTCGCGGTCGAGCAGCGCGGTGACAGCCGCCAGCTCGTCCGCGAGCACGCCCGCGTCGACCGACGTGCTGTCGGTCAGCGCGTCCAGCGCCTCGCGGCCGGCGGCCAGTGCCTCGCGGCTCGCTCCGTTCATCGGCCGGCCTCTGCCTTCTCCTCAAGCTCGTCGAGGAAACGGTCGATCGCACGGCTCTGGCGGGCGACGTCCTCAAGGGACTCCCCGACCAGCTTGCCGGCCAGGTCCGTGGCGAGCTTGCCGACGTCCTGACGCAGCGAGGTGGCCGCGGCCTTGCGGTCGGCCTCGAGCTGGGCGTGGCCGGCGGCGATGATCTCGTCGCGCTGGCGCTGGCCCTCCGCCTTCATCTCCTGGATGATCGCGGTGCCCTGCTCCGTTGCCTCCTGACGAAGGCGAGCGGCCTCGTGGCGGGCCTCGGTGAGCTGGGCCCGGTACTGCTCGAGCACGCTCTGGGCTTCGGCCTGAGCAGCGTCGGCCTTCTCGATGCCACCCTCGATGGCCTCGCGGCGCTCTTCCAGAACCTTGTTGATGTTCGGGAGGAGCATCTTGGCGAGGAAACCGAAGACGATGACAAAGGCGATCAGACCGATGACCACCTCAGGCCACGGCGGGATGAGAGGATTCTCCTTCTCAGCCTCTTGCGCCAGGATCATGGCGAGGTTCACATCAGTGCCTTTCGTCTAAAGAGGCGGTCGTCGCAGTTCGTCTTTAGTAGACGAACGGCATGACCATGCCGATGAGGGCGAGCGCCTCACAGAAGGCGAAGCCGAGGATCTGGTTGGCGCGGATCAGACCGGCGGCTTCGGGCTGACGGGCCAGGGCCTGGGTGCCGTTACCGAAGATGATGCCGACGCCGACGCCGGGGCCGATCGCCGCGAGGCCGTAACCGACCGAGCTGAGGGAACCGTCGACAGCAGCAAGGGTCTGGGACATGCCAGTTCTTCCTTCTCTTTCACGGACCGGTGGGGGTTGGCCACCGGACGATTGGGGGTCTTGGGAGAGGACGCTCAGTGGTGCTCGGCGAGCGCGCCCTGGACGAACGTGCAGGCCAGGAGGACGAAGACGTACGCCTGGACGGCCTGGACGAAGAGCTCGAAGCCGGTCATCACGATGACCATGACGAACGAGACACCCGCGTAGGCGATGCCGATGCCGTTCAGCAGGTACCAGGAGGCGATCGTGAAGAGCAGCAGCAGCGTGTGACCCGCGAACATGTTCGCGAAGAGTCGCACGGCGTGGGTGAACGGCCGCAGGATGACGTTCGAGAGGAACTCGATGAACATGACGAGCGGGAGGATCGCGCCGAGCGACTTGTCGTAGCCCGTCAGGTTCTTCAGGCCTCCGACGAAGCCGTGACGCTTGAACGTCAGGCTCATCCAGAGGATGTAGACGATGCCCGCGAGAGCCGCCGGGTACGCGATGATCGACGTCACCGGGAACTGGGCGACCGGGATGATCGACCAGAGGTTCATCATCCAGACGAAGAAGAAGATGGAGACCATCAGGGGGACGTACTTCTCCCCCTCCTTCTTGCCGAGGGTCTCGTACACGATGCCGCGGCGCACGAAGTCGTAGCCGGCCTCGGCGGTCATCTGCAGCTTGCCCGGGATGAGCTTGGGCTTGGCGAAGGCCGCCCAGAAGAAGCCGACGACGATGATCGAGCCGAGCAGCGCGAGGAGCATCGGCTTGTTGAAGTAGAAGCCGTCGGTGTCGCCCCAGATCGGCTCGAACAGGAACGAGTGCAGACCCGGGCCTGGGAAGCCGCATCCGTCGAAGATGTGGCAGTCGGTCTCGAAAGCGAGCACCTGAGTCGGGTCAGCACTCACCGCGGGCTCCTTCAGCGTGGCGCATAGGTACGGCAACCTCGTTGTGTCGGCGCGGCGCGCAGCCGCGGTTCGGCACTGGACTGGTCTTACGGATAAGGGGGCGGCTGGTGGGCATCGAGCCTCGCGCTGCGAAAGGCGCCGGTTCCGATGCCTGCGTCCGCAGTGCCGCAGTTGGCATCGGACGATAGCAGGAAGCCGGAGGGACCTTTACGTCGGCCCTACCTTTCACTGCTTCGACCCCGTGTTCTTGGGGTCGACGTAGAACGTCTTGGCCTTCATGTGCGCCCGGGCCTGTGCAGCGGCCCACACCACGGTTGCCGCGATCAGCGAGAAGGCGAAGGCCTTGAAGTCGAACAGCGTCGTCTTTTTGAACAGGGCGAGGAGAGCGAAGAGCAGCAGCAGCTGGGCCGCGTACAGCATCATTCCCATCGCCGTGAACAACTGCGGGAGGCTCTTGGCCGTCCGCTGGAGGACGAAGAGCCCGGTCCCCATGAAGATGAGCACGACCAAGGTGCCGATTCCCGCGCCGAGAGCGCCCTTCCCGCCGGCGACGACACCACTGATCACCGTGGCGATGACGCCGACGGCGGCAGTGGGGACGACGGCCGAGAGGAGGAGGCGAGCGTCGCTGGAAGGCATGGCGGTGTCTCCGCTTGCTTGGAGGGGGTGGTGATGGTCGTCAGGGACGAGCGTATGCCCGGTCCGAGATGGGCCTCGGGGCCAACAGACCGTCGCACTACGGTCTTTCGGCACTGTCGCCGGGTCTCGTGAACCGTATCACAAACTATTTGAATAGGTCTTTACCCGTAAGGTGTGCAAACAGTCACACATGAGAGTGACCCCGCGCGTGTGTGCGCGACACGGGGTCACCTTGTCTGGTATTGGCCCCGAATGGGGCTTTCGTCAACTGCGCGCCCCGGCCTTACTCCGGTCGGTGAAGCGCGAACGGTGACCGATGGCGGTCGCCCCGTTGACCCCGGCGGGCACGGGCTCCCGTTCCTCCCCGGCCTCGGCGGGCGCCACGGAGGGCTTGCGGCGCCGGTAGCGGGGCGGCACGACCGACTGGGCCCAGCGCGGCGCACGCGGCGTGAAGCGCGGCAGCAGGAGCAGCACCAGGCCGATCGCGCTCAGCGCCACGACGCCGAGGACGATCCACATCGAGGTCGAGTGGACCGAGTAGGCCAGCGTGCCGAAGGCGATGAGCGCCGACCAGAAGTACATGATCAGCACCGCGCGGCTGTGCGAGTGCCCGATCTCCAGGAGCCGGTGGTGCAGATGGCCGCGGTCGGCCGCGAACGGCGACTGGCCCTTCCACGTACGGCGCACGATCGCGAGCACCAGGTCCGCCATCGGGATCGCGATGATCGTCAGCGGCAGCACCAGCGGGATGAAGACCGGCAGGGCGGCGTGCGTGGCCTGACGGGTCGAGCCCTCGAAGATCTTCAGCGCGTCCGGGTCGACCTGACCCGTGATCGAGATGGCGGAGGCCGCCAGGATCAGGCCGATCAGCATCGAGCCCGAGTCGCCCATGAAGATCCGTGCCGGGTGCATGTTGTGCGGGAGGAAGCCCAGGCACATGCCCATGAGGATCGCGGCGAAGAGCGTCGCGGGGGCGGCCGCCTCGATCGTGTAGCCGTACCAGAGGCGGTACGCGTACAGGAAGAAGGCCGCGGCGGCGATGCAGACCATGCCGGCGGCGAGGCCGTCGAGGCCGTCGACGAAGTTCACGGCGTTGATGGTGAGGACCACCAGGGCGACCGTGAGGAGCGTGCCCTGCCAGGGGGTCAGCGCGACCGTGCCGACGCCGGGGATCGGCAGCCACAGGATCGTCAGACCCTGCGCGACCATGACGCCCGCCGAGATCATCTGCGCGCCCAGCTTGATGAGCGCGTCCAGCTCGAACTTGTCGTCGAGGACGCCGATCAGCCAGATCAGCGCGGCGCCGGAGAGCAGCGCGCGGGGCTCGTTGGACTGCTCGAAGACGCTGTTCAGGTTCTGCAGGTGGTCGGCGACGAGGAGTCCCGCGCACAGCCCGAAGAACATGGCGATGCCACCGAGCCGCGGTGTCGGTTCTCGGTGTACGTCGCGGGCGCGGATCTCCGGCATCGCGCCGGTCGCGATGGCGAACTTCCGCACCGGACCGGTGAGCAGATAGGTCACAGCGGCCGTGACACAGAGCGTCAGCAGGTAATCACGCACGGGCTGCCCCACAGGAATAGCTGGCCATCTCAGCCCCACACCCTAGCCGTGCCGTCCATGTGCTTGGAGACACCGGGGTGGCCCGAACGGTTGCGCTCGGCCTCCGGTCAGCGCCCATACGGGGGAAATCGGGAGGTCAGCTCCCGTACTTCCGCGCGTACCCGGGCCGTCTCCCCGGGGTCGTCTCGCAACGCGACGGTGAACAACGCCGCAATTCTCGCCATCTCCGGGGAGCCCATCCCCTGTGTGGTGACGGCGGCCGTGCCGAGCCGGATCCCGCGGCTCTCCCCGTAGGGCAGCGCGCAGGTGTCGAGCACCATGCCGGCGGCGGCGAGCCGGGCGCGGGCGGTCCGGCCGTCGACGCCGAGCGGTGTCGGGTCGGCGGTGATGAGGTGGGTGTCCGTCCCTCCGGTGGTCAGCGCGAAGCCCTCGGCGGCGAGGGCGGCCGCGAGGACCTCGGCGTGTTCGACCACCTGATGGGCGTACGTGGTGAACGCCGGCGTGGACGCCTCGCCGAAGGCCACCGCCTTCGCCGCGATCGTGTGCATCTGGGCGCCGCCCTGCGTGAACGGGAACACCGCCCGGTCGATCCGGCCCGCGAGCTCCGCGCCGCACAGGATCATGCCGCCGCGCGGCCCGCGCAGCACCTTGTGCGTGGTCGCGCAGACGACGTCGGCGTACGGAACGGGGCTGGGGGCCGCTCCCCCGGCGACGAGGCCGATGGGATGCGCGGCGTCGGCGATCAGGTACGCCCCCACCTCGTCGGCGATCTCCCGGAAGACGGCGTAGTCCAGGTGCCGCGGATAGGAGATCGACCCGCAGACGATCGCCTTGGGCCGGTGGTGGCGGGCGAGCGCGGCGACCTGCTCGTAGTCGACGAGCCCGGTCTCGGCGTCGACGCCGTACGGCACGAAGTCGAACCACCGCCCGGAGAAATTGGCGGGCGAACCGTGCGTCAGGTGCCCGCCGTGGTCGAGCCCCATGGCCAGGACCGTGTCACCGGGCCTGAGAAGGGCCGCATACGCCGCCAGGACGGCCGAGGAGCCGGAGTGGGACTGCACGTTCGCATGCTCGGCTCCGAAGAGCGCGGTGGCCCGCTCGACGGCGATCCGCTCGGCGGCGTCGGCGTACTCGCAGCCGCCGTGGTGCCGGGCGCCGGGATAGCCCTCCGCGTACTTGTTGGCGAGCGGCGAACCGAGCGCGGCGAGCACCGCCGGCGACATGAAGTTCTCGGCCGCGATCAACTGCAGGCTGTCGGCCTGCCGCCGCACCTCGCCGAGCAGCACATCGGCGACCTCGGGGTCCTGCCGGCGCAGGACGTCGAGTTCCTCATCGGGGGGCGCGGTGACGGACATGGCGGACTCCGGACGTGGAGGGATGTCAGCACCAATGTAGGCAGCCGCCCCCCACCCCGCCTCCCGAACGACCCGATCCCCGACGCGCCCCTCGCACCGCTCGGCCCCGAGGGGCCTCCCGGGCTTCGCGGCGCTGCGGCGGCCTCCGACCGCCGGATGTGGCCTGGGCCGTCAGCGCTTGGCGGCAACGCCCGTCAGGGCCGTGACCACCGGGTCCAGCGCCTGGTTGATCTCGTCGCCGATCGAGCGGAAGAAGGTGATCGGGGCGCCATAAGGGTCCGTCACCTCGTCGGCGTCGAGCGACGGGGCCAGGAGCCACCCGCGTAGAGCCGCGGCGGCGCGGACCAGGGCGCGGGCGCGTTCCACCATGCCCTCGTCGCGGGGGTCCGGGAGCGTGGCCGGGTCGATCGCGCGGACCAGGCGGGTGAACTCCTTCAGGGTGAAGGTGCGCAGGCCCGCCGAGTGGCCCATCGAGATGACCTGTGCGCGGTGGTCGCGGGTGGCCGTCAGGACGAGGTCGGCGCGGATGACGTGCTCGTCGAGGAGCTCGCGCCCCACGAAGCCGCTGTAGTCCGCGCCGAAGTCGGCGAGGACCAGTTCCGCGTTGGTCTCCATGGGGGCGCCCTCGTGGCCCCAGGTGCCCGCGCTCTCCACGATCAGGCCGCCGCCGAGGGGGTCGCCGAGGCGGTCGCTCAGGGCATGGCGGGTCAGCCGCTCGGTGATCGGCGAGCGGCAGACGTTGCCGGTGCTGACGTGGAGGATGCGGAAGGTGTCGCTGTCTTCGTACCCCGCTATGCCACGCCCCTCAGGGGCGGTCAACTGGCCACCTCGAGGTCGGGTACCACCTTCCGGAGCTCCTCCGGGGAGAGCGCGCCCTCGCGCAGCAGCACCGGCACCTTGCCCGTGACGTCGACGATCGAGGACGGGACGATGCCGGGGGTCGGGCCGCCGTCGAGGTAGACGGAGACGGAGTCGCCGAGCATCTGCTGGGCCGCGTCGCAGTCCTCCGGCGCCGGGTGGCCGGTGAGGTTGGCCGAGGTGACGGCCATCGGGCCGACCTCGGTGAGCAGTTCGATCGCGACCGGGTGCAGCGGCATCCGGATGGCGACGGTCCCCCGGCTGTCGCCCAGGTCCCACTGGAGGGACGGCTGGTGCCTGGCGACGAGGGTGAGGGCGCCGGGCCAGAAGGCGTCGACGAGCTCCCAGGCCTGCTCGGAGAAGTCGGTGACCAGGCCGTGGAGGGTGTTCGGGGAGCCGATGAGCACGGGCGTGGGCATGTTGCGGCCCCGGCCCTTGGCGGCGAGCAGGTCCGCGACGGCCTCGCCGCTGAAGGCGTCCGCCCCGATCCCGTACACGGTGTCGGTGGGAAGCACGACCAGCTCGCCCCGGCGGACGGCGGACGCGGCCTCGCGCAGACCGGTCGTGCGGTCGGTCGACTCGTTGCAGTCGTATCGCCGTGCCATCAGTTCCCGTCCTCCTCGTACACGTGGTTCGTCATGGCGGTCATGGCATCGCCTTGCGGGCGGTCGCGAACCGCGGCCGGTTGTTGAGGTCCGGGTGGTCGGCGGCGTCGGCCCAGCCCGCCTCCTCGTTGAAGATCCACGGGACCTGCCCGCCCTGGGTGTCGGCGTGCTCGATGACGACGAGGCCGCCGGGGCGCAGCAGGCGGTGGGCGGTGCGCTCGATGCCGCGGATGGTGTCGAGGCCGTCCTCGCCGGAGAAGAGGGCCATCTCCGGGTCGTGGTCGCGGGCCTCGGGCGCCACGTACTCCCACTCGGTGAGCGGGATGTACGGCGGGTTGGAGATGACCAGGTCGACCTGGCCGTCCAGCTCGGGGAGCGCGGTGAGCGCGTTTCCCTCGTGGAGCACGACGCGGGAGCCCTCGACGTTCTTGCGGGTCCACGCGAGCGCGTCCTCGGACAGCTCCACGGCGTGCACCCGCGAGCGCGGCACCTCCTGGGCGAGCGCGAGGGCGATCGCCCCGGAGCCGGTGCACAGGTCGACGATGAGCGGTTCGACGACGTCCATGGCGCGTACGGCGTCTATGGCCCAGCCGACGACCGACTCGGTCTCCGGGCGGGGCACGAAGACGCCGGGCCCCACCTGGAGCTCCAGGTAGCGGAAGAACGCCCGGCCGGTGATGTGCTGGAGCGGCTCGCGGGCCTCTCGGCGGGCGACGGCCTCCCAGTAGCGGGCGTCGAAGTCCGCGTCCTTGACGTTGTGCAGCTCCCCCCGCTTGACGCCGTGCACGAACGCGGCGAGCTCCTCGGCGTCGAAACGCGGTGAGGGAACGCCGGCGTCGGCCAGCCGCTGGGTGGCCTGGGCCACCTCGGCAAGCAGCAGGTTCACGCTGGTCCTCCGTGGTGCGGGGTGGGGCTTGAGGGGGGCCTTACGCTGCGGCGAGCTTCGCCGCCGAGTCGGCGTCGACGCAGGCCTGGATCATCGGGTCCAGGTCGCCGTCGAGGACCTGGTCGAGGTTGTACGCCTTGAAGCCGACGCGGTGGTCCGAGATCCGGTTCTCCGGGAAGTTGTACGTACGGATCTTCTCGGAGCGGTCGACGGTGCGGACCTGGCTGCGGCGCGCGTCGGCGGCCTCGGCCTCGGCCTTCTCCTGGGCGGCGGCGAGGAGCCGGGAGCGCAGGATGCGCATGGCCTGCTCCTTGTTCTGGAGCTGGCTCTTCTCGTTCTGGCAGGAGGCGACGATGCCGGTCGGCAGGTGGGTGATGCGGACGGCGGAGTCGGTGGTGTTGACCGACTGGCCGCCGGGGCCGGACGAGCGGTAGACGTCGATGCGCAGGTCGTTGGCGTGGATCTCGACGTCGACCTCCTCGGCCTCGGGCGTGACGAGCACGCCGGCGGCGGAGGTGTGGATGCGGCCGGCGGACTCGGTGGCGGGCACGCGCTGGACGCGGTGCACCCCGCCCTCGTACTTGAGCCGGGCCCAGACGCCCTGGCCGGGCTCGGTGGCGCCGTTGCCGCCCTTGGTCTTCACGGCGACCTGGACGTCCTTGTAGCCGCCGAGCTCGGACTCGGTGGCGTCGATGATCTCGGTCTTCCAGCCGACGCGCTCGGCGTACCGCAGGTACATCCGGAGGAGGTCGCCGGCGAAGAGGGCGGACTCGTCGCCGCCGGCTCCCGCCTTGATCTCCAGGATGACGTCCTTGTCGTCGCTGGGGTCGCGCGGGACCAGGAGCAGGCGGAGCTTGTCGGTGAGCTCCTCGCGCTGCTTCTCAAGGTCCTTGACCTCGGCGGCGAAGTCGGGGTCGTCGTGCATCAGCTCGCGCGCTGTCTCGATGTCGTCACCGGTCTGCTTCCAGGAGCGGTAGGTGGCGACGATCGGGGTCAGCTCGGCGTAGCGCTTGTTGAGCTTGCGCGCGTTGGCCTGATCGGCGTGGACCGAAGGGTCCGCGAGCTTGGTCTCGAGGCCGGCGTGCTCGCCGACCAGATCCTCGACCGCCTCGAACATCGGGGGCTCCTGGGTTTTCGTGGGTTGCTACGGGACGGCAAAGCGCCGGTCCCGGCCACCCCCGCACGGGGGCAGCCGAAGACCGGCGCAGTGGCTCGCTACTTGGCGGAGCCGGCAGCCTTGCCGAAGCGGGCCTCGAAGCGGGCCACACGGCCGCCGGTGTCGAGGATCTTCTGCTTGCCCGTGTAGAACGGGTGGCACTCGGAGCAGACCTCGGCACGGATGGTGCCCTCGGTCAGGGTGCTACGGGTGGTGAACGACGCGCCACAGGTGCAGCTGACCTGGGTCTCGACGTACTCGGGGTGGATCTCGCGCTTCAAGGTGTCTCCTAGTTTCGGGAGGGCTCCGGGTCGCCGCCGCGGGTTGCGGACAGCGTGAACCGGGACCGACGTACCAGTCTGCCAGGGACCGGCCGCATCTCCCAAAACGGGGGTCGGCCCTGAGGTATTCCCGCGCTACCTGACCAGGCCCCCGGCCTGGCCCGTGGCGGTGCCCTTCGTGGCCGACGCGGGGATCGGGAGGTCACCCTTGAGGGCCTTCCAGACCTGCTGGGCCTGGGCTTCGAGGGGGACGACGCGGTTGGGGTCCCGGGGGTCGTAGTCGACGGGCAGCGTGACCATGTGGACGTTGCCCGCGGAGATGCCGGAGAGGCCCTTGGCGAAGCCCATCAGCTTCTGGACCGAGTCGAGTTCGGAGTCGGGCGTGATGGCCTTGGTGGCGGCGTCGGCGAGTCCGTACAGCCTGGTCGGGTCGGTGAGGACGCCGACGCCCTTCACCTGCTCGATGAAGGCCTTCATGAAGGCCTGCTGGAGCTGGATGCGGCCGAGGTCGCTGCCGTCGCCGACGCTCTTGCGGGTGCGGACGAGGCCGAGGGACTGCTCGCCGTCCAGGGTGTGCGTGCCCGGGGCGAGGTCGAGGTGGCTCTTGGAGTCCTTGATGGCCTGCGTGGTGGTGATCTCGACGCCGCCGAGCTCGTCGATGAGCTTCTTGAAGCCGGTGAAGTCGACCTCGATGTAGTGGTCCATGCGGATGCCGGACATCGACTCGACGGTCTTGACGGCGCAGGCGGGGCCGCCGACCTCGTACGCGGTGTTGAACATGGCCCGTCGCTCGCCGGGGACGGCGGTCCCCTTGGCGTCGGTGCAGGAGGGCCGGGTGATGAGGGTGTCGCGGGGTATGGAGACCACGCTCGCCTTCTTGTGGCCCTCGTAGACGTGCACGACCATCGCGGTGTCGGAGCGGGCGCCGCCCTCGTCCTTGCCGTACGCGTGGTTGGCGCCGGAGCGGGAGTCGGAGCCGAGGACGAGGATGTCGAGGGAGCCGTTGTCGACGTTGTCGGGGCGCTCCTTGCCGAGCTGCGCGTTGATGTCGACGCCCTTGAGGTTGCCGTCGAGCTTGAGGTAGCCGTAGCCCAGGGCGGCGCCGCCGAGGACGAGGACCGCGGCGGCCCCGGATATGAGAAGGGGCGCCTTGCGCCGCTTGGCGGGCTGCTTGCGGCGCGTGCCGCGTGCGCGGCCGCTCTTGCTCTGCTCGGTCATCGTCTTCCCTCCCTCGGCCCATGAATTCACCTTCAGTGACGGCTCTGCACCCGAAAGGGTTGCATAGAGGGCCGTGAGGTTTGCGTGAGATCTGCCCGGAAACGGCACTGCGCCCACCGTGCGGGGCACGGTGGGCGCAGTGGTTCACGCAGGTCACGACGGGGTTACGGGACCGGGGTCCGGCTCTCGTCGTGTGACGCAGCTCTCGCGTCAGTCGTTGTTGGCGGCTCCAGGCGTGGTCTTCTGGATCTGGAGCAGGAACTCGCCGTTCGACTTGGTCTGCTTCATCTTGTCGAGGAGCAGCTCGATCGCCTGCTGCTGGTCGAGCGCGTGGAGCACGCGGCGCAGCTTCCAGGTGACGGCGAGCTCGTCGCTGCCGAGGAGGATCTCCTCCTTGCGCGTGCCCGAGGCGTCGACGTCGACGGCCGGGAAGATGCGCTTGTCGGCGAGCTTCCGGTCGAGCTTGAGCTCCATGTTGCCGGTGCCCTTGAACTCCTCGAAGATCACCTCGTCCATCCGCGAGCCGGTGTCGACCAGCGCGGTGGCCAGGATGGTCAGCGAACCGCCGTCCTCGATGTTGCGCGCGGCACCGAAGAAGCGCTTCGGCGGGTAGAGCGCGGTCGAGTCGACACCACCGGACAGGATGCGGCCGGAGGCCGGCGCCGCGAGGTTGTACGCGCGGCCCAGACGGGTGATCGAGTCGAGCAGGACGACCACGTCGTGACCCAGCTCCACGAGGCGCTTGGCGCGCTCGATGGCCAGCTCGGCGACGGTGGTGTGGTCCTCGGCCGGACGGTCGAAGGTCGAGGAGATGACCTCGCCCTTGACCGACCGCTGCATGTCGGTGACCTCTTCCGGACGCTCGTCGACCAGGACGACCATCAGGTGGCACTCGGGGTTGTTGTGCGTGATCGCGTTGGCGATCGCCTGCATGATCATGGTCTTGCCGGTCTTCGGCGGGGCCACGATCAGACCGCGCTGGCCCTTACCGATCGGCGACACGAGGTCGATGATGCGGGTGGTGAGCACACCGGGGTCCGTCTCCAGGCGGAGGCGGTCCTGCGGGTACAGCGGGGTCAGCTTGTTGAACTCCGGGCGGCCGCGGCCGGAGTCGGCGGCCATGCCGTTCGCGGAGTCCAGGCGGACCAGCGCGTTGAACTTCTCGCGGCGCTCGCCCTCCTTCGGCTGACGCACGGCGCCGGTGACGTGGTCACCCTTGCGCAGGCCGTTCTTGCGGACCTGGGCGAGGGAGACGTACACGTCGTTCGGGCCGGGCAGGTAGCCGGAGGTCCGGATGAACGCGTAGTTGTCGAGGATGTCCAGGATGCCCGCGACGGGGATCAGGACGTCGTCGTCGGCGACCTGCGGCTCGCCGGCCTGGAAGTCGTCACGGCCACGACGGCCACGACGGTCGCGGTACCGCCCGCGACGCCCGCGACGGCCGCCCTCGGCGTCGTCGTAGTCGTCCTGCGGACCGGCCTGCTGGCCGCCCTGCTGCTGGCCCTGGGCACCCTGGCCCTGGCCCTGGCCGCCCTGGCGCTGGCGCTGGCCGCCCTGGCCACCGCCCTGCTGCTCGTCGCCCTTGCGGTCGCGCTGACGGTCACGGCGGTCACGGCGGTCGCCGCGCTCCCCGCGGTCACGGCGGCCGCGGCCCTCGGCGCCGTCGGCGGCGGCCTCGGCCTTGGCGTCGGCCTGCGGCTCGGCCTTGACCTCGCGGGTCTCGGCGCGGGCCTCGGTCTTGACGACCTGGGCGGCCTCGGCCTTGGCCTCGCCCTCCGGGGAACCGGCGGGCGCGGTGGCACGGCGACGACGGCGCTCGCCGGCCGGGGCCTCGTCGGCGGGGGCCTGGTCCTGCGCGGCCGAGACCTTGGAGGGCTGGCCGGGGATGTCGATCTGCTGCTGGGCGACGGCCTTCTCGGCCTTCTCCGCCTTGGGCGCGGCGGCCTCGGCGGTCTCGCCCGTGCGGGCCTTGGAGGTGGCGCGGCGCTTCGGCTTGGTCTCGGCGGTGTCGGCGGCCTTGGCGGGGGCGGCGGAGCCTCCGGCCTGCGCCTCCTTGATGACCTCGATCAGCTGGCTCTTGCGCATCCGCGCGGTGCCCCTGATGCCGAGGCCGGACGCGACCTGCTGCAGCTCGGCCAGGACCATGCCGTCGAGGCCGGTGCCGGAGCGGCGGCGCCGTGCGGTGCCGGTGGCACCTGCGGCGGGCGCGGCGTTGTCGACACTGTTGTCGGCAGTCACGCCCATCAGATCGGTGGTGTCGCTCACGAAGGGTCCTTCCCTGGAGCGGACGTCGGCCATCTGGCTCGGCGACCGGTTGTGCTGTCCGGCAGGGTCCTGGTTCGTGGACCGTGTCCGGGGCGGTGGTCCCGCCGGGTACGGCGGAGAGAGAACGTGCTGTGGGTCCGGCCCGAGCGCCCCCTGCTCGGCCCTCGGCTCGAAAGAAGAGCGAGGGGTGTCGTGCCGGTTCCGGAGCGTGCTCGAAACTGCTCAGGCAGGCTGCTCAGGCAGTTGGGGAGGCTCCCGGAAGAATGGGTGGTCCCTGATGGGGACACTCCGCACCGCTCCACAAAGAGGTCTGGTGCAGACTTGAGGTTAACACTACCGGCTCCAACAAACATTCCCCCTCTCCCTCACCGGCAATCTCCTGTCCGGGGCATTGCCAGGCGCCCCGGGCGTCCGAGGCGCTGCCCGGCGCCCCGGCCGCCACATGCCTAGGGCGCCAGCGGCAGGACGCTCGCTCCGGACGCGTCGAGGTCGAGCCGGTTGGCGG
Organism: Streptomyces sp. NPDC037410; assembly: GCF_055602235.1. NCBI lineage: Bacteria > Bacillati > Actinomycetota > Actinomycetes > Kitasatosporales > Streptomycetaceae > Streptomyces > Streptomyces sp. NPDC037410. Next base: position 163,212 of record NZ_JBVJWR010000013.1, on the reverse strand, counting down.
CCCAGCCCTCTCCCGCGAGGCGGGCGACCTTGTCGGCCGTCCCGTGTTCGGCCAGCGCGAGGACCGTGGGGCCCGCGCCGGAGATGACCGCGGGGATGCCGTCCGCGCGCAGCCGGTTCACGAGGGCGATGCTCTCCGGCATCGCGGGGGCCCGGTACTCCTGGTGCAGCCGGTCCTCGGTGGCCGCGAGCAGCAGCTCGGGGCGGCGGGTCAGGGCCTCGACGAGGAGGGCGGCGCGGCCGGCGTTGGCGGCGGCGTCCACGTGCGGGACGGTGCGCGGCAGGAGTCCGCGGGCGGTCTCGGTCAGCACGGGCTTCCCGGGGACGAAAACCACCGGAACGATGGAATCCGAAGGATCCATCCTGATCGCCCGCGCGGCGCCGGACTCGGTCCAGGCGAGGGTGAATCCGCCGAGCAGACAGGCGGCGACGTTGTCGGGGTGGCCCTCGATCTCGGTGGCCAGCTCCAGGAGGGCGGCCTCGTCGAGCCTGGCGTCCCCGCCTATGGTCACGGCGCGGGCGGCGACGATGCCGGCGCAGATGGCGGCGGAGGAGGAGCCGAGGCCGCGGCCGTGCGGGATGCGGTTGGCGCAGACGACCTCGAGGCCGCGCGGCTGTCCGCCGAGCAGGTCGAAGGCCGTGCGCAGGGAGCGTACGAGCAGGTGGCGCTCGTCGCGCGGGAGCGTCTCGGCGCCCTCACCGGCGATGTCGACGTGCAGCCCGGAGTCGGCGACCCGGACGACGACGTCGTCGTAGAGCCCCAGCGACAGGCCGAAGGCGTCGAAGCCCGGGCCGAGGTTGGCGCTGGTGGCGGGGACGCGCACCCGTACGGCGGCGGCGCGGAACGCTGGACCGGCCATCGCTCGTTGACTCTCCTTGATTGCGAAAACGGTGTTTCGGACAGCGGGTGGTGCAAGAGAAGTACTCGGGGACCCGGGCCCCGGGGGGCCGTTTCGGCCGCGGAGGGCGACAACGGCAACGACACCACGCATATGCGTCGGGGCGGGTTCGGTACAGCCTATCGAAGGAAGGTTCTGTGGCGACATAGGGCGCACAGGAGGCGCACGATGCGTGTCGCGAGCCATCCTGTGCGCCTATGTAGGTTCCTGATCGGGTTTCACCCGATCAGGAACCGGTGGGACTGTCCTGTTTCAGGCCCTGTTTCAGGCCAGACCGAGGCGCTCGGCGGCGGTCACGGCGTCGACCGGGACGGTGACCGGCTGCGGCGCGCCGGCGACGGCCCAGTCGGGGTCCTTGAGGCCGTTGCCGGTGACCGTGCAGACGATCGTCTGGCCCGGGTCGACCTTGCCCTGCGCGGCGGCCTTCAGCAGACCGGCGACCGAGGCGGCCGAGGCGGGCTCGACGAAGACGCCCTCCTGCGCGGCCAACAGGCGGTAGGCCTGCAGGATCTCACGGTCCGTCACCTCGTCGATGAGGCCGCCCGACTCGTCGCGCGCGGCGATCGCGTAGTCCCACGAGGCCGGGTTGCCGATGCGGATCGCGGTGGCGATCGTCGACGGGTCCTTGACGACCTCGCCGCGCACGAGCGGCGCGGAGCCGGAGGCCTGGAAGCCCCACATGCGCGGGCGGTGGGTGGCGAGACCGTCGGTGGCGTACTCGCGGTACCCCTTCCAGTACGCCGTGATGTTGCCGGCGTTGCCGACGGGCAGGACGTGGATGTCGGGGGCGTCGCCCAGCATGTCCACGATCTCGAACGCGGCGGTCTTCTGGCCCTCGATGCGGACCGGGTTGACCGAATTGACCAGCGCCACCGGGTAGTTCTCGGAGAGGCCGCGGGCCAGGGTCAGACAGTCGTCGAAGTTGCCGTCCACCTGCAGGATCTTCGCGCCGTGCACGAGGGCCTGGCCCATCTTGCCGAGCGCGATCTTGCCCTGGGGCACGAGGACCGCGGAGACCATCCCGGCGCGCACCGCGTAGGCGGCGGCGGAGGCGGAGGTGTTGCCGGTGGACGCGCAGATGACGGCCTGCGCGCCCTCCTCCTTGGCCTTCGTGATGGCCATGGTCATGCCCCGGTCCTTGAAGGAGCCGGTGGGGTTGGCGCCCTCGACCTTGAGGTGCACCTCGCAGCCCGTGCGCTCGGAGAGGACCTGAGCGGGGACGAGCGGCGTGCCGCCCTCACGGAGCGTGACGACCGGCGTCGTGTCCGTGACCGGAAGGCGGTCCCGGTACTCCTCGATGATGCCGCGCCACTGGTGGGTGCCCTTGTGGGTCATGGGTCCTTACTCCCCTTCAACACGCATGATGCTGGCGACACCGCGCACGGTGTCGAGCTTGCGCAGCGCCTCGACGGTCCCGGAGAGGGCGGCGTCGGGCGCGCGGTGGGTGACGACGACGAGGGAGGCCTCGCCGTCCTTGCCCTGCTGGCGCACCGTATCGATGGATACGCCGTGCTCGGCGAAGACCGTCGCGACCTGGGCGAGCACGCCAGGCTTGTCGGCCACGTCGAGGCTGATGTGGTACCGCGTCACCACGTCGCCCATGGGGCTCACGGGCAGCTGGGTGTACGCGGACTCGCCGGGGCCCGTCGCCTCGTTGAGACGGTTGCGGCAGACGGCGACGACGTCGCCGAGGACGGCGGAGGCGGTCGGCGAGCCGCCCGCCCCGGGGCCGTAGAACATGAGCTGCCCGGCGGCCTCCGCCTCGACGAAGACCGCGTTGTACGCCTCGCGGACGGAGGCGAGCGGGTGGCTGAGCGGGATCATCGCGGGGTGCACGCGCGCGGTGACGGACTCGCCGTCGGCGGCCCGCTCGCAGATCGCGAGCAGCTTGATGGTGCAGCCCATCTGCTTGGCGGAGGCGAAGTCCGCGGCGGTGACCTCGGTCATGCCCTCGCGGTGGACGTCGTCGAGGCGCACGCGCGTGTGGAACGCGATCCCGGCGAGGATGGCGGCCTTGGCGGCGGCGTCGAAGCCCTCGACGTCGGCGGTCGGGTCGGCCTCGGCGTACCCGAGGGCGGTGGCCTCGTCGAGCGCCTCGGAGTACCCGGCCCCCGAGGTGTCCATCTTGTCGAGGATGAAGTTCGTCGTGCCGTTGACGATGCCCATCACCCGGTTGATCTTGTCGCCGGCGAGGGACTCGCGCAGCGGCCGGATGAGCGGGATGGCGCCGGCGACGGCGGCCTCGTAGTACAGGTCCTGCCCGTGCTGCTCGGCGGCGGCGTACAGATTCGCGCCGTCCTGGGCGAGCAGCGCCTTGTTCGCCGAGACGACGGAGGCGCCGTGCTCGAAAGCGGTGGTGATGAGGGTGCGGGCGGGCTCGATGCCGCCGATGACCTCGACGACGACGTCGATGTCCCCGCGTTTGACCAGGGCGGTCGCGTCGGTGGTGATCAGGTCCGCGGGGACTCCCCCGCGGACCTTGTCCGGCCGGCGGACGGCCACGCCGGCGAGCTCGACCGGCGCGCCGATGCGCGCGGCGAGGTCGTCGGCGTGCGTCGTCATGATGCGAGCCACCTCTGAGCCGACCACTCCACAGCCCAGCAGCGCCACCTTCAGCGGACGCGTACGCATCATCCGACCTCGATTCTCATACTTCTGATTCGTATCTCTACGGTTCTCTTGCGAGTGAGAACCAGTCTCACTCACCGGACGGGCGATTCCACGTTTAGTCCGGATCGTGAGACATGAATTCCATCACTCGACTATTTCATCAGCCGACGTCCAGACGCAGGAGATCTTCCTCCGTCTCGCGCCTCACGATGACCCGCGCCTCGCCGTCCCGGACGACGACGACCGGCGGCCGGAGCGCGTGGTTGTAGTTGCTGGCCATGGAGCGGCAGTACGCGCCGGTGGCCGGAACGGCGACGAGGTCGCCGGGCGCCAGGTCCGAGGGCAGGAAGGCGTCCCGTACCACGATGTCACCGCTCTCGCAGTGCTTGCCGACGACACGGGAGAGCATCGGCTCCGCCTCGCTGGTCCGCGAGACGAGGCTGACGCTGTACTCGGCGTCGTAGAGCGCGGTGCGGATGTTGTCCGACATGCCGCCGTCGACGCTCACGTACGTCCGCAGCCCTTCGAGCGGCTTGACGGTGCCGACCCGGTAGAGCGTGAACGCGGTGGGCCCGACGATGGCGCGCCCGGGCTCGACGGAGATGCGGGGCGTCCGCAGCCCGGCGGCCTCGCACTCCCGCGTCACGATCTCGCCGAGCGCCTTGGCGATCTCGTGCGGCTCGCGCGGATCGTCCTCGGAGGTGTAGGCGATACCGAGCCCGCCTCCGAGGTCGATCTCGGGCAGCTCGACCCCGTGCTCGTCCCGCACCTCGGCAAGCAGCTGGACAACACGCCGCGCGGACACCTCGAACCCGGCCATGTCGAAGATCTGCGACCCGATGTGCGAGTGGATCCCGATGAGCTCGATGCCGTCCAGCTTCAGCGCCCGCCGCACCGCCTCGGCGGCCTGCCCGCCGGCGAGGGCGATGCCGAACTTCTGGTCCTCGTGGGCGGTGGCGATGAACTCGTGCGTGTGCGCCTCGACGCCGACGGTGACGCGGATCTGCACGCGCTGCCGCTTCCCGAGGGACTGGGCGACATGGGCGACCCGCACGATCTCCTGGAACGAATCGAGCACGATCCGCCCGACGCCGGCCTCGACGGCCCGACGAATCTCTTCTTCGCTCTTGTTGTTCCCGTGGAAGGCGATGCGCTCGGCAGGCATCCCCGCGGAGAGCGCCGTGCTCAGCTCCCCCCCGGAACACACGTCGAGATTGAGCCCCTCCTCCTTGAGCCACCGCACGACGGCGCGGGAGAGGAACGCCTTCCCCGCGTAGAAGACGTCGGCGTCCTTGCCGAAGGCCTCGGCCCAGGCGCGGCAGCGGCCCCGGAAGTCGGTCTCGTCGAGGAAGTAGGCGGGCGTGCCGAACTCCTCGGCGAGGGCGTCGACGGCGATCCCGCCGACGGTGACGACCCCGCGCCCGTCCCGGCTCACGGTCCGGGCCCAGACCTTGGGGTCGAGCTGGTTGAGGTCGGCGGGCGGGGCGGTGTAGTGCCCCTCGGGCAGGACGTCGGCGTGGCGGGGCCCGGCGGGGTGGGCGGAACGGCTCATGGCGACTGGCTCTTTCAGATCTGGTCGGGTGCGCTGATGCCGAGCAGGGACAGGCCACCGGCGAGCACCGTCCCGGCGGCTTCGGCGAGCGCGAGCCGGGAGCGATGGGCGGCCGAGGGTTTCTCGTCGCCGAGCGGCAGCACGGTGTGCTGGAAGGCGAGCAGCGCGTCGGCGGTGGCTTCGAGGTGCCGGGCGACCCGGTCGGGGGCGCGGTGGCGGGCGGCGGCGAGGAGGACGAAGGGGTGGTCGCCGAGGACGCCGAGAAGCTCGGGAGCGTGGATGTCCGTGTCGTACGAGGGGGCGAAGCCGAGGTCCGCCGCGTTGACGAGCAGCCGGCGGACCCGCGCATGGGCGTAGCGCACACGGAAGAGTGAGTTGCGCTCGTGCTGGACGAGCAGAGGGGCCCCGTCGAGAACGCGATCATGGGAGGCGGCCCGAAGCAGAGCCCACCGAGCGGCATCGACACCGAGGAGCGCGGGCTGGTACGCCCCACCCCGCACGGGAATCCGCTCGTCCCCCCCGAAGCCGGCGTCGGCCCCCTGCCCCCGAAGCAGCCGCAGCACGACGTCGGTCACGACCGCGGCGCGCGGCTCGGACACGGCGGCGAACCGCACGACGGTCCCGGCGAGGGCGGTGCCGTGCCCGTACCGCGATCCGGCCCCGCGGATCGCCCGTACGAGATCACCGCCGGCATCGCCACGAAGGGTGAAGTTCAGGAACCCGGGCCCGGTGATGTCGACGGCGAGGATCCCGGGGCTCTCGCGGAGCCGCTCCTGGAGAATCCCCGCGACATCGAGCGGGGTGCGCCCCGCGGACCGAGCGAGGCTGAGCGCGACGCTACTGGCGTACTCCCCGGTACCCCCGGGCCGGGCCCGCTCGACCTTGACGCGAGAAGGAACGTCGACCCGCAGCGCACCGTCGTCGACCGCACGGCGCACGGCGTGCTGCACGGTGAGGGAGAGGTCCGCGGGGGTCACGGGACCAGCCTAGGGGAGGAGGGGGGGCGGAACGCGAACCGGTTTCGCCATGCGGGCACCGCGGGTCAGCGTCGGGCGTCCTGCTCCTTCAGTTCCTTCGGTTCCTTCAGTACGACGACTGCGGCAGGGTCCTCTCCCCCGTCGGGCCCGGCCGCCTCGGGCCGCTCCCGCCGCTCGCGGTGCATCAACTGCCGCACGACGCGCACGAGCTCCGAGGGCTCGAAGGGCTTGGCGAGGAACGCGTCGACACCGGAGGAGACCCCGCCGACCTCGTGCTCGCCGCAGGCGCTGATGATCGCCACCGGCAGATGACTGGTCCGCGGGTCGGCCCGCAGCCGCTCGGCCGTCTTGATCCCGTCCAGGCGGGGCATGACGACGTCCAGGGTGACGACATCAGGACAGACTTGATGTACGACATCCAGACACTCGGCACCATCGGCCGCGGTCACGACCTCGAACCCCTCGAGTTCGAGATTGACCCTGATCAACTGGCGGATCACCTTGTTGTCATCGACAACGAGCACCCGACCGGACACGCCTGACACACGAACGAGAGTAGGCCGCCCCCAAGGGCCGCGTCCGGGTTTTGCCCACTTCTGACCCGTGCGGGGGACGCGCCCCTCGGTGACGCCCCGGAAATACCTGTTCACAGGCACGCTCCTAGAGCTGGTAGGGTTCTACCCGTCGCCGAGAAACACGGCGGACGCCCCCGTAGCTCAGGGGATAGAGCAACGGCCTCCGGAGCCGTGTGCGCAGGTTCGAATCCTGCCGGGGGCACTTCGCAGGAAGTGCCACACAGACCCCGTGATCAGCGGAAACGCTGGACGCGGGGTCTTGTTGTATGTGCGGGCGTGTGCCGGGGTGAGCGGCCGTATGTCGGGGGTCGCGGCCTATCGTGGCCTGGCCCGCGAGGCAGGCCCACGAACGAGGGGAACAGCGGATGGTTTCGGAAGCCGGGGAGACCTCGGCGGAGCCAGGCCTGCCGGTGTGGGTGCTGAACCCGCTGGAGAGCGTCGGCCCGCTGCGATTCGGGATGTCCCCCGACGAGGTCAGGGCTGCGCTCCCGGAAGCCTTTGAGCTGAAGCGCTTCTCAGCCGAACCCTTCTACCCGGACGTCTACGGCCTCCAACTCGGCTTCCACCCAGGGGTGCCCGCTGTCTACACGTACTTCAACCGCGTTGACTGGCTCTTCTGCGTGGCAGCCGACGCCGCCCACGGTCCGCGCGTGACCCTGGACGGACTGGAACTGACTGGCTGTGTGCCTGCTGCACTCGAAGAGACGGTCCTGGACCTTTACTCCTCGGGTGCTCACAGGGTGTCGTACGGGCCGCGGGGCAATCCGGGTATCAACGGTGTCGGCATGGTTCTGCGTGTCCAGGACACCGCGAACGGCGTGTTGACCCGGCCGGTGCTGGTGGGACGCCACTGGGCCGACCGCTGCACGGACGACTGGGAAGGTGCCATACCCGAGTGCGAGTGGCTGGGCCGTCAGTGGTGCGTTTACAACGGCTCGGACGTGTGGCCTCCGCCCGGACACGAGACGAAGTGGCCGCCGGGGTGGACTCCCCCGTTCTAGACGTCGTCCGTGCGGGATCGCAGCAGCTGAACACCCACGGCCCCCGGACAGGTCCAGGGGCCTTTGATCAGGGGTGGCAGGTGGCGGTCACTCGTACTCGCGCACCAGCTGCTCGATGCGCCGGTTCGCCACTTCCTGACGGCCGTCGAGGCACTTCGCGTACCGACTCAACAGCACCTCCACGCTGTTGCCGGCGCGGTTCGGCGAGCGCGGTGGTGTTCACGCCCGCGTTGAGCCACGACGAGCGCGCGGAGTGCCGGAGGTCGCACGGTGCTTACGAGCTGGGGAGGGATCGGCACCCGACGGACATCTTCCGTAGGCCGGTTCTTGAGGCCGCGGTCGGCGTGGCTCTCACCTAAGTCGGTCCATTGCTTGCCGACGTTGGGACGTGCCCGGTGCAGGAGGGCGGTCCCTCAACCGGAAGCGGGGAGGAGGCCTCCGGCTGGGCCAGGCCGACGAGCTCAGCGGGCCGTAAGCCCCCGAAGTGCGTCGACGGGCCCGAAGACAAGCGGCTCCGCGACCGCATGCACGACATCATGGTCGGTTACACCCGCAGCATTTCGGGACGCGATCACCGAGCTGGAACACCTGGGCTTTGTCGCCGAATCTCGCATCAGCGTGCGCTTTCACAGCGGCACGCAGTCCTTCAAGCTGTACGTGATCAACAACGGGGATGCGTCCTTCGGGGTACTACCCGAACCACCTCAACAAGGTCGTTGCCCAGGGCGAGGCGATCGAGATCTACGACCTGGCGGACAAGGACACGACGCTCCTTCACCACTCGGTCAACGATGCGAGTCGTCCAGCCGTGCGCAGCAGGTCCAGCAGGCCCGAATGTGGTTCGACAGTACCTAGGGAGAAGATCGGAAGGGACTTCGGCCTTGACGCACGCTGACGAACTCTTCGACGGGCCTGTATGCCACGTGTTCGCCGGGCTGCCGGCACCCGGGGTTTAGGGGAACTGAAGCACTTCTCTGGCTCAGAACGAAGCCGCAGGCACGAAGGCTGCCCAGACAGACATCGAGGTACTGCGCATCGCGCACGAAGCCGACACAGAGCTTGGCCAGAAGATCGAGCAGGCACTGACGACCGCCGAGGTCCGAGTCGTTGCGGTGGCCAGGCAGCCGGCGACGCCAAGTGGGGCCGAAGCGCTCAGGGCGGCACGTTCCGCCGCCCAAGGCGTGCCCGTCGCGAGGAACAGTTCTGATGAAACCGAATCCCTTCCCGCTCATCACATCACCCGAGCTGCTGCCATCGACGTCACGAGCTGCACACTGATCGGCGACTCGAGTCAAGTATGCCGAGGAGGCCTGACAGTGACTATCTGTCATGTCGGACAGGCGGGTGACACGGTGTCGGTGGCGAGCGGGGGCAGCTTCTAGGTCGACTGACCGATTCTCTCTCTTGTGTGGCGCCGTGTAGCTGTCAGACAGGTTGAGGGCGGACGGAGGGGGCATGGGGAGTGTCTGGATGTAGTGGCCGTGGGCCTAGGGCATCGGCATGGACGTTGGAGCGTTTCGGTAGGAGTGCGGTGCAACTTCAGGCGCTCGTGCCTGAACAGCTAGGGAGAGCACACCTTCGCGCTCGTGAAGTGCACCTTGCTGCGAAGCTGAAGAAGCGCAGCCCATACGGGGCCACACTTGCGGAGGCTGTAAGGGAGGAGCTTGCTGCGGCAGCGGTGGAGCTGCGCGGGGTGGTGCGTGACGTGCGCGGGTACGACTATGCGGTCGTAAACGACTACGCCCTCTTCCCCTTTAAATACGCGAACCGTCCGACGCCGCTCGATCGCGCACGGCTGTCTGCGGATGCATCGTCAACGCGCCGGCGGATGCTCACCGGGCATGGGCCTGACCCTCAGGAAGGCTTGTTCCCCTTGGCTGACGGCCTTGTGACTGAAGAGTACGAGCAGCTGCACGAGGCGGTCGAGGAACTGGGGCCACGACGAAGCTCGTCTGTGTGTTCTTCACAGCAGATCCCGAGCGCGGGATCCACGCCATCCATTGGGGGGACGCCCGCCTGGAGCCAGACCGAACGTTCACGTGGCTTCACAGTGAGCGGCTGGCCGTGGAGTCCTGCCTCCCGAGTGATGCGGCGGCGCAGCAGAGGTCGATCTCCTGGGCCGTCTGTGGGCCGCGCGAGGGGCTCAAGGGTGACCGAGGGCAACCAACAGTGACAGGTCGACTGCCAGGGTGATCTGGGAACACGCAGGTCGGAGGCTCGTCTACTGGCTGGATCCCTGGGGTAGCGGTCAGACAAAATAGGGTGCTTCTCGCCAGTGATGTCATGCCTGGGTGGCGAGCATGGTCGCCTCGGGTCCGGAGCGGGAACGAGGGGGGCACGATCATTGACCAGCACGCAGCGCACCAGTCAGCCGGCCGCGCCCACGGAGTAGGGAGCATGTCCGGGCGGAAGGGGTGGTCCGACCTGTTTGCAGCGGGTGAGCCGCGGGCCTGTGTGCCCGCTTCACTGCCTGGTCGGACCCCACGGCAGCGCCGCAGGATGCGGCCTATTTACGGACCAGCCCGGCTTGGCTGCTAGCTTTCGACCTCTGACCTGCATAGACGCCTCAGGAGCACGCGCTCTCGGGAGCCAAGTGCGCAGGTTCGCATCCTGCCGGGGGCACTCCAGCTCGGATAGTGTGATCAAGGCGCTGACCAGTTGAAGTACCTAATGCAAAGGGTCGGAGTCAGTCTCACTGAGATTCCCCTTTCCGGCTCAGGATCACGGATGGCTCACCGCCCTAACCGATTGATTCCTGTCTCGCGAGCATTCCATCGAGTGACCAACATGCTCCAGGCAGCGGGCAAGTCAGGACCAGTCGTCGAGCTCCCTGAGGAAGTCGCTGAACGAGTCGTTCCGGCCCTCCGGAGCGTCGATCAGACCGTGCGCAAGGGCCTCTCGCGCGATGAGAGGGCCGTCACTCTCACGAAACATCGGTACGCCGAGCCGTCGCTTTAGCTCTTCCTTGGGCTCCTTGATCCTCCCTGAGTCCCTTCCCCGTAACTGGGCAGGCACCCTCCATCTCGGGCGCACATGGGGGAAGGCCTCGGGGAACAGAAGGAGCCAGCCTTCGGACTCCCATGCGGCAAGCGCGAGTGCGGTGTGAAACCCGCCGCTCTGGCGGTCGAGTTCCTCCGCGACAGCAGTTCGCACATTGCCGTAGTCCGAGTCGGTGAAGCCGTCCAGATCCTCGTGGACCACGAACCCAATCAGTTGCGCCCTCTGCTGAACCGCCTTCGCACGCGCCTTGCCGACGAGCGCTTTCACCGCCGCAGACAGATCGGAGCCGGATTTTCTGCGCAGCCGGACGGGGTCGTTGATGCGGACCAGCTTGGCAGCGGCGCCAAGATCGGGTCGGCGCGCACGTATCAGAGCCGCCATGATCTCGCAGTCGTTCTGATCCTCGCCCGCGAGAACGATCACCCGGTCATGAGCGCTCGTGCGTCGTCCCACGCTCCGGCCTCTGGCGCTCACAGTTCACCCCCGGTGAGGTCGCCGCCGAGCACGCCCGAGAACCACAGCTCGCCCAGCGGCTGGTCTCCCGATTGCTCGACAATCTCCTCCACCTCCTCCACGGTCAGTGCGGGGATAATCGACGCGCCTTCCTCATCGCGGTCACAAACGACGAACTCGTCGGGGCGAAGTCGGTTCACAAGAGCGGGCGAGTGAGTGGCGACGATGAACTGCGTACGCTCGGAAGCTTCGCGCAGCCGTTGCACTACGAGCTCCAAGGCCTGTGGATGCAGCCCGTGATCGATCTCCTCGATGCAGGTGAAGGCCGGTGGATGAGGGTCGTACAGGAGGGCAAGCAAACCGAGCAGCCGGACCGTTCCATAGGAGGCGTCGGCCAGAGGGGTCAGGCGGCGCAGGCCCCGTTCACGTAGGACGACGGTCAGCTGATCGATCGAACCGCCGACTTCCTCGAACTCGATGTTCTCCAACTGCGGAAGAACCTGCCGCGCGTCCTCGACGAGGTTCTCCCAGATCTCGTCCCGACCGCTGAGGTGAATGAGGAACGCGGCAAGGTTCTCGGCATGCGGCGACAATGTGGCGAGGTCGGCGACGCGCAACCTGGTGGGCATACGGGCCGCCGCCACATCGACATCGAAGACCCGGAACGAGGAAAGGCGATCCGCGACACGCGTCACTTCGTCACCGCCGTCCGCGGGACCGAGTCTGGGCAATGTGGACAAGCCGCTGCTCAGCCTGCGAATGCCGAAACTGCCACTGTCCTGCTCCTTGCCAGCGCGCCTGTCGAGCACACGCGCCTCTTCACCTGAGATGGTGATACGCCGCCCTCGCCCCTGCTTGCGCTTGAACTGAAAGCTCTCTTCGCGGGACAGGGTGTAGGCGGCCCGGTTGGTGTCCCGGTTCGACGGAAGGGACCGGCGCCGGATCGTGAGGCTGTACTCGTCTGGTGCGTTGAGGGTGGAATTGCTGGTCCAGGTGGCCTTCAACTGGACACGCATGAACGTCGGAGGTTTCGCACCGCCCCAGAAGGCAACCTCGTCGAAGCCTCCTCTGGTGTCGAGCGCGGGCTGGAGATCCGTACGAATGATGTCGGCCAAGAAGTCGAAGACCTTCAGCACGTTTGACTTGCCCACACCGTTCGGTCCCACCAGCACGGTCAGCGGACCGAGGGGGACGGTCACGTCGCGCAGACTTCGGAAGTTCTCGACGTGCAGTTCGAGGAGGCGGCTGGGCATGGGATGAACCTATCGGGTGGGCGACCAGGGTGAAGGCCGATCGCGCAGCGAACCGGCTCCACTGCCGCGCCGCGTCCTTCGTTGCCACCGCTACGGCGTCATCACGACCTGGCGACGCAGCGGCGCAAGGCAACTACAGAATCGGTACAGCCAGGAGAGTAGCCCCACTGGCTGACATCAGGGCCTTGGCGCTGAGGGTTGAGCGCCGGCCACGGTCCCTTCACGTCGCATACTGCCCGCCCCTCGCGCCGTCACGACCCCTGGTGGGGCCCCTCCACTTCACCCGGCCAACAGAGGACGTCCAACCATGGGAGCACGGCGAAGGCCGAAGCCGTGAGAAGGAAGGTCGTCCAAGCCGTACGTCGGGTGCCACTCGCCGACAAAGGTTTCGCCCACGGTCTCCCTGGACAAGCACGGCGTGACGTCGGGACTGATCAAGGTCAACCTCAACTGGACCTCGCCACAGGCCGCCGCGCAGCGGGCGGCCGGTGAGGCCCGTGGTCTGTTCGGGCGGATGCGGGCGTCGCTGCGGTCGGCCGCGGCCAGGAAGGTGGATCTCGACCTCGGCTGCATGATCCGTTGCACCGACGGCTCCAAGACCGTGGTCCAGGCCCTGGGTGACGCGTTCGGCGCGGTGGACCGCTTCCCGTATGTCGCCCTCGACGCGGACGACCGGACCGGGACCCGGGAGACGGGGGAGAACCTCGTCATCAACCTGGACCACCAGGCCGGGTTCCAGAAGCTCCTGCTCTTCGTCTACATCTACGAAGGGTCCGGCGACTTCCGCGGCCTCGACGCCGTGGTGACCCTGACCTCCGATCGCGGCGACCGCTTCCGGGTGGCCCTGGACGACTGCCCGCCGCAGGCGCACGCCTGCGCCATCGCCCTCATCAAGCGGCAGAAGGGCGAACTCGTCGTCGGACGCGAGGTGCGCTGGTTCACCCCGCAGGACGGCCCCGGTGTCCAGGACGTGATCTCCCGCGCGTACCGGCTCGGCATGAAGTGGACCCCCGGCCGGAAATAGCGCCCTCAAGCGGAAGGCCCCGCCCTCGGCAGGTGCCGGGGGCGGGGCCTTCGGGTGGGGCTTGGGGGTTACTTCACGTTGATCGCGGTCCACGCGGCCGCGACCGCGTTGTACTGGGTGCTGCCGGTGCCGTAGAGGTCGGCGGCGGCCGAGAGGGTGGCCGTGCGGGCACCCGAGTAGCCGGTGGTGGAGGTCATGTAGGTGGAGAGGGCCTTGTACCAGATCTTGTACGCGGCCTGGCGGCCGATGCCCGTGAGCGTGGAGCCGTTGGCGGTCGGCGAGTTGTAGGTGACGCCGTTGATCGTCTTCGTGCCGCTGCCCTCGGAGAGCAGGTAGAAGAAGTGGTTCGCCGGGCCCGAGGAGTAGTGGACGTTCAGGCGGCCGACCGACTTCGACCAGTAGTCGGCGGACTTGCCGTCCTTGCTGGGCTGGTCCATGTAACGGAGCGGCGAGCCGTCGCCGTTGATGTCGATCTTCTCGCCGATGAGGTAGTCGCCGGCGTCGGCCGCGTTGTTCGCGTACCACTCGACCGAGGTGCCGAGGATGTCGGAGGTCGCCTCGTTCAGGCCGCCGGACTCGCCGCTGTAGCGGAGGTTCGCGGTGGAGGAGGTCAGGCCGTGGGACATCTCGTGGCCGGCCACGTCGAGGGACGTGAGCGGGTGGGTGTTGCTGATGCCGTCGCCGTAGGTCATGCAGAAGCAGGAGTCGTCCCAGAACGCGTTCACGTACGCGCTGCCGTAGTGGACGCGGGAGTAGGCGGCGACGCCGTCGCCGCGGATGCCCAGGCGGCCGAGCTCGTTCTTGTAGAAGTCCCAGGTGACGGCCGCACCGTAGTGGGCGTCCGCCGCCGCGGTCTCGCGGTTGGAGGCGAGACCGTTGCCCCACGTGTCCGTGGAGTTGGTGAAGAGCGTGCCCTGGCCGGACGTGCCGCCGTTCAGGTCGTACGTCTTGTGGCCGCCGCGCGTGGCGTCGGTCAGGGTGTACGAGCCCGAGGTGCCCAGGGTGACCTGGCCGGCGTACATCGTGTTGCCGACGCCCGTCTCGATCGTCTCGACGGAGGAGAGCTCCTTGCCCGTGGTGGCGTCGGTGACGACCTGGCGGCGGCTCGGGGTGCCGTCCTTCTGGACGCCGGTGACGTACGTCTCCCAGGCGAGGACCGGCTTGCCGGTGGCCACCCAGATCACCTTGCGGGCGGAAGCGACCTTCTCGTCCGCGTTGGCGGCGGAGGCGAGGGCGGACTTGCCCGCGGCGGCGGACGGGACGGCGGCCGTCGTGGTCGCCACGGATATACGGGCCGAGGTCGCCTTGGTGGTGGAGCGGGCGCCCGACTTCTTCTGGTGGACGACCAGGTCGCCGCCGAGGACCGGGAGGCCCTCGTAGGTGCGCTCGTAGCGCGTGTGCACGGTGCCGTCCGCGTCCTTGACGACGTCTCGGACGACCAGCTGCTCCTGGGCGGGCAGGCCGATGGCCTGGGCGGTGGCGGCGGCCTCGCCCTGCGCCTCGTGGATGGCGGCGGCGCGCTGGCTGCCGGTCAGCTGGACGGCGGTGGCACCGGCCTCGCGCTGGGCGTCGGCGTTGGCGGATCCGGTCTGGACGCCGACGACGACCATGGCGGCGGAGGCGATCAGCGCGGCGGCACGGGCGGTGGTGCGGCGGGACGAAGACTGCTGGCGGGTCACGCGGGCTCCTTCGCTGGTTAAGCGTGGGGGTTTTGGTGGGGGTGTGTTGCGGGGTGAGCGTGCCAGCGAAAGTCCCCGTTTGACAGGTATGCAACAAGGATTTGACCATCTGTTGTCCGAAGGGCGGCCAAGAGCGTCCGCTATACGGCGAGTTGATTCGACTTCAACCACTGTTCATTTATCGGACACCCGGGTTGAAGCGACCGCCTGGGCGTACGAGGAGCGCAGCACCGCCGTCGCCACTTCCAACTCCTCCTCGTCGCGCGGCGCGTACAGCATCACGATCGTGTCCGGGAACTCCGGACGCCGCGTGATCGGATGCCGCTCCGCCCAGCCGAGGTCGACCAGAGCCGGCAGCGCGGCCGGCTCCACGGCGAGGTGGAGGAAGCCGGAGCGGTGGATATGTCCGAACTCGTCCACCGAGGGGTGCAGGAACGCCGCGAAGGGGCGGTCCCGGTCGGGGACGCCCGGCAGTCGCAGCGCCAGCGAGCCCGGCTCCGAGACCAGACTCGGGCCCGTCACCACCCCGGGCAGCAGCCGGGCCCGGGCCACCAGCTCCGCCCGTACCGCCGGCGGGGAGAAGTCCGACAGCTGGTCGTGCGGGATCTCGGCGCCGGTCGTCCGCGGCCGCGGGCCCCGGCGCGCGGGCAGGGACGTGACGTCGAGGTCGAGGTCGAGGTCGAGGGGCCGGTCGGCAGGCATGGACATGGGTCTCCTCGGGAGCGGGGGAAGGGGGTGGGGAAGCGGGTGGGGCGGTGCGTTGCGGTACCCGGGCGTGCCCTGGGTACTTCTTGTGCCCGAACCGCAGTCTGCGCGATGCTCCCCGCGTGACAGAAGACGGCACTTCAACAGGACCTACGCACACCGGTGTTACCGACCAGGTCTGCGAGCTGCGCGAAGTCCTCGACCGCGTCGGTGACAAGTGGAGCGTCCTCGTCTTGGCGCTCCTCGGCGACGGCCCCCGCCGCTACTCCGAGCTCCGCCGCTCCATCGAGGGCATCTCCCCGCGCATGCTGACCCTCACCCTGCGCAGCCTTGAGCGCGACGGCCTCGTCCTGCGCACCGTCACGCCCAGCTCACCGCCCCGCGTCGACTACGCGCTCACGCCCGTCGGGCGGACCCTGTCGGCCGAGGTGGGCGGGCTCATCCGGTGGGCGGAGGAGCACCGTTCGTACATCGGGCGGTCCCGGCGCGTGTACGACGACGCCGGCGACGGCAACGGCGACTAGCCTCGCGAGCCCGCTCTCACGCCGTGCGTTTGCGCGTCGTCGTCTTCTTCGCCGGGGTCTTCTTCGCCGCGGCCTTCTTGGCCGTCGTCGCCTTCTTCGCCGCGGTCGTCTTCTTCGCGGCCGCCGTCTTCTTCGCCGCCGTCTTCTGCGGGCGCAGCTCCGTGACCTCCGCCGGCTCCCCGCGTGCCTCGCGCGCCGCCCGGACGCTGTTCTCCAGGGCCGCCATCAGGTCGATGACCCGGCCTCCGCCGGCCTCCTCCCCGGGGGCCGGGGGTGCGACGCCCTCGCCGCCCGCCGCCTTTGCGGCGATCATCTCCTCGACGGCCGTGCGGTAGTCGTCGTGGAGGGTCTCGATGTCGACCTCGCCGAGCGTGGCCATCAGGGCGTCCGCCAGGTCGAGTTCGGCCTCGCGGACCGTGACGGGGGTCTCGGGGGCGACGCCCTCGGGGGCGCGGATCTCGTCCGGCCAGAGCAGGCCGTGCATGGCGATCACGTCGTCGACGACCCGGAGCATGCCGAGCCGCTCCCGCCCCCGCAGGGCGTACTTGGCCACGGCCACCTTGTCGCTGCGCTTGAGCGCCTCGCGGAGCAGGGTGTACGGCTTGGCCGCGGGCACGCCGTTCGCCGAGAGGTAGTACGCGGCGTCCATCTGGAGCGGGTCGATCTCGCCGGCCGGTACGAACGCGACGATCTCGATGGTCTTCGCGGTGGGGAGCGGCAGCGCGGCCAGGTCCTCGTCGGTGATCGGGATCATGGTCCCGTCGGCGTCCTCGTACGCCTTGCCGATCTCCGCCTGCGGGACCTCCTCCCCGTCGAGCTCGCACACCTTCTTGTAGCGGACCCGGCCGCCGTCCTCGGTGTGGATCTGGCGGAAGGAGACGGACCGGCTCTCGGTGGCGTTCACCAGCTTGATCGGGATGCTGACCAGCCCGAAGGAAATGGCCCCGTTCCAGATGGATCGCACGCTTCATCCCCTTCATCCCGGTAACCGTGGGATTCTCATCGTATGACGCCCATCACAGAGGTGGAGGGGCGACGCCTGGCGCTCAGCAACCTGGACAAGGTGCTCCACCCGGTCACCGGCACCACCAAGGGCGAGGTCCTCCATTACTACGCGACCGTCGGGCCCGCGATCCTGCCCCATCTGCGGGATCGCGCGGTGTCCTTCCTGCGCTATCCGGACGGTCCCGACGGGCAGCTCTTCTTCACCAAGAATCCCCCGCCCGGCACGCCCTCCTGGGTGAGGACGACCCCCGTGCCCCGTTCCGAGGACCCCCGGGCGCGGCAGGTGGTGATCGAGGACCTCGCCTCGCTGATGTGGGCCGCGAACCTCGTCGTGGAGTTCCACACGCACCAGTGGCGGGCCTCCTCCCCCGGCGTCGCCGACCGGCTCGTGTTCGACCTCGACCCCGGGCCGCCCGCCACCGTCGTCGACTGCTGCCGGGTCGCCCTGCACCTGCGCGAGCGGCTCGCGCAGGACGGTCTCGACGCCTTCGCCAAGACGTCCGGCTCCAAGGGGCTGCATCTGCTCGTCCCGGTGGTGCCGACGCCGTCCGCGCGGGTCTCGGCGTACGCGAAGCAGCTCGCCGTGGAGGCGGAGGCGGAGCTTCCGGGCCTCGTCACGCACCGGATGACCAAGGCCCTGCGGTCCGGGAAGGTCTTCGTCGACCACAGCCAGAACGCGGCCGCCAAGACCACCGCCGCCCCCTACACCCTGCGGGCGCGAGCCCTTCCCTCCGTCTCGGCGCCCGTCACCTGGGAGGAGGTCGAGGGCTGCGCCTCGCCTGAGGATCTCGTCCTCCTGATGGGCGACATCGCGCCACGTCTGGAGCTGTACGGGGACCTCATGGAGCCGCTCTTCGAGCCCGGACGGGCGGGGGCCGTCCCGTGAACGGCGGTCCCGGGGCGGGCGAAGGCCCTGCCCTGAGCGGTCCCGGGGAGGGTCGGAGCCGTTCCGTGAGCGAGGGCCCGGAGGCGGGCGGGGGCCCTGCCCTGAGCGGTCCCGGGGAAGGCCGGAGCCGTTCCGTGAACGAAGGCCCGGAGACGGGCGGAGGCCCTGCCTCTAGCCGGGTCCCTGGAGGCGGCGGCGTCGTCGTGCTGCCGCCGCCCGTCGACGTCATGCGGCCCCGGGCCGCCGACGAGATCCCCGCACAGGCGGAGCCGCCCCGGGAGCTCCAGTACTCCCTCAAGCTGGACGGTTTCCGCGCCCTGGCCTTCGTGCTCGACGCCGGGAAGGTCGTCCTGCAGTCCCGCTCCCGCCGGGACCTCGCGCCGGAGTTCCCCGACATCGCCGCGCACCTGCGCGAGCAGCTGCCGCCCGGGATCGTCCTGGACGGCGAGCTGTGCGCCTACCGGGACGGGCGGCTCAGCTTCACCGACCTGCTCCGGTCGCACGCCGACCGGGTACGGGCCGGGGTGCCCGTCTCGTACATCGCCTTCGACCTGCTCGCCGTCCCCGGCCGCGACGTGCGCGCGCTGCCGCTGCGCGACCGGTGGGAGCTGCTCGGGGCGGCCCTGCGGGAGGCCGAGCCGCCGCTCCAGCAGGTCCTGGCCACCACGGACGAGGAGACCGCGCGGGGCTGGTTCCGGGACCTGCGGGACACGGGCGTCGAGGGGGTCGTCGCGAAGCGGCTCGACTCCCCCTACCGCGCGGGCTCCACCTGGGCCTGGCGCAAGATCCGGCACGCCGACACGAGCGACGCCCTGCTGCTCGGCCTCGTCGGCCCGCCCGAACGGCCCCAGGCCCTGGTCGTACGGCTCCCCGACGGCCGCACCCTGACCACCTCGCCCCGGCTGACCCCGGCGCAGTCGCGCCAGGTCGGGGAGCTGGCGGGTGACCGCGCGGGGCCCCTCGCGGAGGACCCGGAGCACGGGCCGGTGCGCTGGGTGGACCCGCCGCTCCCGGTCGAGCTGCGCCAGGTCGCGGGGCGGCACGAGACGGCGTCGTTCGTCCGGGTCCGGTCGGAGGGGTAGGGACAGGTCCCGTCGGAGGCGTCGGGACAGGTCCCGTCGGAGGCGTCGGGACGGGTCCCATCGGAGGCGTGGGACAGGTCCCGTCGGAGGCACGGGGAGGGGGTGACCACGGGATGCGGAGGGGGTGGCGAGGGGGTACGGACGGGGTCGTCCGCCGGGGCTCTCCGCGCGCCTCGCCCGGCTCCGGCGTGTCGCCCGTTCGGACACCGACCGCAACTGCCTTGCTCCGCACCGTACATGGCGCAAAGAGACCGCAACAGGCGCCCCGGGCGCGGCAGGTGTCGCCGGTTCGGCTTTGTTGTCCGTCGTGTGGTGCACACTTGCTGCCTGGCACAGCGCTCACGGGGAAGGCGGCCTGGCAATGCTGACGGGGATCGAGGAGGTCGACTGGGCCTCGCTGGGGCACGCGTACGGCCCCGCGGACGATGTGCCGGAGCTGCTCCGCGGACTCGCCTCCGCCGACCCCGCGGAGCGGGAGACCGCCCTCGACGGCATGTACGGGACGGTGCACCACCAGGGCGACGTGTACGACTCGACGCTCGCCTGCATCCCCTTCCTCCTCGAACTCGTCGCCGACCCCGCGGTCCAGGACCGGGGCTGCATCGTCGAACTGCTCACCAGCATCGGCGGGATCGAGCTCGACGACGACGAGGAACTGGACGAACTCGGCGCGGACGACGAGGAGTTCATCCCCGCCGCCAACTACGCGATGGCGGCCGCCGCCATCGCCGCCGGGGCGGACGTCTTCCTCGACCTCGTGTCGGACGCCGACCCCGAGGTGCGGCTCGCCGCGCCGTGCGCGCTCGCCTCGCTGCACCCCGAGCCCGCCCGGGTGCTGAACCTGCTGCGGGAGCGGCTCACCGTCGAGCGGGACACCGAGGTGCGGCTCGCCCTGGTGGCCGCCGTCGGGCGGCTCGCCCTGCGGCACGCGTCGCTGCGCGCCGAGACCGTCGACTGGCTCGGCTGGCTCGCCCGCGCCGCGCAGGACCCCGGGCTCCGGCTCGCGGCCCTCGCGCAGCGGGCGCGCTGCGCGCCGGGTGACATTCCGGACGATGTGGTGCCGTGGGTGACGGGCCTCCTGGAGGAGATCAGGACCTCGGCGAACCGGCCGGCCGCCCCCGGCGCGGAGCGGGCGGCGACGCCGACCCTCATCGGGCAGGTCCGCGAGCTCCTGGAGGAGCACGCCGCCGGGCGGCCCGCGCCGTGGACGGAGGAGCTGCTGCGGACCCTGCACGCGGCGCTCGACGACCGGGTCGACGAGCGGATCGCGCTGATCGCCGCGCAGCTGCGCAGTCCCGACTGGGGGCAGCGCTCGGACGCGATCTGGATGTGCGGCGGTTTGATACGGGTCTGGCGCGGGCGGTACGAGGAGGTCGTCCGGCTCGTCGGCGCGCAGCTCCAGGACCCCGAGCCCCGGCTCCGGGAGGCGGCCACGTCCTTCCTGGAGCGGCTCTTCGAACTGGGCTCCCCGGCCACCGACGCCCTCGCCTCCCGCCTCACGACGGGCCCGGGCGCCTCGGCCACGGGCGGATCGGGCCCGGGAGCCGCGGTCACGGGCGCCGCCCGCCTCACGACGGGCCCGGGCGGATCGGGCCCGGGAGCCTCGGTCACCGGCGCCGCAGGCCCCGACCCCGCAGGTCCCGACCCCGCCCGCAACCGCCTCCTCGGGCGGTCCGGGCGGGACGGGGCGCTGCTCGCGCTCGCGCGGGCCGGGGACGGCCGGGCGGTTCCGCTGCTCGCCCGTGCCCTGGAGGAGCCCGAGGTGCGGCGCGAGCTGCTGTACGCCATGGACGGGCTCGGGCCCTCCGCGGCGATGCTCGCCCCGCTGCTCACGCGCCGGCTCGCCGAGGTCGAGCTCGACGAGCGGCTGTACGACCGGGCGGCGCCGCTGCTGTACGCCCTGGCGGCCGTGCGGGGCGCCCAGGCCGTGCCGGAGGTGCTGCGGGTGCTGCGCGGGGCGCCGGCGAACCGGCGCGACTGGGTGCGGGAGGCCGCCCTGCGGACCCTCGCGGCCTTCGGGCCCGCCGCCGCCGAGGCCGTACCGGACATGCGAAGACTCCTGGCCGCCGAGTCGGCCGCGGTGGCCACGACGGCGGCGCGGGCGCTCTGGGCGGCCGAGGGCGACCGCGGGGACGTGCTGCCGGCCCTGCATCAGTGGCTCCGGCCGGGCGCGACGGATGCCGAGTGGTGCGCGGCCGCGCACGCCCTCGGCGAGATCGGTCCGGCGGCGGCCGGGGCGGCCGGGGCCCTGCGGCCGGGCCTGGCCTCGCGGGACCTGTGGGTGCGGGTCCGCAGCGCGGCGGCGCTGTGGCGGGTGTCCGGTGACGCCTCGGTCTCGCTCCCGGTGCTGCTCGCGGCCTGGGAGGAGAACCGGCACGCGCGCGTGGACATCGCGGAGTGTCTGGCGGAGATGGGCCCGGCGGCCTCGGGGGCGCAGCTGGTCGTCCTCACCGAGCTGACCCGCAGGCGCCGTCACAACGCCCGCGAGGACGGCTCCGGCAGCCATGACATCCACCTGGACGAGAAGCTCCTGACCCTGTGCCGGGCGGCCCTGGCGCGGATGGAGCGGGGTACGTTCTAGGACCGCCCGTGTGGCAGCGGTCCGATGATGAGACAAAAAGGACTTCACTCCGCATAAGGTCTACGGGGAGCCCGACCTCCATCGACCGACCGAGGAGCAGCGTGAGACCGCGCGGAGTGCAGTGGGCCGTCGGTGTCCCGTGCGTGCTCGCCCTCGCGCTCTCCGGCTGCGGCGGCAAGGTGGGCGGGCTCAGGAGCGCCGGGCCCACCCCCACCGCCGTGGGGCCCGTCCGGCTCTGGCCCGATCTGCCGCCCGCCACGAACCCGCCGCTCGACTACGGCGAGTCCGACATCCAGCGCGTCCCCGGCATCCAGGCCGCCGACAACGACGTCCACACCGTCGACCCGATCGCGGTCGTCCAGGCCGAGGTGCGCGCCCACCCCGACACGTACACCGGCCCGGACGGTCTCTACGCGCAGACCGCCCGGGCGATCGAGGCGTGCGGCACGGCGCCGGCCGCCTGTCCGGTGCTGCGGCCGTACTACCGCGATCTCACCGGCAACGGCCGGGACGAGCTGATCGTCGGGATCCGGATGCCGGACCAGCAGGTCGGGGTGCGGGTCTACCTCGCCGAGAACGGCGGCCTGACCCGGATCATGTCGACCGTCGACCAGGTCATCAGCGTGGAGCTGGCGGGCCGGGACCTGATCCTGCGGGTCGGCTCGGCCGGCATCCCCGGGTACGAGTACCGGACCGCCTGGTCCTGGGACGAGCAGCAGGGCAGCATGCTGCCGACCCGCGACGAGATCGTACGGGTGAAGCCCTCCGGCACCGGGCCCTCCATGGTGCCCGCGCCCCATCTGGTGAGCCCGACGCCGACTCCGACGGGCGGGCCCGCGCCCGTACCCCTGCCGCCGGAGGCGACGCCGTGAGGGCGCCCCGGCGACCCGCCTGGACCGCGACCCTCACCTGGAAGGCCGCGGTCTTCATCACCGTGATGTGCTGCGCCCTGGCCGCCCTGCTCGGTGTCCTCGTGCACGTCTCGGTGGCCGGCCAGACCGTGAGCGACTCCCGGGAGAAGGCCCTGACGCGGCTCACCGAGGTCAGCGAGCTGTACGGGGCGGGCGAGCCGCTCCCCCGGTTCGCCGGTGTGGACCCGCCCGGCCTTCCGGCCTCGCTGCGGGCGCTCGCCGTGCGCGGGGAGCGCGGCACGATGGTCTCCGAGTACGCGGGCCGACCGACGATGTGGGCGGCGGGCCCGGCGGACGGCCGCGCCCTCGCCGTACGCCTCGACTACACCCAGGGCGCCGAGACGATCGAGGCGCTCGACCGCTCGATCCTCGGCTCCTCCGTCCTGGCCATCGGGGCGACCCTGCTCGTCGGCGCCTTCGCCGTCACCCGGGTCACCCGCCGGCTGCACCTCACCGCGCAGGTGGCCCGCCGGATCAGCGCGGGCGATCTCGACGCGCGCGTCGACGACCCCCGCACGAAGGACCCGACCCGGCCCCAGGACGAGGTGGCCACGGTCTCCGGGGCCCTCGACACCATGGCCTCCTCGCTCCAGCGAAAGCTGCAGAGCGAGCAGCGGTTCACCGCCGACGTGGCGCACGAGCTGCGGACCCCGCTGACGGGGCTCTCGGCGGCGGCCGAGCTGCTGCCGGAGGGTCGGCCCTCGGAGCTCGTACGGGACAGGGTGCGGGCGATGCGCGGGCTCACCGAGGACCTCCTGGAGATCTCGCGGCTCGACGCCCGTACCGAGACAGTCGACCTGGCGGTGCACGAGCTCGGGCCGCTCGCCGAGCGGGTGGTGCGCGCCTCGGGCACGGCTACAGAAGTGCGGGTGCTCCGGGACGCCACGGTGGAGACGGACCGGCGACGGGTGGAGCGGGTGCTCGGCAATCTGGTGGCGAACGCGCACAGGCACGGGGCGCCGCCGGTGGTGGTGACGGTGGACGGCCCGGTGGTGTCGGTGCGGGACCACGGGCCGGGGTATCCGGCGTACCTCCTGGAATCGGGGCCGCAGCGGTTCCGTACCGAGAGCGGGGGCAAGGGGCACGGCCTCGGGCTGACGATCGCGGCGGGACAGGCGGAGGTGATCGGCGCCGAGCTGGTCTTCGCCCGCGCCCCGGACGGGGGCGCCGAGGCCCGGCTGCGGCTGCCGGAGTACGTACGGCTCGCCGACACGGAATCCGAGCAGTGACGGCACACCGTCACACAAAAGGGACATAGGGCATACCGCTTGCTACGTTGCGGCCATGACCGCACCCCCGCCCGGCATCCGCGTCCCGAAGCGGCGTGGCGTGGAGCTGTCGCTCCTGATCGGCGCGGTCCTGATCTCCGTGCTCGGGTACGCCGAGGTCGGCCTCGCCCGCAGCGGCGCCGTGCCGCCCGACGCCGCCCGGTACGGGGCCGGGCTCGGGCTGCTCGCGCTCGTCGCCCACCTCGCGGTCCGCTTCCGCGCCCCGTACGCCGATCCCCTGCTGCTGCCGATCGCGGTCCTGCTCAACGGCCTCGGCCTGGTGCTGATCTACCGCCTCGACCTGGAGACGCCGAAGGACCAGGCGGCGACGGCACAGCTGGTCTGGTCGACGCTCGGGGTGGCGCTGTTCATCGTGGTCGTCCTGCTGCTGCGCGACCACCGGACGCTCCAGGGGTACGCGTACGTGTCGGTGGCCGCCGCGCTCGCCCTGATGATCCTGCCGATCTTCTTCCCCGCCGTGAACGGTGCCAAGATCTGGATCCGGATCGGCGGGTTCTCCTTCCAGCCGGGCGAGTTCGCCAAGATCCTGCTCGCGGTGTTCTTCGCCGCGTACCTCGCCGCCAACCGCAACGCGCTCGCGTACACCGGCCGCCGTATCTGGAAGTTCCAGTTCCCGACGGGCCGGGTCCTCGGGCCGATCGTGGCGATCTGGCTGCTCAGCGTCGGCGTCCTCGTCCTGGAACGGGACCTGGGCACCTCGCTGCTCTTCTTCGGCCTCTTCGTGATCATGCTGTACGTGGCGACCGGCCGGACCGGCTGGATCGCGGTCGGCCTCGTCCTGGCCTCCGCCGGCGCCTTCCTCGTCGGCTCGCTCGAACCGCACGTCCACAGCAGGGTCCAGGACTGGCTGGACCCCTTCGCCTCGATCCGCGCGGGGGAAGGACCCGGGCAGCTCGCCCAGTCGCTCTTCGCCTTCGCCGCCGGCGGGATCCTCGGCACCGGGCTCGGACTCGGCCATTCCGTCCTCATCGGCTTCGCCACCAAGTCCGACTTCATCCTGGCGACGGCCGGCGAGGAGCTCGGGATCGTCGGCCTCACCGCGCTCTTCCTGCTGTACGCGCTGCTCGTCGCCCGCGGCTACCGCGCCGGCCTCTCGCTGCGCGACCCCTTCGGGCGGCTGCTCGCGATCGGCCTCGCCTCGATCGTGGCGCTCCAGGTCTTCGTGATCGCCGGCGGGGTGATGGGGCTGATCCCGCTGACCGGCATGGCGATGCCGTTCCTGGCGCAGGGCGGCTCCTCGGTCGTCACCAACTGGGTGATCGTCGCGCTCCTCATCCGGGTCAGCGACTCGGCCCGCGCGCCGCAGCCGGACGGCGCGGACACCGGGGAACTGGCGAAGGTGGGTCCGAGGTGATCCGGTACATCCGGAGGGCCGCCGCCCTCTGTCTGATCCTGCTCGTCGCACTGCTCGTCAACGCCGCCCGCGTGATGGTCTTCCAGGCCGACTCCCTCGACGACGACCCGGCCAACCGGCGGATCGCGATCGACCGGTACGCGCATCCGCGCGGCGGGATCGTCGTCGACGGGAAGCCGGTGACCGGCTCCCGGGACAGCGGGCAGCAGCTGCGATGGGAACGGACGTACAAGCAGGGCCCGTTGTACGCGCCGGTGACCGGCTACTCCTCCCAGACGTACGGCACCACGCTCGTCGAGCACGCCGAGGACGACGTCCTCGCGGGCACCGACCCGATGCTGGCGCCGCTGCCCTTCTGGAACGACCTCACCCGCGGCCGGTCGCCCGGCGGCGACGTCGTGACGACGATCCGTGCCCCGATGCAGGAGGCCGCGTTCCGGGGACTCGACGGGAAGCGGGGCGCGGTCGTGGCGGTCGAACCGCACAGCGGCCGGATCCTCGCGCTGGTCAGCTCGCCCTCGTACGACCCGGGGGTCCTCTCCGGTACGGGCGGGGCGGTCAAGGACGCCTGGCGGCGCCTCACCACCTCGCCGAACCAGCCGATGCTGAACCGGGCGCTGCGGCAGACCTACCCGCCGGGGTCCACCTTCAAGATCGTGACGGCCGCGGCGGCCCTGGACGCGGGGGTGGTGCGCGATCCGGACGCGGCGACGGACACCCCGGACCCGTTCGTGCTGCCCGGCACCCGCCAGGTGCTGCCGAACGAGGCGACGGGCTGCGGCGACGCCTCCCTCGCCTCCGCGATCCAGTGGTCCTGCAACACGGTGATGGCCGGACTCGGGGTCAAGGTGGGTCTTACGGGGATGGTCGACGCGGCGGAACGGTTCGGCTTCAACGACACGACGCTCCGGGTGCCGTCCTGGGTGGCGAAGTCCAACTTCGACCGGGAGATGAGCCCGGATCAGCTGGCGCTCTCGTCGATCGGCCAGTTCGACACGACGGCGACCCCGCTCCAGATGGCGCTGGTGGCCGCGGCCGTCGCCAACAACGGGGAGATCGCCCAGCCGTACCTCGTCGACCGCACCACGACCTCCGTCGGCACGACCGTGGACCGCACGGCCCGCCGCAGCTACCGGCAGGCGATGAACCCCGCGACGGCGATGCAGCTCCAGCGGCTGATGGTGCGGGCCGTGGAGGAGGGCACGGGGACGAACGCGATGATCCCCGGGGCCCGGGTCGGCGGCAAGACGGGCACCGCCCAGCACGGCTTCGGCAACACGGGCACCCCGTACGCCTGGTTCATCGCCTGGGCCCAGGCGGACGACGCGGCCCAGCCCGCGGTCGCCGTGGCGGTCGTCGTCGAGGACGCGGAGGCCTCCCGTACGGACATCAGCGGGGGCGGCAGCGCGGCGCCGATCGCGAAGGCGGTGATGGAGGAGGCGCTGAGACTTGAGGCGGAGGCGCGGAAGCCTTGAACGGGGGCGGCTGGACCGTGGATCCAATATCCCGTAGCCGGGAGGCTGGATCGTGGATCCAACTCCTGTAGCCAGGAGACTGGATCCGGGATCGTGGATCCAACATCCCGTGGATCCAATATCCCGTAGCCGGGATCGTGGATCGTGGATCCAATCCCCCCAACCCCCTCCACGCGCGTCAGCCGATCGGCTTGCGGACCTCCGCGCGGATCTTGACCGTGGTCTCGGCGAGCGCGGCCAGGTCGACGTGTTTCGGGTCGGCGGTGGCCGACTCGGCGGTGACGAGGGCGACCGCGGCCGCGGTGTTGTCGTCGCCCCAGGCGCACATGGGGAGCGTGACGGTGCCGAGCGCCTCCTTCGAGGTGGTGACCTGGCAGCTGACGGTCACGTCCGATCCGGCGGGCGTGAAGTCCCTGGGCGGGACGACGAGCGTGGCGCCCTTGTCCGTGGCGGCGCCCCGGAGGATGGACGCGCGGGTGGACCCGGGGTTCTTGATGCGGCCGTACATCCCGGAGACGACGAGGGTGGCCTCGTTCTCGCCGCGGTACTGCCCGACCGCCGCCCGGGCGTCCTTCACGGTGAAGTCGGGGGTGTCCTCGATCTCCTTGCCCGTCGTGTCGGAGAGGTCGGAGACCAGGGTGTACCGCTCGGCGAGGAGGGTCTTGGGGACGACGAGCCTGTGCGTCGCCGCGGGGAAGGAACCGGTGACGCCGTGGAGTCCCGCCTTGGCCGCGAAGGCGAGACCGCCGACCAGGACCAGGGACCCGACGACGATGCCGGTGATCGCCGCGGCCGACAGCTTCTTCTTCGGCGGCCCCATGGGCGGCTGCCCCCAGACCGGGGCGCCGGGTCCCGGGTACTGCGGGGGCACGCCCTGAGGCGGGTAGCCCTGCGGGGCGGCCCCGAAGGCACCGGGCTGCTGCGGAACCCCGTACGCGCCCGGCTGCTGCGGAGCCCCGTACGCCCCGGGCTGCTGCGGAGCCCCGTACCCGCCCGGCTGCTGTGGGGGCGGTACGGGCCCGCCGTACGGCTGGTGGGGCGGCGGAGTCGGCGATGGCGGCATGGTCATGACGAGCACGCTACGTCACCCGTACGACAACCCCCGCCCCTCCTCCTGCTCCCCTACTCTCCCGCCGAGCCCTCCGAGATCGCGGCCTCCACCTCCGCGACCCGCTCGGCCTCCTCCGTGGCGAACCGTTCGCGGTCCAGCGCCTCCGCGATCTCCTCGTCCTGGCTCATCAGCAGGTCCAGGTTGGAGTCGCCGAGGTCGAAGACGCCCATGTCCAGGTAGGCCTTCTGGAGGCGTTCGCCCCAGAGGCCGATGTCCTTGACGCAGGGGACGATCCGGCTGAAGAGGAGCTTGCGGAAGAGGTGCAGGAACTCGCTCTGCTCGCTGAGTTCCTCCGCCTCCTTCTTCGGGATGCCGAAGTTCTCCAGGACCTCGACCCCGCGCAGCCGGTCGCGCATCAGGTAGCAGCCCTCGATGACGAACTCCTCGCGCTCCTTCAGCTCGGCGTCGCCGAGCTGCCGGTAGTAGTCGCGCAGGGCCATCCGGCCGAAGGCGACGTGCCGGGCCTCGTCCTGCATCACGTACGCGAGGATCTGCTTCGGCAGCGGCTTGTCCGTGGTGTCGCGGATCATGCCGAACGCGGCGAGGGCGAGGCCCTCGATGAGGACCTGCATGCCGAGGTACGGCATGTCCCAGCGGGAGTCGCGCAGGGTGTCGTCGAGGAGGCCCTGGAGGTTGTCGTTGATCGGGTACAGCATCCCGATCTTCTCGTGGAGGAAGCGGCCGTAGATCTCGGCGTGCCGGGCCTCGTCCATGGTCTGGGTGGCCGAGTAGAACTTGGCGTCCAGGTCGGGGACGGACTCGACGATCCGCGCGGCGCAGACCATGGCGCCCTGCTCGCCGTGGAGGAACTGGCTGAACTGCCAGGAGGCGTAGTGCCGGCGCAGGTCGCCCTTGTCCTTCTCGCTCATCTTCGCCCAGTGGCGGGTGCCGTGGAGGGTCAGGACCTCGTCGGGGGTGCCGAGCGGGTCGTACGGGTCGACCTCGATGCCCCAGTCGATCCGGGTGGCGCCGTCCCACTGCTTGTCCTTGCCCTTCTGGTAGAGGGCGAGGAGGCGCTCGCGGCCGTCGTCGTAGTCCCAGGAGAAGCGGGCGGACCCGGCGGCGGGTACCTCCCAGACGGGTCCGGCCGGGGCGTTCACGTAGAGGTCGTGCGTCGACACTGACGACTCCTTCCGTCTTTTTCCAGCAGGCTCACACGGTGGTAGACGGATCGTCAACAAGTCGCGCACAAGGCGTTGTCGACCCGGCGCCCGGGCGGCCCGCTCCGCGGATACGCTGCGGTGCATGACGAGCGCCGCCACCCCCGCGTACCGCAGGCTCAGCGTCGAGGAGCGGCGCGGGCAGCTCCTCGACACCGCCCAGGAGCTCTTCGCCCACCGGGCACCCGAGGACGTCTCGCTCGACGACGTCGCCGAGGCGGCCGGGGTCTCGCGTCCCCTCGTCTACCGCTACTTCCCCGGAGGCAAGCAGCAGCTGTACGAGGCGGCCCTGCGCTCCTCCGCCGACGCCCTGAACCGCTGCTTCACCGAACCGCCGGAGGGGCCGCCGACCGAGCGGCTCGGCCGGGTGCTCGACCGCTACCTGGCCTTCGTCGACGAGCACGACACCGGGTTCAGCGCCCTGCTGCGCGGCGGCAGCGTCGCCGAGACCTCCCGGACCTCCGCGATCGTGGACGAGGTGCGGCGGGCCGCCGCCGGGCAGATCCTCGTCCACCTCGGGGCGGAGCGGCCGGGCCGCCGGCTCGGCATGCTCGTCCGGACGTGGATCGCCGCCGTCGAGGCGGCCTCGCTCATCTGGCTCGACGAGGACAAGCGGCCGCCGGCCCGGGAGCTGCGGGAGTGGCTCGTCGACCATCTCGTCGCCCTGCTCGCGGCGACCGCGGCGAGCGACCAGGAGACGGCGGAGGCCGTGAAGCGGCTCCTCGCCCAGGAGACCCCCGAGGGGCCGGTGGCTTCGCTCGCCCGCCGGGTGATCCCCGTGGCGGGCGGGGCGGCCCACCTGCTGTGAGGCCCCGAGCCGGGAGAGACTGTGGGGGTGAAGAGCGAGAACACCTCCTTCCGCGGCGGCCCCCTCGACGGCCGGGTCCTGCCGATCCTGCTCGGCCCCACCGGCCACCCGCCGAAGTGGTACGAGGTCCCGGTCCCGGCGCACGACGGGCGCCCGCCGACCCTGTACACCTACCGGCGCGAGCCCTCGGGGTACACGAAGCGGCTCGGGCTCCAGCGCGGCTGGGTCTACCAGTACGCCCCCGAGGGGCGGGAGCGGCGCGAGCTGAAGTGGCCGTGGTCGAAGCCGGCGCGGAAACCTTCACCGGGGCCGAACGAGTGACGCGAGAGGGCACGCCCCGATTCGTACGGTAATCGCATGAAGTGACCCGTCATCATCCCCGTGGAGGTGGTGACGTGTCGCGAAGGCTGCTGCGTACGGTCTGCACGGGGGCGCTCGCCGCGGCGACGGCCCTCACGGGAGTCCTCCCGGCGGCGGGCGCCGCCCCGGACCCCCCGCCCGCGGACCCCCCGGCGGAAGCCCCGATCGCCTGGGCGGATCCGGCGGCGGAACCGGTGGGGCCGGTGGACGCGGGCACAGCGGGCACGGCGGGCGCGGATCCCGTCACCTCTGCGGGTACGAGTACGGCTCCGGGCGCGGATCCCGGCACGCCGTCGGGTACGAGTACGGCTCCGGGCGCGGATCCCGGCACGCCTGCGGGTACGAGCACGGCCCCCGGCGCGGATCCCGTCCCCCCGGCCGTCGCCCCTCCCTCCGCCACCGCCGCTCCCCCCACGAACGGCACCGCCGAGGACGACGACGCCGCCGCCCTCCCGCCTCCCGGCGGGGACTCCGTCAGCGGGCTGCTCACCCGGCTTCGGACGCTCTACCAGCAGGCCGAGGCGGCGACCGAGAAGTACAACGCCGCCGAGGAGGCCCTCAAGCGCCAGGCCGCCGACACCAGGAAGGTCGGCGCCCGGCTCACCGCCGCCCGGACCGCGCTCGCGCAGGGCCGTGCGGCGGCCGGCCGGATCGCCCGGGACCAGTACCAGGGCAGGTCCGCGTTCTCCTCGTTCCCCGCGTACCTGGGGCTGCTCTTCGCCGCGGACCCCCAGTCGGCCCTGGACGAGGGGCATCTGATGGCCCGCGCGGCCCGCGACCGGGCCGGTGCCATCTCCCGGCTCACCCGCGCAGAGCGGCAGGCCGGCAGCCTCGCGAGCGCCTCCCGCAAGGCCCTGGACCGGCAGCAGGGGCTCGCCGCCGCGCAGCGCACCCGGCGCGACGAGGTGCGGGCCAAGCTCCAGGAGGTCGAGAAGCTGCTCGCCGCCCTGTCACCGGACCAGCTGTCGAGGCTCACCGCGCTCGAACGCGTCCAGACCGCCGGCGCGCAGCGCGAGCTGCTCGACTCCGGGGTCCTGGACGGCGTCCGCACCCCGTCCCGGGCGGGGGCGGAGGCCCTGCGCTTCGCCATGAAACAGATCGGCAAGCCGTACGAGTGGGGGGCGGAGGGCCCGGAGGCGTACGACTGCTCGGGGCTGACGCAGCAGGCCTGGGCGGCGGCGGGCCAGGAGCTGCCGAGGACCAGCCAGGAGCAGTGGGCGACCCTGCCCCGGGTGCCGCTGGCCGAGCTGCGCCCCGGGGACCTGGTGGTCTACTTCCCGGGCGCGACCCATGTGGCGCTCTACCTGGGCGGGGGCCTGGTGGTGCAGGCCCCCCGCCCCGGCGGCAAGGTGAAGGTCTCGCCACTCGCGGCGAACCCGGTGCTCGGGGCCGTACGTCCCGATCCGGGAGGAAAGGCGCTGGAGGCGTACACCCCGCCCCCGCTCCCGGCGGGCGCGAGGGACGGCACGGACGAGGGTCATGACGGGGTCTCTCCCTGACCGCCCCGGAAGGGCCGCCAGTCGGTGAAGAGGGAGATGACGCCGAGCACCCAGACGGATCCGAAGGCGATCGTCCCGGCCAGGCAGCCGGCGCCCGCGGCGACGCCGCCCACCGTCCACCCGTCGGCGTCCGGAGGGTGCTCCTGGTCCGCGTCCTCGTCGTAGGAGGAGGGGTCGTCCCCGTCGACCGGCCGGCCCAGCTCCCCGGCGCGGGCCGTCCGCACCGCCGCCAGCTGCCGTTCGGCGAACGCGGTGGCGGCCGGCGCCTCGGGGCCGCGCCACGCGAGGGCCTTCATGCGCCACGCGGGAGACCCGTACCGCTCCTCGAAGGCGGCCGTCTCGTCCGGGCGCCGGTCCTCTTCGAGGTACATCCAGCGCCCGGCCGGCGGCCAGGTCCGCTTCCACGCGGGCGAGGGTCTGTGACGGGGGCATGCCCCATGATCGAACACGGGTACGCGCCGGATCGACCGGATTTCGACGGCCGGCGCCCGGGCGCCGGCCGTCGGGCCGCCAGGGCCTGTCCGGCCCTGATCCGCCGGACAGGCCCTAGCCGGCGGAGACCTCGGCCAGGTACGCGGACGTCTTCTCCGGGTCGAAGAAGAAGTTCTCGAAGTCCGCCGGGTCGTTGAAGCCGTTGGCGAAGCGGTCGGCGACGGGCTGGAGCCGGCCGGCCGCGCCGAGCAGGTTCAGGACGTGCTCCGGCGGGGGAGACAGCATCGCGTTCGTCCACTTGGTGACGTGCTGGGCCGTCTTCCAGTAGCGGTCGAAGGCGCCCTGCATCCACTCCTCGTCGAAGGGCTTGTCGCCCTGCTCGACGATGGCGGCGAGGTACGCGGCGGCGCACTTGGACGCCGAGTTGGAGCCCTGGCCGGTGATCGGGTCGTTCGCCACCACGACGTCGGCGACGCCGAGGACCAGGCCGCCGCCGGGGAGCCGGCCGATGGGGTTGCGGACGGTCGGCGCGTACCGGCCGGCGAGGGTGCCGCCCGCGTCGGTCAGCTCGACCTTGGTGGCCCGCGCGTACTCCCAGGGCAGGAACTTCTCCATGAGCTCCAGCGTCAGCGCCAGGTGCTCGGAGGGGTCCTTGACGCCCTGGAAGGCGTCGACGGGGCCGCCGGGGACGCCCTCCCAGAAGAGGATGTCGGCGCGGCCGCCGGTGGTGAGCGTCGGCATGACGAAGAGCTCGCCGACGCCGGGCACGATGTTGCAGCGGACCGCGTCGAACTCGGGGTGCTCGGGGCGCGGGCCGAGGCCGTGGACGTACGCGACGGCCAGCGCGCGCTGCGGCTCGCCGTACGGCGAACGGGCGGCGTCCCGGCCGAACATGGAGACCAGCTCGCCCTTGCCGGCCGCGACGAGCACCAGGTCGTAGCTGCGGGAGAAGTAGTCCAGGTCGCCGACGGCCGCGCCGTGTATCACCAGCTGGCCGCCGCGCTGGGCGAAGGTGTCCATCCAGCCGGCCATCTTCACGCGCTGGTCCACGGACTGGGCGTATCCGCCGAGCCGGCCGACCCAGTCGATGACGCGGGCGGACTCGGGTCCCGCGACGGAGACGCCGAGGCCCTCGATCCGCGGGGCCTGGGACTCCCAGAAGTTCAGCCCGAGGTCCCGCTCGTGCTGGAGGGCGGTGTCGAACATGCACTGGGTGGACATGACCCGGCCGGTTCGGATCTCGTCCGCCGTCCGGTTCGACATGAGGGTGACCTCGTACCCCTGCGACTGGAGTCCGAGGGCGAGCTGCAGGCCGGACTGGCCTGCGCCGACTATGAGTATCTTCCGCATGGGCGGGGCTCCTGGCGTGACGGGTCGAACTGTTCGGGGGGCGGGGCTATTCGGGCGTGGCTTCGAGGGCGTGCGCGACCATCGCGAGCAGGGTCTCGACGACGCTGTACCGCTTGCGCGCGTCCATGATCACCACGGGCACGTGCGCGGGCACGGTCAGAGCCTCCCGAACGTCGTCCGCCTCGAACAGCTCCGTGCCCTCGAAGTGGTTGACGGCCACGATGTACGGCAGCCCGCAGCTCTCGAAGTAGTCGAGCGCCGGGAAGCAGTCGGTGAGCCGGCGGGTGTCGGCGAGCACGATCGCACCGATCGACCCGCGCACCAGGTCGTCCCACATGAACCAGAAGCGCTGCTGCCCCGGCGTTCCGAAGACGTACAGCACCAGGTCGTTGTCGAGGGTGATGCGGCCGAAGTCCATCGCCACCGTGGTGGTGAGCTTGTCCGGGGTGTCGGTGAGGTCGTCGGTCTCCTCGCTCGCCCGGGTCATCAGCGCCTCGGTCTGGAGCGGGGTGATCTCCGAGACGGCGCGGACGAAGGTGGTCTTGCCGACGCCGAAGCCGCCCGCGACGACGATCTTCGTCGCGATCGGGGCGCGCGAATGGTCGAGCTGCCAGTCCTGGGCGCCCTCTTCGGTGTCCAGGACCGGATCCTCGGGCCCCGGCTGCGCGGGGATGCCGGCGAGCGCCGGGCTTTCGGAGACGGCGGTGGCGTCAGAGACGACGGAGTCCACTCAGCACCCTTTCGAGGAGCGCGCGGTCGGGCTGGCCGGTGCCGTGACCGGTCCCGTACACACGGATCTTTCCCTGGTCGGCCAGGTCGCTGAGCAGCACCCGGACGACCCCCAACGGCATCTTCAGAAGCGCCGAGATCTCCGCGACCGTCCGCATCCGGCGGCAGATCTCGACGATGGCGCGCATCTCCGGCATCAGCCCGCGGGCGGCGGGCCCGCCGTCCGTGAGGACCTTGCGGGCGGCGGGCGCTTCGAGCGCCGCCACGAAGGTCTCGACGAGCAGGATGTGCCCGAAGCGGGTACGGCCGCCGGTCACCGAGTACGGGCGCACGCGCGCGGGGCGGCGGTTCTCCCCTCGTACCGGCAGCCTGAACCCGTGAGCCGAGGACATGGCCGTCACTGGGTGCTCTCCAACGACTTACGCAGCTCACTGCGGACTTCGGGGGTGAGTACGTGACCGGCGCGGCCCACGAAGAGCGCCATGTGGTACGCCACGACGCTCATGTCGCAGTCGGGCGTGGCGTGCACGCCGAGCAGCGAGCCGTCGCTGATCGACATGACGAAGACGCTGCCGTCGTCCATCGCGACCATCGTCTGCTTGACCCCGCCGCCGTCCATCAGCCGGGCCGCCCCGATGGTGAGGCTGCCGATGCCGGAGACGATGGTGGCCAGATCGGCCACGGAGCCGCGCGGCCCGCCGGGACGGCCGGCGCCGTCGGCGGCCGTCGCGGCCTGCTGGGTGGCCGGATCCGACGAGAGCAGCATGAGGCCGTCGGAGGAGACGACGGCCACCGAGCGGACACCCGGGACCTCCTCCACCAGATTCCCCAGCAGCCATTGCAGGTTGCGGGCTTCCGTGCTCAGTCCGAACGTTCCCGTCGCGGTCAACTGCGTGCCTCCTCGACTGTGTCCCCCGTCATCTCCCCTGTACGTGCAGTCTGTGCGGCTTCCGCGCGAGCCGTGTCCAGCTCCGCCTCCACGTCCCGGCGCCCTGCCTTGGCGCCCTGGTGGAAGCCGCCGAGCCGGCGCCGCAGGGCCTCCGCGTCCACGCCGCCCCGGCGGGGCGTGGTGGCGGCGGCCGGCTGACGGACCACCTGCGGAGTGCGCTTGGGCAGGCCCTTGTCGGTGACCCGCTCCCACTGCGCGGGGCGCGGACCGGGCAGGTCGGCGGCGGGCGCGTCGGAGGCGGGCGCGGCGGACTGAGCCGTGGCGGGCGCATCGGCCTGAGCCGTGGCGGGCGCGGCGGACTGAGCCGTGGCGGGCGCATCGGCCTGAGCCGTGGCGGGCGCGGCGGACTGAGCCGTGGCGGGTGCCTCGGGCCGGGCCGTCTCCTCGCCGTCGGCGGCGCGCTCGTGTGTGTCCGGCTCGGGCGGCGGGTCGGGCAGCCGCACCTGGAGCGTGGTCTCGGAGACGGACTCGTACGCGGCCTCGGGCTGGGGGGCGTACGGCGCTTCGGGCTCGGGCGCGTACGCGGCCTCCGGCTCGGGGGCGTACGCCGCCTCCGGCTCGGGGGCGTACGCCGCTTCGGGCTCCGGGGCGTACGGCGTCTCCGGCTCGGGCTCCGGGGCGTACGGCGCCTCGGGCTCCGGGGTGTACGGCGCCTCGGGCTCCGGGGCGTACCCGGCCTCCTGCGCCCGGTCCGTCTCCGCCGCCAGGAACGCGGCCTCCGCCGCCTCCACGAGGGGGTCGCGGTTCCGGGACGGCAGGGTGTTGGAGTTGGCCTCCGCGACCGAGCCGGGCAGCTGGATGACGGGCCCGGTCCCTGATACCCGTACCGGCTCCGACACGGCCGTCGGCGGCGTCGTCGGCAGGAGCGGCAGCGGCAGGACCACGACGGCGGCCGTGCCGCCCTGCTGCTGCTCGCGCAGCTCGACGCGGACGCCGTGGCGGGCGGCGAGCAGGGCGATGACCCGCATGCCGAGCCCCTCGCCCTCGAAGGCGTCCGGATCGGCCTCGGCGAGGCGCGTGTTGAGCTCGGCGGACCGCGAGGCGGTCATGCCGATGCCCGCGTCCTGCACGGAGAGCATCACCTCGCCGCTCTCCAGGAGCCAGCCGGAGAGCTGGACCTCGGCGTCGGGCGGCGAGAAGGAGGTGGCGTTCTCCAGGAGTTCCGCGACCAGGTGGCTCAGGTCGTCCGCGGCGAAGCCGGCGATCTGGGCGTGCGGCGGCAGCGACTGGATGGTGACCCGCTCGTACCGCTCGATCTCGCTGACGGCGGCGCGCAGCACGTCGACGAGCGGGACGGGCCCGGCGTGGCCGTGGACGTGCTCGTGGCCGGCGAGGACGAGGAGGTTCTCGCTGTGGCGGCGCATGACGGTCGCCATGTGGTCGAGCTTGAAGAGGGTCGCGAGGCGGTCCGGGTCCTGCTCGCGCTCCTCCAGCTTCTCGATGACGCCGAGCTGCCGCTCGACGAGCCCGAGGCTGCGCAGCGAGAGGTTGACGAAGGTGTGGTGGACGCTGTTCCTGAGCCGTTCGAGGTCGGCGGTGAGGAGGGCGACCCGGCCCTGGAGGTCGGCGCGCTGGGCGGCGAGTTCGGCGCCGACGGCGTCCTTGGCGGCGGCCAGGTCCTCGCGCTCGTCGGTGAGCCGCTCGGTCTGCGTGGCGAGGCCGGAGAGCTTGCCGTGGAGGGCGTTGAGGGAGCGGACGACCTGGGCGAACTCGTCGTTGCGGCCGGTGAAGCGGACCGCTTCCTCCGTGTGCGGCTCGGGGGCGGCGGCGAGCCGGGCGGCGCCGAGGCGGAGCACGGCGAGCGGCCGGGTGAGGGTGCGGGCGACGTAGGTGGAGATGCCGATCGCGACGAGGAGGCAGCCGCCGAGGTAGGAGAGGCGCAGTTCGAGGGCGGTGACGTCGTCGTCGCGGAGCGCGGAGAGGCGTTCGACCCGCTCGGTGGCGAGGGCGGACTCGACGCCGCGCATCTG
Source organism: Streptomyces sp. NPDC037410 (assembly GCF_055602235.1). Classification (NCBI taxonomy): domain Bacteria; kingdom Bacillati; phylum Actinomycetota; class Actinomycetes; order Kitasatosporales; family Streptomycetaceae; genus Streptomyces; species Streptomyces sp. NPDC037410. The sequence continues at coordinate 126,010 of NZ_JBVJWR010000013.1, read as the reverse complement.
CTCGATGCGGGCGGAGAGCGCGGCGTCCAGGGCGACCGGGTCCGTGCCGCGCTCGGCCTCGGTCAGCTTGGGCTGGTCGGTGAGGCTGGCGAGGGCGAGCTCTGCGGTCTTGACGTCGGGGCCGGTGACGGTGGCGGCGAGGGAGTCGCGGGCGGTGGCCCCGGCGGCCTGGTCGAAGTCGCCGAGGGCGGCGAGTTCGCGGACGCGGGCCTGCTGGGCGGCCGCGGTGAGGCCGTCGCGGGCCCGGGCGGCCTCGGCTGCGCCCTCGGGCTCGTCGGCGACGTAGGTGCCGGTCTGGGCGTCGTAGTGGACGCCGCCCGTGGGCTCGGGCTGCGGCACGGAGAGAGCGCCGAGGAGCAGGCCGCGGGTGGCGGAGGCCTGTTCGACGGCGCGGCCGAGGGCGGCGGGGGCGCGGGTGGCCCCGGTCAGCGCGGCGTCGGAGGCGCGGGCCGGGGTCTTGTCGGCGAGTTCGTCGGCGAGGGCCTGGAGCTTGGCGATGACGTCCGAGTACGCCTTGTGGGCCTCCAGGGCCGTGCCCTCGCCGGTGAGGGCGGTGCGGCGGACGGAGGGGACGCCGGCGAGTTCGCGGCGGAGTTCGGCGGGGGCGGCGGGCCGGATCTCGTCGATCTGACGGTCGACGCGGGTGGAGCGCGCGTCGGTGATCTGCCGCTTGTGCTTGGCGTCGCCGCTCTGCTTCTCGCGTCCGGCGGCGATGTACGCGACGACCTCGTCGCGCTCGTCGGCGAGGGAGTGCGCGAGGGTGACGGCCTGCCGGTCGAGTTCGGCGAGGGTGACCAGGCGCTGGGACTCGGTGAGTTCGGTGGAGGCGGCGAGGATCGCGGGGGCTCCGGCGGCGAGGACGGTGACGCTCACGAGGGCGACGCCGGCGACCAGCCGGTTGCGGACGCGCTTGGGCCGGCCGGCGGGGGCCTGCGGCTCACCGGGGGTCTGGCTCTGCGTGCCGTTGTTGCTCCGAGGCCGCTTCTTCTGCACCGGTGCTCGCATTCTTGATTCGTCCGCCGATGAAGCAGAGGTGACGACCGGTCACTAGGGAGCGCCCCCACCCCTGGTACGGCTTCCGACCATTCCAGCGCTTCCGGCAAGGGGACGGGCATCGGCCGCTCCGCCACCCGAACGAGTGAACAACACTCCGTAGTTGGCGGACAACTCCCGGAGGAGGGTTCCGGGGGCCCGTACGGGGCGCCGGTTGGATCTTCCGGGCGGGCTTTGACAGGATGCGCGCCCGCAGTTTCCCGGAGGTAACCCTTCCGCCTCTCGCACCGCTTCTGCGGGCTTGGTACAGGCCTTTTCCGGCCATTTGCAGGTCCGGTGAAGGAGTTCAGGGGGGAATGCGCGGGGGCGGGCCACACTGGAAGGCATGCGCAGCGAAGTCGCCTCTCTTCCCGGCAGCCCCGAACGCCCCAACGAGGACTGGGTGGCCGCTGTTCTGCCCGCCGCGGGCCGCGGGGGGACCCTCGTCCTGCTCGACGGCGTCACGCCTCCCGCCGGCGATGACGGTTGTGTGCACACGGTCCCCTGGTTCACCGCGCGACTGGGCGGGGCTTTGACCGAACTGTCCGGTTCCCACCGGGACATGCCCCTGTCCGAGATCCTGTCGCTGGCAATCCGGCGCACCGCGGACGCCCATCGCGACACCTGTGACCTTTCTCACGTGCGAACGCCTCAGGCGACCGTGGTCCTCGCCCGCTGGGACGAGACCTCGGTCGAGCATCTCGTCCTCTCCGACTCCGTACTGCTCCTCGAAGCCCCGGACGGAACGGTGCGGGCCGCGCTCGACGACCGGCTCGACCGGGTGCCGGCCGAGGTGCTGCGCTCCCTGGAGGCGACGGACCGGCTGCGGAACCGTGAGGGCGGTTTCTTCACCGCGGCGGCAGACCCGGCGGTGGCCGCGCGGGCGGTGACCGGGACGACGCCCCGCGCGGAGGTACGGGCCCTGGCGGCGCTCACCGACGGGGCGAGCCGCTGGGTGGAGCTGTTCGGCGAGGGCGACTGGGCGGACTGCTTCGGCGTCCTGCGGAAGGAGGGTCCGGCCGGTCTGCTCCGCCGGGTGCGGGCCCTGGAGGCGGCGGACGCGACGGCCGGCGGCGTGCGGCGCTGGAAGCTGCACGACGACGCGACGGCGGCGTACGCGGAGCTCTGATCCGGAGCCGTCAGCCTTCCGAGCGGAGGTTGAAGTGGTTCAGGAGGCGAGCGAGTTCGGCGACCTCGGCGCGGTCCCAGTCGGCGAGTTTGCGGACGTAGCGTTCGCGCCGGGCGTCGCGGACGCTGCGGAAGCGGCTGCGGCCCTCCTCGGTGAGGCGGACGAGCGAGGCGCGGCCGTCGGCGGGGTCGGGGTCGCGGGCGACGAGCCCGAGGTCCTCCAGGGCGCGGAGCTGGCGGCTCATGGTGGCCTTGCCGACGCCGAAGTACCCGGCGAGTTCGGTGGCCCGCTGGGGTCCGGCGTCGTCGAGGCGTACGAAGAGGCCGTAGGCCGCGGGTTCCAGTTCGGGGTGGACCTCGCGGGCCATCTCGCCGGACTGGGCGCGGGCGCGGCGCAGAAAGACCGCCAGCTCCCGTTCGAGGGCCAGGAATTCCTGGTCCACACCACTTCCTTCGCCGGCCCGGCCTTCACTTCCCGTACCGCTTCCGTGCACGTCAGCACCTCCCGCGCGCTTTCCGGACCCTGAAAGTTTCTTGCGGCGGCGTCCATCGCCGCAGCTCCCTCAGTATTTCGCAGGCGTAGACCAACGGCGGCAACCAGGCCCCCTTCCGCAGGGTGGGTCTACGTGCGTAGCGTCTTCCCCGGCTGGGCGTATGACATGTCCATTCCAGAGTTTTGTCATGCGGTCCGCCGCCACCGCTCCCCCACCGAGCCTTTCGGAGGCACGCAATGCGTGTGCACAGATCCGGAACGACCCTCGCCGGCGCCGCCCTCGCGGCCCTGGCCCTCCTCCTCCCCCTCGGCCTCTCCGGCACCGCCACCGCCGCCCAGGACCCGGGCGCCCGGAAGGCGACCCCCGCGCGCGGCTCCGCCTACATGGGCATGGGCGTGATCGCGCACGACGGGCAGGCCGTGAAGCCGGGCGGCGGCGCCTCGCTCCTCGCCACCCAGACGGAAGGCGTGGACGTCTCCAGCCACAACGGCAACGTGGCCTGGTCCACGCTGTGGAACAGCGGGGTCAAGTGGGCCTACGTCAAGGCGACGGAGGGCACGTACTACAAGAACACCTCCTTCACCCAGCAGTACAACGGCTCCTACAACGTCGGCATGATCCGCGGCACATACCACTTCGCCACCCCGGACACGACGACCGGAGCCGCCCAGGCCGACTACTTCGTCAACAACGGCGGCGGCTGGTCGGCGGACGGCAGGACCCTGCCGGGCGTCCTCGACATCGAGTGGAACCCGTACGGCGCGACCTGCTACGGCAAGACGGCGTCCGGGATGGTCGCCTGGATCCAGGACTTCGTGAACCGCTACCGGTACCGGACGGGCCGCGACCCGGTGATCTACACGGCCACCAGCTGGTGGAAGCAGTGCACCGGCAACTCCGCGGCCTTCTCCTCCACCAACCCGCTGTGGGTCGCGCGGTACGCCACCGACGTCGGCGAACTCCCGGGCGGCTGGCCGTACTACACGATCTGGCAGTACACCTCCTCCGGCCCGACGGTCGGCGACCACAACCACTTCAACGGGGACTACTCGCGCGTGCAGGCGCTCGCGAGCGGCTGACCCCCGCTGCCCCGACGGCGGCCCCCCGGTGTGCGGCGGCACCCCGGGGGCCGCCTTTTTCCGTCCACCCCCTTGCCCATTGGTATGGACCAATGCGACGCTTCCCCCGCCGGTCGCCCGGATCAACTTCCGTGCGCCCGGCGCGCGTTGCTCGCCCCGTACTCCCCCACGCACGAGAGAGAGCCCCCGCATGCCGTCCTCCCGCCGCACCGCCACCGGCGTCGCAGTCCTGTCCGCCGCCGCTGCCCTGGTCAGCCTCACCCCCGCCACCGCGAGCGCCCACGGAGCCGTCTTCAACCCCGTGAGCCGGGTCGCGGCCTGCTACGCCGAGGGCCCCGAGACGCCCAAGTCGCAGGTCTGCAAGGACCTCGTCGCCGACTCCGGCACCCAGCCGCTCTACGACTGGAACGAGGTCAACATCGCCAACGCCGCCGGGCAGCACCAGGCGCTCATCCCGGACGGCAAGCTCTGCTCGGCCAACCGCGAGAAGTACCGGGCCCTGGACTGGGCGCGCACCGACTGGCCGGCGACGGCCGTCGCCGCCGGCTCCTTCGACTTCAGGTTCCGCGTGACGGCGCCGCACTCGGGCACGATGACCGTCTACATCACCAAGGCGGGCTTCGACCCGACCCATCCCCTGAAGTGGTCGGACCTGGACCCGGCGCCCGTCGCCGTCTACGACACGGCCCGCACCGCGACCGACGGCTACTACGACTTCAAGGGCACCTTCCCGGCGCGCACCGGCCGCCACATCGTCTACAAGATCTGGCAGCGCAACGACAGCCCCGAGGCCTTCTACAGCTGCTCGGACGTCACCTTCGGCGGTACGGCGACGACGGCCGCGACGACGGCCGCGACGACGGCCAAGGCCCAGGCCCCGACCGAGGCGAAGATCGCGGCGGGCGCCGAGCTGTCCACCGTGAGCCACGCGGGCCACGGCGGCGACGAGCAGCCCCCGGCCCTCTCCGCCGAGACCACCGAGGCCCCCTCCTCGCCGCTGCCGCTGGCCCTCACGGGGGCGGGCGCCCTCGCGGTCTTCGCGGCCGGCACCCTGCTCCTGGGCCGCCGCCGCGACACGTCGGCTTCCTGACCGCTCAGGGACCCGGGCCCCTGAGGCCCCGGACGCCTCAGCCTCCGGGTCCCTGAGCTCAGGCCCGAGACCCAGCGGGCCCCCGTACCCCTCCGGTTCCTAGGAGCCGGAGGTGGCGGGCGGGAAGAGGGCGGTGAGCCGGGGTATCGCCAACCCCTCCGGCCGAGGTCCCCGGGGCGACTCGTCCTCTTCCCACTCCCCCGCCGCCTCCGCGGCGTCCTCCGCTTCCTCCACCGCGTCGAGGAACTCCTCGCCGTGGTCGTCCTCCTGGCCCGTCAGCTCGTCCCAGGCGTCCTGGGCGACGTAGTCGAGCTCCTCCCACTCGGGCCACTCGTCGTCGTGCCACTCGTCGTGGTGCCGGCCCACGAGCGCGCGGACCCCGGGCAGGTCCGCCAGCGCGTCCGGGTCGGCGACGACCGTCTCGTACACCTTCCGTCCCTGGCCCACCAGCCAGAGGGTGAAGTAGTGGAAGCCGTCGTCCGTGCAGGCGCCGCCCTCGATCCGGTTGGCCGCCTTCCACAGCGCGCGCGTGTCCGCGAGCTCGGTCGCCCGCTCCAGGCGCACCTGGAACGCCACGCTCTCGGCCTCCGGACGCCGTATCAGCTCCGCCCGCAGCCATTCGAGCCGCTCGTCCCGGTCACCCGGCCGGCGGCTCAACTCGTCGATGAGGGCCCAGAAGGCGTCGTCGTTCATGCGTACGAGCATGCCAGCCCCGACTGACATCCGGGTAACGAGATCCGAACGCGCAGGAGCGGGGCGCCGACACGGCACCCCGCTCCGGGCGGTGGGGAGTTACGCCGCCACGTCCACCGGCACGACCGCCGGGGCGAGCGCGATCTCCAGGACCTGGCGGACGTCCGTCACCGGGTGGACCTCCAGCTTCTCCAGGATCTCGGCCGGGACGTCGTCCAGGTCGGCCTCGTTCCGCTTGGGGATCACGACCGTCGTGATGCCCGCCCGGTGCGCGGCGAGCAGCTTCTGCTTCACGCCGCCGATCGGCAGCACCCGGCCGGTGAGGGAGACCTCGCCGGTCATGGCCACGTCCGTACGGACGAGCCGGCCGCTCAGCAGGGAGGCGAGGGCGGTCGTCATGGTGACGCCCGCGCTCGGCCCGTCCTTGGGCACCGCGCCCGCCGGGAAGTGGATGTGCACGCCCCGGTCCTTGAGGCCGGTGACGGGCAGCTCAAGCTCCGCGCCGTGCGAGCGGAGGAAGGAGAGCGCGATCTGCGCCGACTCCTTCATCACGTCGCCCAGCTGACCGGTGAGGGTCAGACCGGCGGCGCCCGTCTCCGGGTCGGCGAGGGACGCCTCCACGAAGAGGACGTCACCGCCCGCGCCGGTCACGGCGAGCCCGGTGGCGACACCCGGCACGGCCGTCCGCCGCTCCGCCGGGTCCTGGGCCGACTCCGGCACGTGGTGCGGCCGGCCGACGAGCTCCCGCAGATCGTCCGCTCCGACCGTGAACGGCAGCTCGCGGTCGCCGAGTTCGTGCTGGGCCGCGACCTTCCGCAGCAGCCGGGCGATCGACCGCTCCAGGGTGCGGACGCCGGCCTCGCGGGTGTACTCCCCGGCCAGCTTCCGCAGCGCGGACTCCTCCAGGACGACCTCGCCCGGCTCCAGACCGGCCCGCTCCAGCTGGCGCGGGAGCAGGTGGTCACGGGCGATGACGACCTTCTCGTCCTCCGTGTAGCCGTCGAGGCGCACCAGCTCCATGCGGTCGAGGAGCGCCTCGGGGATGGCTTCGAGGACGTTGGCCGTGGCCAGGAAGACGACGTCGGAGAGGTCGAGCTCGACCTCCAGGTAGTGGTCGCGGAAGGTGTGGTTCTGCGCGGGGTCGAGGACTTCGAGGAGGGCCGCCGCGGGGTCGCCGCGGTAGTCGGAGCCGACCTTGTCGATCTCGTCGAGCAGGACCACCGGGTTCATCGACCCGGCCTCCTTGACGGCGCGGACGATCCGGCCGGGCAGGGCGCCGACGTACGTCCGCCGGTGACCGCGGATCTCCGCCTCGTCCCGTACGCCGCCGAGGGCGACCCGGACGAACCGGCGGCCCATGGCGTGGGCGACGCTCTCGCCCAGGCTGGTCTTTCCGACGCCGGGAGGACCGACGAGGGCGAGCACGGCGCCGCCGCGACGGCCGCCGACCACGCCGAGACCGCGGTCGGAGCGCCGCTTGCGCACCGCGAGGTACTCGGTGATCCGTTCCTTCACGTCGTCGAGTCCGGCGTGCTCGGCGTCCAGGACCGTGCGGGCGCCCCGGATGTCGTACCGGTCCTCGGTCCGCTCGTTCCACGGCAGTTCGAGGACGGTGTCCAGCCAGGTGCGGATCCAGGAGCCCTCGGGGGACTGGTCGCTGGACCGCTCCAGCTTCTCGACCTCCTTGAGGGCGGCCTCCCGCACCTTCTCGGGCAGGTCGGCGGCCTCCACGCGGGCGCGGTAGTCGTCGGACTCGTCGCCCTCGGCCTCGCCGTTGAGGTCGCGGAGCTCCTTGCGGACGGCTTCGAGCTGGCGGCGGAGCAGGAACTCGCGCTGCTGCTTGTCGACGCCCTCCTGGACGTCCTTGGCGATGGTCTCGGCGACGTCCTGCTCGGCGAGGTGCTCGCGGAGCTGGGCGGTGGCGAGCCTGAGACGGGTGACCGGGTCGGCGGTCTCCAGGAGTTCGACCTTCTGCTCGACGCTGAGGAAGGGCGAGTAGCCGGAGTTGTCGGCGAGGGCGCCTACGCCGTCGATCTGCTGGACGCGGTCGACGACCTGCCAGGCGCCGCGCTTCTTGAGCCAGCTGGTGGCCAGCGCCTTGTACTCCTTGACCAGTTCGGTCACGTGGCCGGGCAGCGGGTCGGGCAGGGTCTCCTCGACCGTGGCGCCCTCGACCCACAGGGCTGCGCCGGGGCCGGTCGTGCCGGCGCCGATGCGGACGCGGCCGAGGCCGCGGATCAGCGCGCCGGGGTCGCCGTCGGACAGGCGCCCGACCTGCTCGACGATGCCCAGGACGCCGGTGCCGGCGTAGGTCCCGTCGACCCGCGGCACCAGGAGGACGCGGGGCTTGCCCGCTCCGGTGCGGGCGGCGGCCTGGGCGGCCTCGACGGCGGCCCGTACGTCGTTGTCGGACAGGTCCAGCGGCACGACCATTCCGGGCAGCACGACCTCGTCGTCGAGCGGCAGCACAGGCAGAGTGAGCGGCACGGACGCCATGGACTCAGAAGCCATGATCTCCCCTTCGGCAGTCAAGTTGAGCTATGTGCACTCAATGCTTGTGAGCCCGGAGATGTTCCCGGGCATACGTTCGCTCTGAGCGATCACGGCCGTCCGGCTGCGCGCGGGGCCCCGGAGCGGGCATGCTCGTTCCATGGTGCGAGGCGTACGGGGTACGGGGACGTGGTGCGGGGCCCTGCTGCTGGCGGGAGCCCTGGCCGGCGGCCTGAGCGGCTGCGGCCCCGGGGTGCCGCCCACGCCCGGCGGAGCGCCGTCGAGCGCGAGCGCGCCGGCCGTGCCGAGCCCCACCACGGACCCCGGCACGCCCACCGCGGAACCCCAGCCGGGCGAGGTCCTCGTCGAGGTGGCCGTCAACGGCGGCCTCGCCGGCGTCCGCAACCAGCTCGTCGTCCACTACGACGGCAGCTGGACCAGCCGCTCCGGCACCAAGCCGCCCCGGACGGGCCGCCAGACCCCCGCCGAGGCCGCCGAACTGCGGGCGGCCCTGGAGGACCCCGCGTTCGCCCTCGTCCCGGACCGCCCGACGGGCAAGCCGATCCCGGACGGCTTCCAGTACTACGTGACGTACCGCCACCGCCTGGTCGTCGCGGACGACCACACCCGCCCACCGGCCCTCGATCGCGTCTTCACCGCACTCCCGGAGGGCGGCCCGCCGACGAGCCGGTAGGCACGTGCACGGAAGCCGGGCTCCCCGCGAGCCGGCGAGCCCCGCGAGCCCCGCGAGCCCGAAATCCGCGATCCGCGATCCGCGATCCGCGATCCGGCTATCCGTGCTCGCCGCCGGCGCGATCGGCACCAGCCTGTACACGCCGAGTGACGAGCTGGACCGTACGGCGGTACGCGCGTGGTGGCCCCGCCGGCTGGTCCATCTGCTGGCCGGGACCGCGCTCGCCGCGCTCCTGCTGGCTCTCGCGGTGCCGGGCCACGCGGCCGAGTTCGGCGCGGTCGCCGCCGTACGCAACACCCTGGGCCTGGTGGGGACGGCGGCGGGAGCGGCCGCACTCGTCGGCGCCCGGCTCAGTTGGCTGCCGCCGGTGGCCTACGTGGGCTCGGTCTATCTGGCGGCCCCCGTCCGGCCGGGCGGCACGGCGGCCTGGTGGGCGTGGGTGATGCAGCCCGGCCCGGAGGGCGCGGCATGGACGGTGACGGCGGCCGGCTTCCTGGCCGGTACGGCGCTGTACGCCCTGCGGGGCGCGCGCCGCCCGGACGGCGGTCGGTGACGCGGATCCCCGCGCGCGTACGGCTCGTTAAGTGTTTGTCCCGGCCGTCGCCGCCCCGTAAGGATGGCCGGGAGAGACCGTACGCTCACGAGACAACGGAGTGATCATGACCAGCCCCGTCACCCTCGACCGCCGCGAGGGGCCGTACGGAGAAGTGGTGCTCCGCCGCAGGGCCGAGCACTACGAGATCATCGCCAACGGCACCTTCCTCATGGACACCTCCGACGGGCGCTCCGAGCGGCTGCTGATCGACGCGGCCCTGGGCGCCCTGCCCGAGGAGTCGCGGTCCGGTGCCTCCGTCCTCGTCGGTGGGCTCGGGGTCGGTTTCTCGCTCGCGCACGCCGCCGCCGACCCCCGCTGGGGCCGGATCGCCGTCGCCGAGCGTGAGGAGGCGATCATCGACTGGCACCGGCAGGGGCCCCTCTCGGCGATCTCCGGGGACGCGCTCGCCGATCCGAGGACCGTGATCCTGCACACGGACCTGGTGGCGTACCTGCGCACCTCCGCCGACACCTACGACGCCCTGTGTCTGGACATCGACAACGGGCCCGACTGGACGGTCAGCGAGGACAACGAATCCCTTTACTCGGCCGAGGGATTGGCGGCCTGCGCGGCCCGTCTCCACCCCGGCGGGATCCTCGCCGTGTGGTCCGCTCAGCCGTCCGCCGATTTCGAAGAGTCGTTGCGGAATGCCGGATTCAGCGGGGTACGGACGGAAGAGATCCCCGTTGCCCGGGGCGTCCCCGACGTGGTCCACCTCGCCGTCCGTCCCGGATAGCTCCTGGATAGCCGGGACGCCGCCGGTACCTCTAGGCTGCTGCACCGACATCGGCGACGCGAGGCGGGGCAATGGAGCAGACACACACCACTCACCACGGTGCGGCGGCCACTCCGGGGGCCCAGCGGCGCGTCCTGGTGGTCGAGGACGACGCCACGATCGTGGAGGCGATCTCGGCCCGGCTGCGCGCGGAGGGCTTCCTCGTGCAGACCGCGACCGACGGTCCCGCGGCCGTCGACGCGGCCGAGGCCTGGCAGCCGGACCTGATGGTCCTGGACGTGATGCTGCCCGGTTTCGACGGCCTCGAGGTGTGCCGCAGGGTCCAGGCCCAGCGCCCCGTCCCGGTCCTCATGCTGACCGCCCGCGACGACGAGACCGACATGCTGGTCGGCCTCGGCGTCGGCGCGGACGACTACATGACGAAGCCGTTCTCGATGCGCGAGCTGGCCGCCCGGGTGCACGTGCTGCTGCGCCGGGTGGAGCGGGCCGCGCTCGCGGCGGTCACCCCGCGCAGCGGGATCCTGCGCCTCGGCGAGCTGGAGATCGACCACGCGCAGCGCCGGGTCCGGGTCCGCGCGGAGGACGTGCACCTGACCCCGACCGAGTTCGACCTGCTCGTCTGCCTGGCGAGCACCCCCCGCGCGGTCCTCTCCCGCGAGCAGCTGCTCGCCGAGGTGTGGGACTGGGCGGACGCCTCGGGCACCCGGACCGTGGACAGCCACATCAAGGCGCTGCGCCGGAAGATCGGGGCCGAGCGCATCCGTACGGTCCATGGCGTCGGTTACGCGCTGGAGACCCCGGCGCCGTGAGCCGGCCGGGGCCCGGGAGGCCGGATGTGCGGGGGCCGCGCCGGCCCCGCCGGATCGTGATCTCGATCAAGACGAAGCTGGGCGCCCTGGTCGTCGGGGCGGTTCTGCTGACCTCCTGCCTGGCCCTGGTGGCGATCCGGACGTCCACCGAGTTCCGGTACATCACGATCTTCGCGATGATCGCGACCCTGCTGATCACCCAGTTCGTGGCGCAGTCCCTGACGGCGCCGCTCGACGAGATGAACACGGTGGCCGGGTCGATCTCGCGCGGGGACTTCAGCCGCCGGGTGCGGGGCGCGGACCGGCGGGACGAGCTGGGCGACCTCGCCTCGACGATCAACCGCATGGCGGACGATCTGGAGGCCGTCGACCGACACCGCAAGGAGCTGGTGGCGAACGTCTCGCACGAGCTGCGCACGCCGATCGCCGCGCTCCGGGCCGTCCTGGAGAACGTCGTGGACGGGGTGTCGGAGGCCGATCCGGAGACCATGCGGTCGGCCCTGAAGCAGACCGAGCGGCTGGGGCGGCTCGTGGAGACCCTGCTCGACCTGTCGCGTCTCGACAACGGTGTCGTGGCGCTCCGGGCGAGCCGTTTCGAGGTCTGGCCGTATCTGTCGGGGGTGCTGCGGGAGGCGAACCTGGCGGCGTCCCAGCGCGGCCTCTCGTCGACGTCGGGCCTGCACCGTCGTACGGATGTGCATCTGCATCTGGACGTGTCGCCGCCCGAGCTGGTCGGGCACGCGGACGCGGAGCGGCTGCACCAGGTGATGGCGAACCTGATCGACAACGCGGTGAAGCACTCCCCGCCGCACGGCCGGGTCACGGTCCGGGCCCGGCGGGGCCCGTATCCGGACTCGCTGGAGCTGGAGGTCGAGGACGAGGGTCCCGGCATTCCGGAGTCGGAGCGGCACAAGGTCTTCGAGCGGTTCAACCGGGGTTCGGCCCCGGACCGGCAGGGGCCGGGCAGCGACGGCGGGACGGGGCTCGGGCTCGCGATCGCCCGCTGGGCGGTGGATCTGCACGGCGGCGGAATCGGAGTGGCCGAATCGTCACGTGGATGCCGCATCAGAGTCACTCTTCCGGGCAGCCTTCCCCTCAGAGATTGACGTAGGGTTCGAACCGGAAGCACTGGTTCTGCGTGTACGTGAGCAGGACACGCGTCTCCGTGAGCGAGACCTGCGTCTTCGTGAGCGGGACGTGCGTCTACGTGAGCGGGACGTGATCAGGGGTGCGGCCGGATCGGGCCGTGCTCGCGCTTCTCCGTACCCTCACACATGCGGAACCACGCTTGTTTCCCGCCATTCATGGCATCGAAACACGCTGTCAAGTGTGACTTGCGCAACGTTGGACTGCCTGGCCTGCACCTCTCGGCCGGACAGGCGTAGCCTTTATTTCCGCTGTCCATCACCTTGCGAAGCGGAAGAGGGCGGTTGCCGCCGTGTCGTCTCAGTCCCCCAGTACCCCTAGCTCCCAGGCCGACCAAGACGGGCAGGGCGTAAGCCCCGCAGCCGCCTTCGGTGCCAATGAGTGGCTCGTCGACGAGATCTACCAGCAGTACCTCCAGGACCCGAATTCAGTCGATCGTGCCTGGTGGGACTTCTTCGCCGACTACAAGCCCGGAGCGTCGGAGACCCCGGCCGCCCCGGCCGCCACCACCACGCAGAGCGCCGCGCCCGCCGCGCCGCAGGCGAGCCCCGCACAGGCCGCGCCTTCGGCACCGGCCGTCGTTCCGGCCCCCGCGCCCGCCCCGGCCCCCGTGAAGCCCGCCGCGGCCCCCGCGCCGGTCGCCGCGAAGCCCGCCGCCGCCGCTCCGGCCGCGGTGAAGGCCGCGCCCGCCGCCGAGGCCCCCGCCGGCCCGGAGCTGATCACGCTGCGCGGCCCCGCCGCCGCGGTCGCGAAGAACATGAACGCCTCCCTCGACGTCCCGACGGCCACGTCCGTCCGCGCCGTCCCGGTGAAGCTGCTCTTCGACAACCGGATCGTGATCAACAACCACCTGAAGCGCGCCCGGGGCGGGAAGATCTCCTTCACGCACCTCATCGGCTACGCGATGGTGCAGGCGATCAAGGCCATGCCGTCGATGAACTACTCCTTCGCGGAGAAGGACGGCAAGCCGACCCTGGTCAAGCCGGAGCACGTGAACTTCGGCCTCGCGATCGACCTGGTGAAGCCCAACGGCGACCGCCAGCTCGTCGTCGCGGGCATCAAGAAGGCCGAGACGCTCAACTTCTTCGAGTTCTGGCAGGCCTACGAGGACATCGTCAAGCGCGCCCGCGTGGGCAAGCTGACGATGGACGACTTCTCCGGCGTCACGGTCTCCCTGACCAACCCCGGCGGCCTCGGCACCGTCCACTCCGTGCCGCGCCTGATGCCCGGACAGTCCGTCATCATGGGCGTCGGCTCGATGGACTACCCGGCCGAGTTCCAGGGCACCTCCCAGGACACCCTGAACAAGCTGGGCATCTCCAAGGTCATGACCCTGACCTCGACGTACGACCACCGCGTCATCCAGGGCGCCGCCTCCGGCGAGTTCCTGCGGATCGTGGCGAACCTCCTCCTCGGCGACGAGGGCTTCTACGACGAGATCTTCAAGGCCCTGCGCATCCCCTACGAGCCGGTCCGCTGGCTCAAGGACATCGACGCCTCGCACGACGACGACGTCACCAAGGCCGCGCGCGTCTTCGAGCTGATCCACTCCTACCGGGTCCGCGGCCACGTCATGGCCGACACCGACCCGCTGGAGTACAAGCAGCGCAAGCACCCCGACCTGGACATCACCGAGCACGGCCTCACCCTGTGGGACCTGGAGCGCGAGTTCGCGGTCGGCGGCTTCGCCGGCAAGTCGATGATGAAGCTCCGCGACATCCTCGGCGTGCTCCGCGACTCGTACTGCCGCACCACCGGCGTCGAGTTCATGCACATCCAGGACCCGAAGCAGCGCAAGTGGATCCAGGACCGCGTCGAGCGCCAGCACTCCCGCGTGGAGCGCGAGGAGCAGCTGCGGATCCTGCGCCGGCTGAACGCCGCCGAGGCCTTCGAGACCTTCCTGCAGACGAAGTACGTCGGCCAGAAGCGCTTCTCCCTGGAGGGCGGCGAGTCCGTCATCCCGCTGCTCGACGCGGTCATCGACTCGGCCGCCGAGTCGCGCCTCGACGAGGTCGTCATCGGCATGGCCCACCGCGGCCGCCTGAACGTCCTGGCGAACATCGTCGGCAAGTCGTACGCGCAGATCTTCCGCGAGTTCGAGGGCAACCTCGACCCGAAGTCGATGCACGGCTCCGGCGACGTCAAGTACCACCTGGGCGCCGAGGGCACCTTCACGGGCCTCGACGGCGAGCAGATCAAGGTCTCCCTGGCCGCCAACCCCTCGCACCTGGAGGCGGTCGACCCGGTCCTGGAAGGCATCGTCCGCGCCAAGCAGGACGTCATCAACAAGGGCGGCACGGACTTCACCGTCCTGCCCGTCGCCCTCCACGGCGACGCGGCCTTCGCCGGCCAGGGCGTCGTCGCCGAGACGCTGAACATGTCGCAGCTGCGGGGCTACCGCACCGGCGGCACGGTCCACATCGTCATCAACAACCAGGTCGGCTTCACCGCCGCCCCGGAGTCCTCGCGTTCCTCGATGTACGCGACCGACGTGGCCCGCATGATCGAGGCGCCGATCTTCCACGTGAACGGCGACGACCCGGAGGCCGTGGTCCGCGTCGCGCGGCTCGCCTTCGAGTTCCGCCAGACGTTCAACAAGGACGTCGTGATCGACCTCATCTGCTACCGCCGCCGCGGTCACAACGAGGGCGACAACCCGCAGTTCACCAACCCGCAGATGTACAACCTGATCGACAAGAAGCGTTCGGTGCGCAAGCTGTACACCGAGTCGCTCATCGGTCGCGGCGACATCACCCTCGAAGAGGCGGAGCAGGCGCTCCAGGACTTCCAGGGCCAGCTGGAGAAGGTGTTCGCGGAGGTCCGCGAGGCCACCGCCGCCCCGGCGGCGACGACCGTCCCGGACGCCCAGGCCGAGTTCCCGGTCGCCGTCACCACCGCGGTCTCCCAGGAGGTCGTGAAGCGGATCGCCGAGTCGCAGGTCAACGTCCCGGAGCGGATCACGGTCCACCCGCGTCTGATGCCGCAGATGCAGCGCCGCGCCGCCTCCATCGACGACGGCACCATCGACTGGGGCTTCGGCGAGACCCTCGCCATCGGCTCCCTGCTGATGGAGGGCACCCCGGTCCGCCTGTCGGGCCAGGACTCCCGCCGCGGCACCTTCGGCCAGCGCCACGCGGTCCTGGTCGACCAGGAGACCGGCGAGGACTACACCCCGCTGCTCTACCTGACCGAGGACCAGGCCCACTACAACGTCTACGACTCGCTGCTCAGCGAGTACGCGGCGATGGGCTTCGAGTACGGCTACTCGCTGGAGCGCCCGGACGCCCTGGTCGTCTGGGAGGCCCAGTTCGGTGACTTCGTCAACGGCGCGCAGACCGTCGTCGACGAGTTCATCTCCTCGGCCGAGCAGAAGTGGGGCCAGACCTCCGGCGTCACGCTGCTCCTGCCGCACGGCTACGAGGGCCAGGGCCCGGACCACTCGTCCGCGCGCCCGGAGCGCTTCCTCCAGATGTGCGCCCAGGACAACATGACGGTCGCCATGCCGACGCTGCCGTCGAACTACTTCCACCTCTTGCGCTGGCAGGTGCACAACCCGCACCACAAGCCGCTCATCGTCTTCACCCCGAAGTCGATGCTGCGTCTGAAGGCCGCGGCGTCCAAGGTGGAGGAGTTCACCACCGGCGGCTTCCGCCCGGTGATCGGCGACAGCACGGTCAACCCGGCCGACGTCCGCAAGGTCGTCTTCTGCGCCGGCAAGGTCTACTACGACCTGGAGGCCGAGCGTCAGAAGCGCGGTGACACGGAGACCGCGATCATCCGTCTGGAGCGCCTGTACCCGCTGCCGGGTGCCGAGCTGCAGGCCGAGATCGCCAAGTACCCGAACGCCGCGAAGTACATCTGGGCGCAGGAGGAGCCGGCGAACCAGGGTGCCTGGCCGTTCATCGCGCTCAACCTGATCGACCACCTGGACCTGGCGGTCGGCGCGGACATCCCGGCGGGCGAGCGCCTGCGCCGGATCTCGCGTCCGCACTCCTCCTCCCCGGCGGTCGGCTCGGCCAAGCGCCACCAGGCGGAGCAGCAGCAGCTGGTCAACGAGGTCTTCGACGCCTGATCGTCGTACCGCGTGAGGAGGCCCGGGACCCCCGGTGGGGTGCCGGGCCTCCGGCGTTTCCCGCGCTCGTACGGGCTGTCAGCCCAGGTTGGCCTCGAAGTCCCAGTAGGGCCGGTTGCGCTGGCGCGCCGACAGGGTGTGCGGGTGCTGGGCCCCCAGGGTGCGGGTGAGGGTGAGCAGGGCGTCCTCCTCCAGCTTGCTCGCCTCCTCGTTCTCCCTGAGCCCGCGCAGGTCGGTGGCGAGGGCCACCTGGGACGACAGGGTGAGCGGGTGCTCGTTGCCCAGGGTGTGCCGGGCGCGGCGCAGGGTGTCCCTGCTGAGCTCGGCGGCGTCGTGCACCCGGCCGTTGAAGTTGCGGGCGGCGCAGGTGTTGAGGGCGCAGCCGAGGACCCAGGGGTGGTCGGAGCCGAGCGAGGAGGTCAGTCCGGCGAGCGCGGCCTCCAGGATGGCCAGGGCGTTCGCGCGTTCGCCGGAGGCCTGGAGGACGAGGGCGGTGTTGGCGAGGACGCCGGTGGCGACCGGGTGGGCGGGCCCGAGGAGGACGCGGTAGCCGGCCTCGGCCTCCTGGCTGAGTTCACGGGCCTGGTCGAGGTTGCCGTGCTCGCGGAGGAAGTTGGCGTAGTTGTTGAGGGAGGAGAGCGTCCCGTAGTGGGCGCGGCCGTGCACCTGCTCCAGCTGTTCGAGCAGGCTGGCCATGGTGGCGCCGAGGTCCTGCTGGAAGCCGCCCTCGCGGCGCCTGCACAGGGCCAGCTGGGTGCGGGCGTACAGGGTCTGCAGGTGCTGCGGGCCCAGCACCTGCACGTGCCGCACGACGTTGGCCTCCTGGCGGGCGAGGGCTTCGCGGTACCGGCCGAGCAGCCGCAGGTCGTGCGCGAGGGCGTTGCTGGAGTTGAGCGTGTGGGAGTGGCGTTTGCCGAGTACGCGCTCGCTCTGGGCGAGGGTCTCGGCGTCGGCCTCGTACGCCTCCTGGAAGCGGCCGAGCTGCCGCAGGGTGACGCCGAGGTTGTGCCGGGCGACGAGGGTGGAGAACTCGCTGTCGCCGAGGAGGCGTTCGGCGCCGGCGAGGACGTCGCGCTGGAGTCGTTCCGACTCCTTGTACTGTCCGAGGAAGCGCAGGTCGCTGGAGATGGCGCTGCTGGAGAGCAGGGTGCCGAGCTCGTTGGGGGGCTGGGCGGCGGCGAGGCGTTCCCGCTGGGCGAGGTCGAGCTCGTAGGCCTCGCGGAAGCGGCCGAAGGAGCGCAGGATGTTTCCCTGCTGGGTGGTGAGGTCCAGCATGGGCTGGTCCAGCGGGTCCATGAAGGTGGACCAGTTGTTCCGGATCTTCTCGGCGAGCTGGATGCCGGCCCGGTACTCGCCGCTGCGGAAGCAGTAGCGCAGGCAGTTGAGCACCGCGGTCTGGGTGCGCGGGTTGTGGCTGAGGAGCGCGCCCGAGGGTTCCAGGTGGGGCAGGAGTTCGGCGTAGCGGGGCCAGTGCCGGCTGTCCATGGGGTTGCCGGGGTCGGCCTCGGCGAGCAGGGTGCGGACGGCCTGGCGATGGGCGGCGCGGTGGTCGCCCTCGGTGAGCCGGGAGACGATGTCGTGGACGAGCCGGTGCATGTGCACGGACTCCTGGTGGGGGCCCACCTCGGCGTTGTTGACGGGGCCCCGGGTCTCGCGGGTGAGCACCGAGTAGTTGACCAGGGTGTCCAGGGCCCGGGACCAGGCGGCGAGGTCCGTGACCATCCAGCGCAGGTCCTCGGGGAGGTCCGCCTGCGGATAGGCGCGGATGAGACCGAGCGGGATGCGGCCGGGGGCGAAGGACGCGCACAGGCTGAGCACGTCGATGGCCTGCGGCTGGGCGCGTCGGAGCCGGTTGATCAGTATCGACCAGGAGGTGAGGGAGGCCTGGGGGAAGCCGTCGCCGGACGGCTCTACGGCGGAGATCCGTCCTTCGCGGACCATGTGGAGGTACTCGGGGACCTCCATGCGGGACTCGCCGAGCCAGGCCGCGGCCTGGACCAGGGGCAGCGGTACGTCCCCGAACTCGGCGGCGACCTCGTCGGCCTCGGGCGCCGTGATGTGCGGGGCGCGACGCATCAGATAGGCGGTGGACTCGGCGCGGTCGAAGCCGGGGATCTCGAGGATGTCGGTGTAGTCGCCCCAGCCGCGGTTGCGCGAGGTGACGAGGACGTGGCCGGGGCCGTGCGGCAGGATGACGTTCGCGCCGTCCGTGTCGTCCCAGCCGTCGAAGACGATGAGCCAGCGGGTGTGCGGGTCGCCCCGGCGCAGGGCCTCGCGGACGGCGCGGATGCGTTCGCCCGGTTCGTTGCCGGTGGAGAGGCCGAGTTCGGCGGCGAGCTCGCCGAAGCGGTCGCGCTGCACGTTGCGGTCGTCGGAGCTGACCCACCACACGACGTCGTAGTCGGAGCTGAAGCGGTGGGCGTATTCGGCGGCGATCTGGGTCTTCCCGATGCCGGACATGCCGAGCAGGGTGCACGCGGCGTTGCCGCGCTCGGCGTCCATGAGCCGTTCCTGGAGCTCGCTGAGCAGGTCGTCCCGGCCGGTGAAGCGCGGGTTGCGGCGCGGGATCTCGCCCCAGATCTCGGGAGGGGTGTCGGGGAAGCGGACGAGTGATCCGGGCGGCAGCCGGCGGCCGGTGGCCCGGCGGGGTTCGACGCCGAGCCGGCTGAGCAGGCGGGCTTCGGCCTCTTCCTCGCCGACGCCCCACAGGCTGACGGGTTCGAGGACGGCGGTGGCCGGGAGCAGGGTCCGGTTGGTGAGGTTGACCGCGGCGAACCGCTCGGCGTGGGCGGCGACGAAGCCGCGCAGCACGTCGTTCCACTCGCCGGCCGCGCGGGGTCCGAGCTGGAAGAACCAGTCGTCCAGGACGAGCAGCACCTGGCCGCGGGCGAGCAGCAGGTCGCCGAGCGAGTCCTCCAGGGGCACGTCGCGCGGCGGGTCCCAGCGCTGCTGGCTCGCGCGCACCCCGTACGCGTCGAGCCGTTGGTTGATCCAGGTGGCCCACGGGCGGTGATAGCCGGGGAAGACCACGAGGACATGCTCCGGCGCGCTCCCCGCTCCGTGATCCGCCGCACCGCCCGGTCGCTGTTCCGCCATCTGTCGTGTCTCCCGTCCCGCTCCCGCGCAACGCAGTGTCGTGTGCCGTGAGCACAGTGTTACCCAGCGACCAGGGGGGTCGCGCCGAGGCTCGCGTGGTGCAGTCTCATTTGACGAACGAACTCCCGCCCGTTCGCGGTCAGTTCATCGGATTCAAGCAGGATCGGCAGTGCCGCGCCCACCTGATCGTGGATGTCGTCGAACTGTTGCCCGGCGGCGGACCGCCAGGCCGCCGGCACTCCGCAGGCGGTGACCGCGCGCCACCACAGATCGGCCAGGGCCAGATGCGCGTAGGCGCCGTGCAGCACACCGGCGACGGGCCGCGGGTCCGACCGCCAGCCGACCCGGTGCACGGCGCCCCGCCCGGGGCCGTACAGCGGCATGAGTTCATGGAGTGTCGCGAGCTTGCTGTGGTGCAGCTCGTGCACGAGCGTCTCGGCCATCCCCTGTCCCTCGGCGGGCAGTGAGGTCAGTACGGCTCCGGGGGCGGCGCTCAGGGTGGCGCCCAGGTGCCGGGGTCCGCGCGGCACGACCGGGACGACCGCGCGGACGCCGCGCGCCACCTCGGCGGCCCGGCCGGGGTCGGTGCGGGCGAGGAGGTCCTGGGCTTCGCGCCAGGTGGCGGACCAGGCGGCGTGGTCGGTGTCGGCGGGATCGGCCGCGGCGACCACCGTGCCGCCGCCCGCGCCGGGCGGCACCCGGTACGGGTCGAGATCGTCCAGGAGCGCGGTGCCGCCGGGCAGCGGGCGGACGGCGCGCCAGCCGGGCCCGTGGCCCGCGAGGACGCCGTCGCGGCGGCCGGTCCGGATCAGCAGGGCAGGCAGGGCGCGGCGGGTGCCGTCCGGGTGGAACCGTACGGTCCGCTCGCCGGCGCTGACCCGGACGCGGTCCGCGGCCACCGCCAGCCGGCCCACGCCGGGCAGCGGGAGCAGGCCGTCCGGGGTCTCCACGGTCAGGTCGAGCGGGCCACCGGCGCGCAGGGCGGCGGTGACCGCGAGGTTGTCGAGGTGGCGGAGCAGCCGGTCGAAGGCCGGCCCGGGGGGCTCGGCGAGCGCGCCGGCCAGCCAGGCTCCGGTCGTCGGGTAGTCGAGGACGTCCCGGACCACGGCGGGATGGCGCCGCTCGACCCGTTCGAGCAGTTCCCAGGCGCGCTCGAACCGGCCGAGCGTGCCCGGTTCGATGGACTCCCGGTGCCGGTGGACGCGCACCAGGAGTGCCTTGAGCAGCAGCAGCCGCCGGGCGTGCAGGGCGGAGCGCAGCAGCGTGAGCCCGTCCGGGGCGGGGCTGAGCCGGGCCAGTCGGGCGAAGACGGGCGCGGGCAGGGGCGCGAGGTTCACTCCCGCCTCCATGGGCCCCCGGCGGACGGTGCGCATCTGACCGAAAACGGCCGGTCGGCGCGGCCACTCCACGGGAGGTCAGCCGTGGACCTTGTCCCCGGCGCCCTCCTGCCAGGAATCGGCCAGCTCCTGGGGATGCCAGAGGACCCGCTCGACGGCGGCGGCCAGCTCGGGATCGTCCATGAAGCGCAGGGTCCGCAGGTCCACGCCGGTGAGGTCGGGAAGGCGCCATGGCCGTTCATCGCCCCGGTCGACGCCTGCGACCCGCTTCGTGTGCTCCAACACCCTCGGCTCCTCCTCACCGACCCTTGTCCCCCACGGTCGTAGCGGCGGAGCGGTTCTTCCCGACGCCCGAAAGGCAGAAACCCGTTCGACTCAACTGCGCCCATGTGCGCCCCCGTTATCCAGCCGTTCCGCGTCCTCCTCGCGCCAGGCCCACCAAGGCGGCGCGATCCGGCGCCGTTCCTCGCGGGAGAAGCGGTCCGGCCGCGGGCGGGGCTCGGCCCTGACCTCGGCGAGCAGGCTCCGGGTCCGCTCCACGTCCGCCCAGTCCACCGCCACGAGCACGCCGTCGAGCCGCCGCCACTGCTCGGCGGCCTCCGCCAGAACCGTCGCGGCGTGGCCCACGCGGCCCATCAGGTACAGCACCGCGCCCTGGGCGTGGAGCGCCCGCGCCAGGGTGACCGTGCCGGGGGCGTCGCCGCGGGCGGCGCGGGTGTCGTCGGCGGCGCGCCGGAAGGCGGTGAGGGCGCCGACGAGCTGCCCGTCCCTCGCGGCCTCGCTCAGCTGGAGCTGCACCCATCCCAGCTGCAGGCCGACCTCGGCCCGGGTCGCCTGGTCGCGGGTGGTACGGAGGGCCTCGTCGAGGAGATGGCGGCTCTCGTACAGGTCCGGCAGGAATCCCGCGCGGTCGTAGCGCAGGGCGAGGACGTTGCCGATGAGGATCCGGGCCCGCTCGCGGGCGGCGGATCCGGCGGGAAGGCAGGTGAGGGCCTCGCGCAGCACGGACTCCGCGCGGTCGACCGGCCGGGTCCCGGTGCCGGCGGCGGCGCGGCGCAGCAGGGACTCGCCCCAGGTGAGCAGGAGCCGCCCGCGCTGCTCGCCCTCGGCGGGGGTGAGCAGGGTGGCCCGCTCGTAGGCCGCGTCGGCGGCCGGCCCGTCGCCCGCGGTCTCGTACAGGCGGGCACGCGCGGCGGTGTGACGCAGCCTCAGTGCCCGGCCGTCGCCGATGAGGGCCTCCGCGCGGTCGAGGACGGGCCCGATGCGGTCGGGTCCGGCCTCGGCGAGGTGCAGGGCGTCGGCGAGGTCGAGCAGGGCCGCGGCGCTCTCCCCGAGGGCGAGGGCCGCGGTGAGCTCCGCGGCCGCCGCGGCGCCGTCGCCGCGCGCCAGGAGCAGCCGTCCCCGGCGCAGGTGCAGGGTGGGCCGTGCGGTCGGCGGCCACTGGTCCGCGTCCCCGGCGAGCGCGGCGAGGGCGGCGTCGAGCTGCCGGGCATCCCCGGTCTCCTGCCACAGGGCGTGGTGGACGACGGCCCGTTCGAGGCGGGCCTCGGCCCAGTGCTCGTCTCCGGCCCGGGCCAGCTCGGCGGCGTGGACGAGGATGTCGGCGGCCCGGTCGAGGAGCTCGCGGCGGCGTCCGGCGCGCCGTACGGCCCCCGTGCCCGCCTCCGCGTACATGACACGGCCGAGGACGACCCGGGCCTCGGCAGGCGCGGTGGGGAGCGCCTCCTCGGCGCGCTCGCGGGCGGCGGAGAGGAGGGCGGGGTCGGACTGGGCGCGCCCCTGTTCGAGGAGGCGGCGGGCTTCGGTGAGGGGGTCGGGGGTGACGAGGTCGGGGTGGTAGAAGCGGAGCACGCGCGCGGGGATGCGGGCGAAGAGTTCCGCCTCGGCGCCCTCGGGCCCGGCGGGTTCGTCGGTGTCGTCGGGCGCCAGGACGGGGCCGCCCTCGCCGTCGGCGGCGGGGCCGTGGCCGGCGAGCCGGGCGGCGGCGAGCGCCGGGAAGTTCCGCATGCCCTGGCCGAAATTGCGCTCCACGTAGGCGGAGCAGTGTTTGAGGACGAGAGCGGCGGCGCCGGGGTCGAGCGAGCCGAGGAGGAGCTGCTGGATGCCGGGCGGATAGCTGAAGCAGGGGTACGGGGTGGGTCCTGGCAGTCTCCGCAGGAGTCCGCTGAGCAGCACCTCGGCCAGCTCCATGGGCCCGGTGTCGGGCAGCATCGCGCGCTGGACGAGCTGCATGACGGGCAGGGTCAGCGGGGCCGCGGCGAGCTGGACCGCGAGCCGGAGCGCCCCCGGCGATGCGCCCGCCCGGAACGCGCGCAGGAGCTCCTCGTCGCCGCGCGGGACGCGGGGTGTCCGGGGCTCCGGCGGCCGCACCGGCCCGGGGACGAGCCAGGCGGCCCAGCCGCGGATGGTGTCGCCGCCGTGGCCGGTGTGGAGCCGGGCCCAGGAGGCGAAGGCCTCGGGGGTGGGGGTGAGCACGGGAACCGCCCGCCGGGCCGGGTCGGGGACCGCCCAGGGCTCGTCGTCGGAGCGGAAGGCGGCGGGGCCCCCGGGGCGCGTGGAGCGCTGGAAGGTGCCCGGTTCGGCGGGGAGCGCGGTGCGCGGCCACAGGCGCGGCGGCAGCGGCTGGACGAGGGCGAGCGGGGAGTGGCGGGGCCACTGGCGCAGGAAGCGCTGGGCGGCGCCGCGCTGCCAGAGGGGCCCGACGCAGTCGCTGACCACGAGGGTGAGCCGGCGCCCGGTGGGGTCGTGGAGCTGGTCGACGGGGCGGAGCCGGGGCCGGCCGTCGGCGCCGGAGGTGGTGGTGACGAGCGGGGGCCCTTCGCCCGTGTCGTACAGGCGGTGCACCTGGACGTCGCGGAAGGCGCCGGACTGCTGGCAGGCCTGGCGGAGCTCCTCGACCATGCGGTCCCAGACGACCATGGCCGGGCCGGTGTCCATGAGGAGCTGGATGTCGGGGCGGCGGCCGGCGGCGGGGCGCAGGACGGGCGTCAGGATGCCCGCGGCGGCGCTGCGTTCGGCGGTGGCCTCCTCGTCGAGGACGCCCTCGTCGGGGCGCGGCGGGGCGGGCGCGTACCCCCGCAGCGGGCGCAGGGCCTTCTGGAGGCCTAGGAGTCCGGGCAGGGCGTTGGCGCCGGGCGCGCGTACGGACAGGGCCGCGCCCCGCCCCGTACCCCCGCCCCCGCCGCGGCGCACTCCGTCCGCCGGGGCGGCTCCGGCGCGCGTGTGGAGGGCGACGGACTCGCGGCCCGCGGTGCGCTCGGGTGGGAGCGTGGACGTGCGGGCGGGCGCCTCCTCGCGATTGGCCGGATCTCGCCCCTCGTCGACGGGCCGGGCGGTCTCCGCGCTTCCCCTCCCCGGGCGCGACGGCGGCTCCGGATCGGGAGTCTCCGGTTCCGGCAGCCACTGGGACAGCCAGAGCGCGTCCGCGACCGCCTCGGCGGTCGGGTCCGCCCCGCCCGCCCGGAGTCTGCGGGTCAGCTCCTCCAGAGGCATCCGGTGCGTCCGGTGCATCCGGTCATCACCTCGGCTGATCGAGCGGCTGCATGAGCATGTCCGCGATGCGTTCCCTGGTCACCCGCTCGGCGCGGGAGGCGTGCTGGGTCAGATAGAGGGCGTTGAGGAGCTGGTCGGTGGCGATCACCTCGCCGGGCTCGCGGTTCAGGAAGCGCTGGACGAGGCCCTGTTCGCCGTCGCCCGCGACGGCTTCGGTCCCGAGGTGGGCCTCGATCATCGCGCCGAGCTGCTCCTCGCCGGGCGGTTCGAGCTCCAGGCGGATGCAGCGGCGCAACAGGGCGGCGGGGAAGTCCCGTTCGCCGTTGGAGGTGAGCACGATGAACGGGAAGGTGCTGCAGCGGATCCGGCCGCCGTACACCGGCACCTTGCGGCCGTCGTCGCTGAGCACCTCGACGACCGGCTCCCGGTCGGCGAGCCGCTCCAGCTCGGGGATGGCGAACTCGCCCTCCTCCAGGGCGTTCAGGAGGTCGTTGGGCAGGTCGAGGTCGCTCTTGTCTAGCTCGTCGATGAGCAGCACCCGGGGCTGCTCGGAGGGGAGCAGCGCGGTGCCGAGCGGTCCGAGCCGGATGTACGAGCCGATGCCGGCCGGGGCCGCGGCGGCGGAACCGGACGCACCGGCCTGGGCGCGCTCCAGCTGGACGTCCTGGAGGCGGCCGATGGCGTCGTACCGGTAGAGGCCGTCCTGGAGGGTGGAGCGGCTGACGATGGGCCAGCGGAGCACACGGCCGAGGCGCAGCTCGTGGGCGACGGCGTGCGCGAGCGTGGACTTGCCGGTGCCGGGGTTGCCGGTGACGAGGAGCGGACGCCGCAGGTACAGGGCGGCGTTGACCGCGTCGGTCTCGGCGGGCCGGGGGTGGTGGTTCTGGACGAGCCTGCGTTTGACGCCGAGCCGGCGGTCGGAGCCGGCGAGGGTGTCGTCGGCGCCGCCGGCGGAGAAGTCGCGCCAGGGCGGCGGGGCGGGCAGGCGCCGTATCTCGTCATGCGGATGCCCGGCCCCACGGTAGATCCGCCAATCGTTCACGATGAACTCCTCCTGGCTGTGGTGTGCCGGCCGGGCTTTCCGAACGTACTGCCCCGGGTGCGTGCTTGCCGACCCCCAAACCGGTCGTTCCGGGCGGGTCCGGCAACTGCGGGACGCGCGGGGCGCTTTGGCGCCGGGCCGGAGGGTTCTCGTAACGGCCCAGGCCCCGCGGCGGGCTCCGACGTCCTCACGAGGCCTGCCCGAGGTGGGCCCGGGCGGGCGCCGCCCAGGCCTGCCCGGGGCGGGCGCGCGCGGGCGCCCCGCAGGTCTGCCCGGGGCGGGCCCGGGCGGGCGCCGCGCAGGCCTGCCCGGGGCGGGCCCGGGCGGGCGCCGCCGCCGTCACGGGTCCTCCTCGCCGAGCAGCGGCGGGGGTTCCAGGCGGCCGCTGGGCGGCGGGCGGTCGGGTGGGTCGTACAGGACGGCGATGCTCTCGGCCCAGGCGAGGTCGGCCCGCTCCGGCGCCAGGGCGCGCAGGGAACGGACCGGCTTGCCGAGCCCCTGGGCCGTGAGCGCGTCCGCGAGCATCCAGTCCGCCTCCACGTGGAACGCCGCGCAGTCGGTGTGGTCGTGGGCGCCGGTCCGCCAGAGGGCCAGGGGGTGGCCGGCGGCCAGGGCGGCGTTCATCGCCATGAGCCCGTCGCCGCTGCCCACCGGGCCGCAGTAGACGGGAACGGTGCCGCCCTCGGCCCGGCTGAGCCGATCGTGCGTCTCCTGCCACGTCTCCCGGCGCACGCGCGCGGTGTGGGCGTCCGGGCCCGCGCCGGGCACCTCGGCGCGCAGCGGGGCCGCGCGGAGCGGCCCCCGCTCCCCGGCCTCCCAGCGCTCCCGCCACTCGGCCGACGCCTCCTTGCCGTGGCGCCGGGCGTCCCTGATGACCACGATGCGGCGCTGCCCGAGGGTGAGGGGCCCCTGCTCCTCGTCGGATCCCTGCGGGGGTTCGAGCCGCCAGGTGTCGAGCGGCTCGTCGAAGAGCTCGCGCGGCAGCACGGCCTCCACGGAGGCCAGGTGCGGCCCGTTGTCGCCGAGGCGGAGCGCCTCGGCGAGCGGCCCGCGCAGGGTCTCCTTGAGCTGGGCCCGCTCGACACCCCGGTCGTCTCCCTTGAGCGGGGTGACCATGTGCCCGTCGCGGAGCAGCTTCACGCGCCAGGGGTAACGCCGGTCCCAGCGCGGCGTGTCGATCTCCAGGAGCACGTCCGCGCGTGCGCGGCGCTCGCGGGCGTTGGCGCGGGCGGCCGAGCTGCTGGAGCCGATCAGGTCGTCGATCTCGCGGCGGAGGTACGGGCCCGCGTCGGCGGCCAGGTCGATGATCCAGTCCCGGAAGGCGGTCACGTCGCCGAGACCGCCGGGGCGGCCGGAGACCCGCCGGACGACATGGGCGGCGTACAGGAGCACGGCGTCGAGGCCGGGGTCGCCGGGGTCGGTGCGGTCGGGCGCGCGCAGCCCGTACAGCAGGGCGGCGCCCTCGCTCCAGGTGCGCGGGTCGTCCTCGAAGGCGTCCGGGGTGGCGCTGTTCCTGATCCAGGCCCTGACCCGGTCGACGAGGTCCATGATCTCGCCGGCGTTGATCGGGGCGGGCAGCGCGGAGAGCTGTCCCCGCAGCCGGGTGCGGAGTTGCGGGCTCAGCTGGTGCGGGCCGCCGAGTTGCTGCTGCGCGCGCGTCCAGTCGGATCCGTAGTCGAGGGACTGGAGGTAGTGGTCGAGGTGATGACGGTCGTGGTCACGCAGCGCCTCGGCCCAGAGCCTGCCCCCGGGCGCGTCGTGCAGGCAGCGCAGGGCGGCGAGGGGGACGAGGGCGCCCTGGTCGGACCAGCGTCCCTTGTTGAAGCCGATCACGGCGCCCTGGAGGTCGTCGACGACGGGGCCGCCGGAGCAGCCCTCGACGGGCAGCACCCCCTCGGTCACGAGGGCGCGGGCGTCGACGCCGGTCAGCCGGCCGTGCACCTGGCGGATGCCCAGCTCCCCGGTCTCCCGGGACCAGCCGTGCAGACCGACCTCGGTGGTGCGGGCCGGCGCACGGTCGGCGAGCTGGACGCAGGAGGCCTTGAGCGTGCCGGGCACGCGCACGAGGGCGACGTCGGGGAAGCCCCAGGGTTCGGGCCGCACACCGGGGTCCTCGGGCCGGGGCAGGGCGAGCACCACCGTGCCGATGGACTGGCGCGTCCTCTTGCCGTCCTGCCAGGTGATGCCGACGGCAGGCTTCTTCCTCCACACCTCGCCACCCCCTTCGGCCACGACATGGGCGCAGGTCAGCACCCAGCCGGGGGCGATGAAGAAGCCGGTCCCCCAGAACTGGCCGCCGTGCGGGTCATACCCGCCGTCGGGAGCGCCGATGCGTACGAGTGCGGGGCGCACGAGAGCGTCGAAGGCGCTCATACGGTGCCATCGGCCGCCGGACGCCGCTGCCGGGCTATCCCCGACGGCTGCTGCACCGCCTCCGGCTCGGCGGAGGCGGGCGCGGACTCCGCCGCGGGCGAGGTCGGCGCGGTCGGCGGGCCCTGTGCGGAGGTCGGCGCGGACACCGCCGCCGACTCGGTCGGCGCGGTCTGCGCGGTCTGCGCGGTCTGCGCGGTCTGCGGGCCCTGTTCGGAGGTCGGCGCGGCCTGCGGGCCCTGTTCGGTCCAGGTGAGGGACACGTTCACCGAGGCCTTGCCCGAGCCGTCCGCGAGGACGCCGATCACCTTGCCGGACTGCGCCGACAGTTCGATGCCGAAGCTGACGGCGACCTCCACGGACCCCTGCGGGTCGAGACCGGCGCGCAGGGAGCCGACGACCCCGCGCACGACGTCCGTGAGCCCGCCGGCCATCGAGACCACCCGGTCCCTGACACCGGTGTCCTGGAACCCGCCGCCCCGGCCGAGCTCCTCCGCGTCGCTGACGCGCGCCCACACGGGCGTGCCGTCGTCCAGTCGAATCCGAGCGATCCCGTGTGCCACAGCGGCCCCCGCTCCCCGAAGCGATGTTGGATCCAGAAGGCTAATCGGTGGGACTGACGGGCGACAGGGGACGTGAGGGGTACGGCCTATCCTGATCGCATGTACTTCACCGACCGTGGCATCGAGGAACTGGAGAAGCGGCGCGGCGAGGAGGAGGTCACCTTCGAGTGGCTCGCCGAGCAGCTGCGCACGTTCGTCGACCTCAACCCCGACTTCGAGGTGCCGGTCGAGCGCCTCGCGACCTGGCTGGCCCGTCTGGACGACGACGAGGACGAGGACGAGTAGGAGATTCCTCCCGGCCGCGGCTCACCGCTCCCGCAGCCGGTCGTAGGCGAGTCCGAGCGCGCCGTGCACGACGAGCAGCGCGCCGGCCGTCGCCCAGCCGCCGCTGCGGCGACCCGCGCCCCAGAGCAGCAGCGGCACCCCCACGAGGAGCTGCGCCCCGCTCAGTACGCGCGCCTTGGGGCCGCGCAGGTACGGGCCGAGGGGACCGCCCTCCACCACGTCCAGCTCGGCGCGCACGGCGTCGAGCCATCCGGCCGGTTCGAGCTGTTCGGCGCCCTCGGCGAGGGCGGCGGTCCGGAGCCGGCCGGCGCTCTCGCCGGGGACGAGCCTGGCGGGCAGGGCGAGGCCGGCGCGGGCGAGGACCGCGACGACGCCGATGAGCCGGGCGTGGGCGTCGGCGTCCGGGTCGGGCTCGGTGAGCGGTTCGAGGGCCTGCACGTCCAGGACGGGATCGAGGGCGAGGCGGGCGGCGAAGGTGCGCATGGCCTCGTCCTCGCCGACGGGGGTGCCGTCCGCGAGCCAGGTGTAGCCGACCGCGCGGCGGAAGCCGGCGGCGAGCGTGAGGCCGGCGCGGTCGCGGTCCCACCAGAGCGCGACGACCGGCCGGCCGGCGGCCGGGACGGCGAGGGCGGTGGCCCAGCCGGTGACGACCTGCTCGACGGGCTCCCCGCCGTGCAGCCAGGGCTTCCCCTCCGGTACGAGCACGGTCCACTCGGCGCCCGCGGGGGCGAGGAGCAGCCGTTCCCGGAGGAGTTGGGCCGACGGCCGGACCTCCGGGAGCTCGGCGCGGCAGAACAGCAGGGCTCCGGCGGGGTGCGGCGGTCCGGGTGTCGCGTTCATGGCCCCACGCTAGGCCAATTCGTCCGCATAAGAGCGTGATTGCCCCGCCCCTGTCAGGGATGAGTCGGGGTCGACTCAGGGTTGACTCCACGAGTCCGCGATATATCGTGTCTATCGAGAAACGCGATATGTTGCGTTGCCGATACGGGAGGTCAGCACCATGACAGAGTGGTCCGTCACCGAGCCGACGAAGCTGGCTCCGGCCGACCCCGTGACGCTGCTGCAGGTCCGCATCGTCAACGGCACGGTGAACGTGGTGGGGACGGACGAGAGTTCCGCCCGCGTGGAGATCTCCGAGATCGAGGGCCCGCCGCTGATCGTGACGCAGGACGGCTCCACGCTGACCGTGACCTACGAGGACCTGCACTGGAAGAGCATCCTCAAGTTCTTCGAGCGCAGGGAGTACCGCCGCCGGGCGGTCGTCTCCGTCGCCGTCCCCGCGGGCGTCGACGTCGAGGTGGGCGTGGTCGGCGCCGAGGCGGTCGTCACGGGCATCAGAGGGCGTACGGAGGTGCGCGGCGTCACGGGCGACACCACCCTCCTCGGACTCTCGGGCCCGGTCCGCGCCGAGAGCGTCTCGGGGAGCCTGGAGGCCCAATCGGTCACCGGGGCGCTGCGGGTCAACTCCGTGACCGGCGACGTGACGGTGATCGAGGGCTCGGGCTCCTCCGTGAAGGCCGACACGGTCAGCGGCGACATGGTCATCGACCTCGATCCGGCCCGGCTCGACGGACCGCCCGCCGACATCCGGCTCACCAGCGTCTCCGGCGAGGTCGCGATCCGGCTCCCGCACCCGGCCGACGCCCGGGTCGAGGCGAGCACCACGAGCGGCGCCGTGTCGAACGCCTTCGAGGACCTGCGGGTGGGAGGCCAGTGGGGCGCCAAGTCCATCACGGGCACGCTCGGTTCGGGCCGGGGCACGCTCAAGGCGACCACCGTCTCCGGCTCCATCGCCCTGCTCCGCCGCCCCGAGCCCGAGGAGAGCGGCGACGCCGCCCCCTCGCCCGACCCCTCCGCGACCGGAAAGGTGCTCTGACATGCCGCCCGTCTTCGCCCACGGACGCCTCCGCCTCTACCTGCTCAAGCTGCTCGACGAGGCCCCGCGCCACGGGTACGAGGTGATCCGCCTCCTGGAGGAGCGCTTCCAGGGGCTGTACGCGCCCTCGGCGGGCACGGTGTACCCGCGCCTCGCCAAGCTGGAGGCCGAAGGCCTCGTCACCCACGCCAGCGAGGGGGGCCGCAAGGTCTACTCGATCACCGACGCCGGCCGCGCCGAGCTGGCCGGGCGCGGCACCGAACTGGACGACCTGGAGCGGGAGATCCGCGAGTCGGTCTCGGAGCTGGCGGCGGAGATCCGCGACGACGTGCGGGGCGCCGCCGGCCGGGTGCGCAGCGAGATGCGCGCCGCCGCCGGACAGAACCGCACGGTGGATCCCCCGTCCTTCGCCGAGGCGAAGGAGGAGATGCGCCGCTTCAAGCAGGAGTGGAAGCGGCAGGCCCGCGAGGCCCGCGAGGAGGCCCGGTCGGCGCGCCGCCAGGCGAAGGAGTTCCAGCGGATCGCCCAGCAGGTGCAGGACGAGGTCCAGGACCGGTTCGCGCGGGGCGACTGGCCGAAGGGGGTCTGGGAGGGGATCTCGGGCATCACGGCCCAGCTCGGCGACCTGGTGGCGGGCACGACCCACCCGAAGGCCGCGACACCCTCGGCCGACGCGGCGCCGGATCCGCAGTTCACGAAGACCACGGCCGACGCGGCGCCGGATCCGCGGTTCACGAAGACCACGGCCGGCGAGGCGCCGGAATGGGCGCGGGACACGACGGGCTCGGGAGACCCGGCCCGCGACCTGGACCGCCTCCTCGACCGCTTCCGCGACGAGATCCGGGACGCGGCCCGCGACCACGGCGTGACGGAGGACCAACTCAGGGAAACCCGCCACCACTTGTCGACGGCGGCGACCCACATCACGACCCTCCTCCACCCGGAGAGAAAGAGCTGACGGGGCTGGGGGCCGACCCCGGGCCCAACCCCCCCCCCCCCCGCCCCCCCCCCGCGCGTGGCCGGGGCGGTCCCACGGGAGCCCGGTGCCTCAAAGGGTCCGGAGCGGACCTCGGTCCTTC
>NZ_JBVJWR010000013.1:42212-94802 GCF_055602235.1 Streptomyces sp. NPDC037410 | reverse complement strand
CTAAGTACACAAGCGACCCCCACCCCCCCCCCCCCCCCCCCCCCCCCCCCCCCCCCCCCCCCCCCCCCCCCCCCCCCCCCCCCCCCCCCCCCCCCCACGCCCCCCGGCCCGTCAGCCGCGCGTGGCCGTGACGGTCACGCGGGCGCCGGGCGTCGCGAGGATCCAGGCGCGGCCTCGGTCCTTGCGGAGCACCCGCGCCGCGCCCTGGGCGGTCACGCGCCAGTCGCCGGGCGGCAGGGAGAGCTCGGTGACGCGGGAGCCGCGCCGGGAGGCCGCGTCGTACGACAGGCGGTAGACCCCGGACGACGGGTCGTACGCGGCGGAGCGGACCCGGCCCGCGACCGCCTCCGCGTAGGGCTCGGCGGTCAGCTCCTTGTTCGTACGGAAGGCCCCGGCGCCGTCCACGGCGCAGTAGCCGCCGCCGTAGCACCACTCCCAGCCGGTCCAGCCGGAGCCGTAGCGGCCTAGGGAGGCCATGGCCTCGCGGTAGAAGCGGTTCATGTTCGGCAGGGAGTTGTTGAGCGGCCCCCACTCCCCCACGACCACGGGCACCTTGTACTCCTTCGGGTACTGGGTGACCGCCGCCTCGTAGTTCTCGATCCAGCCGGCCGACGGGTCGTAGTCGCCGCCCGCCTCCATGGTGCTGTTGTAGAAGTGGGGGGCGTAGACGACCTTCGGGTCGTCGATCCGGCCCAGACCCGTGGGCACGCCCTCGCCCACGATCGGGGTCGGCTCGACGAAGACCCACCCGTCCTTGTCGACCGAGCGGATCGCGTCCGCGATCCGGTTGTACATCGGGGTGACCTGGTCGCGTTCGATGCGCCGGGCGGCCGTCGCGAGGTCCTCGCCCTCGCGGAGCTCGCCCATCGGCTCGTTGATGAGGTCGTAGCCGAGCACGGCCGGGTGGTCCTCGAAGCGGTCGGCGAGCACCCGCCACATGCGTGCCTGGGCGCGCTGGAGGTCGGCGTCCTCGTAGAGGTGGGTGAAGGCGCGCTGGACGGCGGGCTCGAAGTACTGGGAGAACCAGTCGTCGGGGTGCGGGGTGAACGGCAGCCCGTCGGTCCTGGTCGCCCACGCCGGAATGCCACGCGAGCCGAAGGCGGGACCGAAGACGTCCTGGTGGGCGTCGAGGATGACCTTGACGTCGTACTTCTCGGCCCAGTCCAGGACCCGTTCGATCTTGCTCAGGTACACCTGGCTGTACTGGCCGGGCCGGGGCTCCAGGTCGTCCCAGAAGACCAGGACCCGGGCGGTGTTGAAGCCCTTGGCCCGCATGTCGCGGAAGTGCTTCTCGGTGATCCAGGAGAGGGCGGTGTCGCCGCTGTGCGTCTTGTCCCCGACGTTCCAGCCGCGCAGGGTGAGGACCCGGCCGCGTGAGTCGGTGAGGGCGGGAATCGCGTCACCGCCGGTCTCCGCTCTGGCGGCGGTCGGGGCGAGCAGCGAGGCGACGACGACGGTCGCCGCGAGGGTGGTTCGCAACAAGGAGGCCTCCGGCACGACAAGGTGAGCGATGTTCACGTCTCGCGTGCCGGAGATCCCATCAGGTCAACCGACCCACTTCAAGATGTCGGTCAGGAGGTCTTCAGAACGATCTTTCCGAAGAGCTCGCCGGAGGCCATCTTCTCGAAGCCCTCACGAGCCCGGTCCAGCGGCAGGACCTCGTCGATCACCGGCCGGACGCCCGTCGCCGCGCAGAAGGAGAGGAGGTCCTCCAGCTCGTCCTTGGAGCCCATGGTCGAGCCGACGACCTTCAGCTCCAGGAAGAAGATCCGGGTCAGCTCGGCGTGCGCGGGGCGGTCGCCGCTCGTGGCGCCCGAGATGACGAGCGTGCCGCCGGGCCGCAGGGACTTGACCGAGTGCGACCAGGTGGCGGCGCCGACGGTCTCGATGACGGCGTCCACCCGCTGCGGGAGCCGCGCCCCCGGCCCGTACGCCTCGACGGCGCCGAGCTCGACGGCCCGCTTCCGCTTGGCCTCGTCGCGGCTGGTGGCGAAGACCCGCAGGCCGGCCGCCTTGCCGAGGGCGATCGCGGCGGTGGCGACGCCGCCGCCCGCGCCCTGCACGAGCACGGAGTCGCCGGGCCGCACGCCGGCGTTGGTGAAGAGCATGCGGTACGCGGTCAGCCAGGCGGTGGGGAGGCAGGCGGCCTCCTCGAAGGACAGTTCCTTCGGCTTGGGCAGCACGTTCCAGCGGGGGACGGTCACCCGCTCGGCGAAGGTGCCCTGGTAGCGCTCGGTGAGGATGGACCGGGGCTCGTCCGGGCCGACGCCGTGGCCCGTCTGGCCGATGACGGAGTGCAGGACGACCTCGTTGCCGTCCTCGTCGATGCCGGAGGCGTCGCAGCCGAGGATCATCGGCAGCTTCTCCTCGGGCAGGCCGACCCCGCGCAGCGACCACAGGTCGTGGTGGTTGAGCGAGGCGGCCTTGACGGTGACGGTGGTCCACCCGGGCCGCGCCTCGGGTTCGGGACGTTCGCCCAATTCGAGGCCGTTCAGGGGCTGGTCGCGGTCGATTCGGGCAGCGTAGGCAGCGAACATGGCCCCGACCCTAGGGCGCCTCCGGTACGTGACGGAACCACACCCGGGTGTGACCCACGTCGCCCGGACAACCCTCACGCGATCGCCCGATGCGCCGACGCACCCCGCACGCCGAAGGGCCCCGGACGCCGAAGGGCCCCGTCCCGGTGTGATCCGGGGACGGGGCCCTTCGGCATGGCCAGAGGCGCGTCAGCGGCGGGCGACGCCCTCGGCGCGGGCGGCGGCGGCGACCGCGGCCGCGACGGCCGGGGCGACCCGCTCGTCGAACGGCGACGGGATCACGCAGTCGGCGGCGAGCTCGTCGCCCACGACGTCCGCGATGGCGTTGGCCGCGGCGATCTTCATGCCCTCGGTGATCCGGGAGGCCCGGACCTGGAGCGCGCCGGCGAAGATGCCGGGGAACGCGAGGACGTTGTTGATCTGGTTCGGGTAGTCCGAACGGCCGGTCGCCACGACGGCCGCGTACTTGTGCGCGACGTCGGGGTGGACCTCGGGGTTCGGGTTGGCCATGGCGAACACGAAGGCGTTCGGGGCCATGGCGGCGACGGCAGCCTCGGGGACCGTACCGCCGGAGACGCCGATGAAGACGTCCGCGCCGGCCAGGGCGCTCTCCAGGGAGCCGCTGAGGCCCGCCTTGTTGGTGAGCTCGGCGATCTCGCGCTTGACGTCCGTGAGGTCCTCGCGGTCGCGGCTGACGATGCCCTTGCGGTCGGCGACGGCGACGTCGCCGAGGCCGGCCTGCAGGAGGAACTTCGCGATGGCCACACCGGCCGCGCCGGCGCCGGAGATGACACCGCGCAGGTCGCCGAGGGTCCGGCCGGTCAGCTTCGCCGCGTTGCGGAGGGCCGCGAGCGTGACGATCGCGGTGCCGTGCTGGTCGTCGTGGAAGACCGGGATGTCGAGGCGCTCCTGGAGCTTGCGCTCGATCTCGAAGCACCGCGGGGCCGAGATGTCCTCCAGGTTCACTCCGCCGAAGGAGGGGGCGAGCCGGACGACGGTCTCGACGATCTCGTCGGCGTCGGTGGTGGCGAGGGCGATCGGGACCGCGTCCACGCCGCCGAACTGCTTGAAGAGGATGGCCTTCCCCTCCATGACCGGGAGGGAGGCCTCCGGGCCGATGTCGCCGAGACCGAGAACGGCCGTACCGTCGGTCACGACGGCCACGACCTGGGACTTCCAGGTGTAGTCGTTGACCAGCTCGGGCTGCTCGGCGATGGCGGTGCACACCTTGGCGACGCCGGGCGTGTACGCGAGGGACAGGTCGTCCTTGTCCCGCAGGGGGACGGTGGCCGCCACGGCCATCTTGCCGCCCCGGTGAAGGGCGAAGACAGGATCGAAGGGCTCCTCGGGAGCCTCCGTACCGCTGTCGTTGTGAGGATTGACGATTTCCGCTGCCATTGGGTTGACCCCTTGAGTCTGCTGCATTTGAGGGTTGGCCGCTCCTGGTGCGGAGCGGTGGGCGGGTCCCGCGGCCGCCGTGTCTGGCAGCCGCGCGGGCGCGCCGCACAACGCGCCCTGAGCCCCGGATGAGGGGTGTAAGGATCCTTCTTACCGGACAGACGGCACCGCAGACGAGTCCATATCCGCTCGGTGACACGACTCATACCGAGTGCGTCCGGACGGGTACGGAGAACGACACGTCACCCGATGTCCCGATAGATGCATTCCACACCCGATTGGCGGCCTTCCCGTCGTCCGAATGGCGAGATGAACAGCAGATTTTCCGGTGATGGGGAAGGGATTCCGCAGAAGATCCGGTCTTGATGTACCGGCCTGTAGCGATTTCGGGATCACCCGTTACCCGATTTTGACATCCGAGGCCGTCGGTTTGTGGCAGTCCGAATGGCAAGATGCCGTAATCACACGAGGTCGCGACACTCGAAGATGTGTACGCGACACCTGGCAGCACCTCACACGCCGGAGGAACCCGACCATGACCGCACGCTCCACGCGCTGTACGACCGCCAAGACCCGCACCTCCCGTCTTGCCGCGGTCGCCGCCATCGCGGTCGCCGGCTCGATGCTGCTGACCGCCTGTGGCGACCAGACCGAGAGCGCGAACACCACGAAGGAGACCGGTTCGGCCGCCG
The DNA here is from genome assembly GCF_055602235.1 of Streptomyces sp. NPDC037410. Classification (NCBI taxonomy): domain Bacteria; kingdom Bacillati; phylum Actinomycetota; class Actinomycetes; order Kitasatosporales; family Streptomycetaceae; genus Streptomyces; species Streptomyces sp. NPDC037410. Next base: position 90,175 of record NZ_JBVJWR010000013.1, on the reverse strand, counting down.
CGAGCAAGGCCCCGCTCTTCTCGAAGCTCCCCGCCGACATCCAGAAGGCGGGCGTCATCAAGGTCGGCACGGACGCCTCGTACGCCCCGATGGAGTTCACCGACGGCGGCAAGATCGTCGGTGTCGACCCGGACCTCGGGGAGGCCCTCAGCAAGCAGCTCGGCGTCAAGCTCGAGTTCGTCTCGGGCACCTTCGACGGCCTGATCACCTCGATCTACACCGGCCGCCAGCAGCTGATCATGTCCTCGATGACGGACAACAAGAAGCGCCAGGAGGGCCTGGACGACAACGGGAAGAAGATCGGCAAGGGCATCGACTTCGTCGACTACTTCAGCTCCGGCGTCTCCCTGCTGGTCAAGAAGGGCAACCCGCAGGGCGTCAACTCCCTCGACGACCTCTGCGGCAAGACCGTCGCCGTCCAGCGCGGCACGATCTACGAGGACACCTTCAAGGCGCAGGCCACCAAGTGCGGCGACAAGAAGCTGACCATCCAGGCCTTCGACACCGACGCCGAGGCCCAGACCCGCGTGAAGGCCGGCGGCGCGGTCGCCGACCTGAACGACTACCCGGTCGCCGCGTACATCGCGAAGACCTCGGGCGGCGGCAACGACTTCGAGGTCGTCGGCAGCCAGAGCGACGTCGGCCTCTTCGGCATCGGCGTCTCGAAGGACAACACCCAGCTGCGCGACGCCGTCAAGGAAGCGCTCGACGCGATCATCAAGGACGGGTCGTACGCTGAGGTCCTGAAGAAGTGGGACGTCGAGGACAGCGCGGTCAAGTCGGCCACGATCAACGCCGGCAAGTGACCTCTCCTCGTACCACTGAAGGGCAGTCGTCATGACTGACAAGATCAGCAAGGAACCGGCCGCCGCTCCGGCCGGTCCCACCCCCTCGGGCGTCCCGTACGAGGCGATCAAGGCCATCCCCGTGCGGCACTACGGCCGCTGGGTCAGCGCCGTCGTGGTCGTCGTCCTCCTCGGGTGGCTCGTCTACGCCTTCTCCCAGGGTGATGTCGTCTGGGCGACGGTGTGGGACAAGGTGTTCGACCCGTCCGTGATCAGCGGCATGTGGAACACCATCATCATCAGCATCTCGTCGATGGCGCTGGGCCTCGTCCTCGGCGTCGTCTTCGCCGTGATGCGGCTCTCCAAGAACCCGGTGACCGGCGCGGTCGCCTGGCTCTACATCTGGTTCTTCCGCGGCACCCCGGTGTACGTCCAGCTGCTGGTGTGGTTCAACCTGTCGCTGATCTTCCACTACATCAACCTCGGTCCGATCTACAAGAACGAGACCGTGGACGTCATGACGCCGTTCATGGTGGCCCTGCTCGGCCTCGGTCTGAACGAGGGCGCCTACATGGCGGAGATCGTCCGCGCCGGCATCCAGTCGGTCGACGAGGGCCAGACCGAGGCGGCGCACGCGCTCGGCATGTCCTCGACGAAGACCATGGGCCGCATCGTGCTCCCGCAGGCCATGCGGGTGATCGTGCCGCCGACGGGCAACGAGTTCATCAACATGCTGAAGACCTCGTCCCTGGTCTCGGCCGTGCAGTACACCGAGCTCCTGCGGGCCTCGTCGAACATCGGCAACACGGCGGGCGCCGTCATGGAGATGCTCTTCGTGGCATCGATCTGGTACCTGGCGCTGACCAGCGTGTTCAGCGTCGGCCAGTACTACCTGGAGCGGCGTTTCGCCCGCGGCTCGACGCGCAACCTGCCGCCCACCCCGTGGCAGCGCGTCAAGAAGAATGTGATCACGTTCAAGCGTTCCCCGGAGGGTGCGGCATGACCGGTCAGCCCATGGTCAAGGCCGAAGGCGTCCACAAGTCCTACGGCGCGGCCCACATCCTCCGCGGCATCGACCTGGAGGTGCAGAACGGCGAGGTCTTCTGCCTCGTCGGCCCCTCCGGCTCCGGAAAGTCGACCTTCCTGCGCTGCATCAACCACCTGGAGCGCATCGACGGCGGCCGACTCTCGGTCGACGGCGAGCTGGTGGGCTACAAGCAGAAGGGCGACAAGCTCTACGAGCTGAAGGACAGTGAGGTCGCGGTCCAGCGCCGTGACATCGGCATGGTCTTCCAGCGCTTCAACCTCTTCCCCCACATGACGGCCCTGGCCAACGTCATGGAGGCGCCCATCCAGGTGAAGGGCGAGTCCAAGGCGGTGGCGCGCGAGCGGGCCGAGCGCCTGCTCGACCGGGTCGGCCTCGGGGACAAGATGGGCAACTACCCGTCGCAGCTCTCCGGCGGCCAGCAGCAGCGCGTGGCCATCGCCCGCGCGCTGGCGATGGAGCCGAAGCTGATGCTCTTCGACGAGCCGACCTCGGCGCTCGACCCGGAGCTCGTGGGTGACGTCCTCGACGTCATGCGGGACCTGGCCGAGTCGGGCATGACGATGATCGTCGTCACGCACGAGATGGGCTTCGCCCGCGAGGTCGGCGACTCGCTGGTCTTCATGGACGGCGGCGTGGTGGTCGAGTCGGGCAACCCGCGGGACGTCCTGACGAACCCGCAGCACGACCGGACGAAGGCGTTCCTCTCGAAGGTGCTGTAAGACGCGTCGGAAGGGGCGGTACGGGCTGGAAGGCCCGCACCGCCCCTTCCGCGTCCCTCCCCGGCTACTTCACGGCGAGGAGGAGGGTGTCGGAGGGCGAGGCCCAGACCGTCCTGGCCTCGCCGAAGCCGGCGGCGCGGAGGGTCTCGGCGTGCCAGCGGGGCGAGGGCATGTCCCCGTCGGCGTGCTCGCCGTAGATCTCGTAGCGGCGGGCGGTGGGCCCGGCGAGGACCGGGTCCTTCGCGGCGACGGCCCACCAATCGGCCCAGTCGAGGACTCCGGCGGCCTTCTCCCGGTCCATCCGGGCGTGCCGCTGGGCGCGCTCGGCGGCGTTGATGCGGGGCGTGGCCTCGTCGATCATGTGGTCGGCGTTCATGAAGACCCCGCCGTCGCGGACGAGACCCGCGAGCTGCCCGTAGAGGGCGGTCAGGGGCTCGCTGTGGAGCCAGTGGAGGGCGGTGGCGGTGAGAACGGCGTCGTACCGCCCCTGGGGCAGGCTCTCGGCCCACGAGGGGTCCTTGAGGTCGGCGGTCACGAAGGTGACGCGCTCGTCGCCCGCGAAGGAGCCCTCGGCGATGGCGAGGAGGGCCGGGTCCAGGTCGACGCCGATACTGGTCGCGTCGGGGAACCGCCGGAGCAGCCGGCTCGTAATACTCCCCGTACCGCACGCGAGGTCGAGGACGCGGGGCTTCGGTCCCACGAGGGCCTCGACCATGTCGAGCATCACGCGGAACCGCTCCTCACGGTCCGGCATGTACCACTCCTGCTGACGGTCCCAGCTCTGCTGCCAGCCCGCCCAGTCGGTTCCGGTCATGACCTGTCCTCCCCGCGTTCGTAATACCCTCGAAGGGGAAACAGGCGTTACCCCCTCCGAGCGAGACACTAGCCCTCCGAAGTAAGGACTACAAGTGGAACTGGCCCATTACTCGGACTTCGCCGTGCGTCTGGTCAACACCGAGGAGCCCGCCCGCAACAAGGACGCCCTGACCTCCGTCGAGGTGCTCCGGGACCTCTTCGGCCCCGCCACGCAGATGGCCAGGCGGGTCACGGAGGCCGACCTGCCGCGCTTCCGCACGGTGCGGGCCCGCCTCCGGGCGGTCTTCGCCGCGGCCGACGAGGGCGACCACACGGGCGCGGTCGACCTCCTCAACTCGCTCCTCCTGGAGTTCCCCGTCAGCCCGCAGATCTCCGGCCACGACACCCTCGACGAGGAGGGCCGGCCCCGGTGGCACATGCACCTCGCCGACCACTCCTCGAACGCGACCACGGGCTACGCCGCCATCTCGGCGATGGGCCTCGCCTTCCACCTGACCGAGTTCGGCGCTGACCGGCTCGGCCTCTGCCAGGCGCCGCCCTGCCGCAACGCCTACCTGGACACCTCCACCAACCGCTCCCGCCGCTACTGCTCGGACCGCTGCGCGACCCGCGCCAACGTGGCCGCCTACCGGGCCCGCAAGCGCCTGGAGGCCGAGCGGTCGGACCGGACGGGCCTGACCGAGGACACCAGCCAGGAGAGCATCACGGCCGGCGAACGCTGACGCCCCGGCGTCACCGGCCGGTACCGCGCCCGCACCCGCCCGAGAACCAGATCGGGCGGTACGGCCCCGAAGACCCGGCTGTCCCCCTCGGCATCCGGGTTGTCACCCAGCACCCACCAGCCGCCGTCACGTCGCTCGATCAGCCGCTTCACGATGAGCAGATCCTGCTGGAGCGGATGCCGCAGCACGGCCACACAGCCGGCCCGCAGCCGCGCCCCGTACTGTACGAGCAGCTGATCCCCGTGCAACAGCGTGGGCACCATCGAAATCCCGGTCACCTCGGCGATGCCGAACGGCGGTGAACTCGCCTCGGCCACCCGCTCCCGCCCCGATCCCGTCACTGGGCACCTCCCGCTCCACACCGAGTCGACTCGTCCACTCGTCCACTCGACCCATACTGACCCTGGACTTTTGACCTAAGCCCCAGGGGGCGCCCGCGAAAACGCCTTTCTCACCGAGTAATGTCCCACCTGAGAAGACGATCACGAGGAAGGACAGCTCAATGCTCTCCCGCCTGTTTGCCCCCAAGGTGAAGGTCAGCGCCCACTGCGACCTCCCGTGCGGTGTGTACGACCCCGCCCAGGCCCGCATCGAGGCCGAGTCCGTCAAGGCTGTCCAGGAGAAGTACCTGGCCAACGAGGACCCGCACTTCCGCGCGCGCGCCACGGTCATCAAGGAGCAGCGCGCCGAGCTCGCCAAGCACCACGTCTCGGTGCTCTGGAGCGACTACTTCAAGGCCCCGCACTTCGAGAAGTACCCCGAGCTCAACCAGCTGGTCAACGACACCCTGAAGGCCCTCTCGGCCGCCAAGGCGTCGACGGACCCGAAGACGGGCGAGAAGGCGCTGGAGCTCATCGCCGAGATCGACCGCATCTTCTGGGAGACCAAGAAGGCTTGATCTCTGGTTAGGCGTTCTGACCTGCGGTTTCGCGGGTCATGCCGCCTACCTGTCCGCACCCGGTCCGCAGGCCGCCGAGCACGGCGTCCATGACGGCCCGGGTGCGGTCTTCTTCCCCGGGCCAGAGGTGCGCGTAAATCCGCAGCGTGATGACAGCGGACGCGTGCCCGAGGACCAACTGCACCTGCTTGACGCTCGCGCCACCGGCGATGAGCGCGGAGGCGTAGAAGTGCCGCAGGTCGTGGGTGACCATGTGCGGCAGCTCGACGGCCTTACGGCCCTCCCGCTCGGCGGCCCCGTTCTCGGCCGCCTGGAGCGCCTTGCGAGCCCCGTTCCACTCGGTCTTCCACCGCCGGTAGTTGAGCGGCTCCCCCTCCTCCATCGTGAAGAGCCACTCCTTGGAGGGGCGTGCGGCGAGGTGCGTGAGGAGCGCGTCGATGACGACCTCGCCGACCGGGACCGTGCGCCGGGACTTCGCGGTCTTCGGCGGGCCGATCTTCCCGGACTGGAGCCGCTGCCGCTCGACGCGGATGGTGCCGGCCTTGAAGTCGACGTCCGACACCTTCAGGCCGAGCAGTTCACCGATGCGCAGCCCTGATCCGGCGAGGGTGACGATCGCCGCGCGGATATACGGCGGCATCACGCCCGCCATTGCCTGAACCTGCTCAACCGTGGGCGGGGTGACCTCCTCGTCCGGCATGGCGGGGAGGGTGATCCGACGGCACGGGCTGGAGGCGATGACCTTGTCGTCCACGGCCGCCGTCATGACGCGTACGGACGTCGTAGACGTTCCGCACGCTGCCGGGGCCGAGCTGGTCGGAGAGGTGCTTGAAGAGCACCTGGATGTCGTTGCGGCGTATCGCCGCCATGGAGCGGGCGCCCAGTGCCGGTACGAGGTGAAGCCGGAGCGCGTTGTCGGTGATGCGCTCACCCGCCTTGCTCGCGATGAGCGAGCCCTCCCACCTCTCGGCGTACTTCTCGAAGGTGACGCGGCCGGCGCGCGGGTCGACGTACTGGCCGGTGACCATGCTGGCCGTGACCTCGTCGAGCCATCGCTGGGCGTCGAGTTTCCGCTCGAAGTGGCGGGCGTGCTCCTTGCCGTCGAGATCGCGGTAGCGGGCACGCCATTTGCCGTTGGGGCGCTTCTGAATGTTGGCCAAGTGGCCTCTCCTTCGTGTCGGTAGTCAGTAGTGGCCGCCGTCCGCGATGTCGTTGCTGAGCGTGCGAGCGTCGCGCTCGTCGCCCATGAGGCGGAGGCACTGCTCGTGGATCGCCCGCGAGCTGTCGGGGTGGGCCTTGATGTGGTCGGCGATGGCGACCACGGCGTGATGGAGGCGGTCGCGCGCGTCGCGGGTCGCGTAGAACGCTTCGACGGCTTCTTGGACGAGGCGCCGGCTGGCGATGTCGAGCCCCTCCAGGGGCGGTGACATCAGCTCTTCGAGGGGAAGCTCGAAGACGCGGCTGAAGGCGAGGGCCTCGTCGAGGTTGATGCGCCGGCGAGGGGTGCCGTTCTCGATGCGCCAGACCGCCGTCTGGTTCATCTTGACGCCCGCTCTGGTCACCCGCTCGGCCAGCTCGGTCGTGCTCCACCCTCTGACCTCGCGCTCCAGGGCCACGCGCGCGGCCACGTTCCCCTCGCTGTAGAGCAGCGGCACTTCGCCGCCATCGGGCCTGTCGCCTGCCATCGAACCTCCATCGTGACCATCGCTATCCAAATTGAAACATGGGCCTCCCGATTTGGGTAACCGGGGATCGTCGGGTACAACTCTATGCAGATCGAATCGCCACCTAGCCGAATGGGAATGCATGCGATACCTGACCACCACCGAGGTTGCCGAGCGCTACCGCACAGCCGAGAGCACCGTCCGCTACTGGCGCCAGATCAAGAAGGGGCCGCGCGGGATCAAGGTCGGCAAGCGGGTGCTGTACCCCGAGGCCGAGCTGCTGCGCTACGAGCGCACGCTGATCGCCGGCCAGGAGGAATGGGGCCTGGCCTCGTGAGCCGCCGGCAGCCCCGGACACAGCAACGGCCCCCGGCGCGCCAACGCCGAGGGCCGGAGATTCCCCTGCACGCCGCCCATCCCTGAACGAACGAACCGGTGAGAGGCGGGACCTTGCCCGTCCCATCCCTCACCTGAGAGGAACGTCGATGGAGGACTCTACGTCCCCCGCCACCTCGAACACATCCCACAAGGTCGTCTGGCCTGCCGCTGCGGTCCCCGGCCAGGGCATCCCGTGGCACCGAGGGAACGACCGGTCCCCCTCTCCGGGGACCGGCGACCGACCGGACCGTGCCGCAGGTCCGGTCGGTCCGGGACCGGACCGACCCGCGACCGAAACCCGGACCGGAGTTCCGGACAACCCGGACCAGGAACCCGGACGGACGGAGAACGCGCAGCTCAGCGGCCTACCGGACCGGACCGGGAACCCGGACCGTGGATCTGGTCCGGAAGTCGAGTACCGGGCGGAGAGTTCCGGTCAGTCGGCCGGCGAACCCGGACCGACAGTCCGGGTTGACCACGGTCACCACAGTGCTCCGGGGACGGTCCCCGAACCCGGACCGGAAACTGGGGACCGCAAGCACGCCGGTCCCAAGGCGGACCGGGACCAGGACGGGACCGTCGTACTGGACGACCTACGTGCGGCGATCGGCCGGTACGTCGTGCTGCCGAGCGAGGAGGCCCTGACCGCGGTCACCCTCTGGGTGGCGGCCTCCCACATCCAGCCCGCCCTCCAGCACGCCCCGCGCCTGGCGGTGGTCGGACCGACCAAGGGATGCGGCAAGTCCCGCGTCCTGGACGTGCTCCACGAGACCGTGCACAAGCCGATGATGACCGTGAACACCTCACCGGCAGTGGTCTTCCGGATCATCGGCGAGGACCCTCCGACGCTGCTGGTGGACGAGGCCGACACCATCTTCGGCCCCAAAGCCGGCGACAAGGAGGACCTCCGTGGCCTGCTGAACGCCGGACACCAGCGCAACCGCCCCGCCTGGCGGATCTCCGGCCCAGAGCACAAGCCGACCGCGTTCCCCACCTTCGCCATGGCCGCGCTCGCAGGCATCGGAGACCTGCCGGACACGATCATGGACCGCGCCGTCGTGCTCCGCATGCAGAAGCGCAAGCCCGGCGAGAACGTCGCTCCCTTCCGCTCCCGGCACTCCGTCCCGGAACTGAACGCGCTGCGCGACCGACTGGCCGCATGGCTGACCCCACTGCGCGGGGCAGCACACCGGCTGGTGCCACCGATGCCGGTCGAAGACCGGGCCGCGGACACCTGGGAGCCCCTGGTCATCGTCGCCGACCTGGCCGGCGGACACTGGCCCGCCCAGGCCCGCGCCGCCTGCCTGGCGATGACCCGCACCGAGCTGGTCCAGGACGAACAGACGACGCTGAAGACCCGGCTGCTGCGGGACATCCGCCGCGTGTTCGAGCAACAGGGCGACACGGAGGCGCTGCGCAGCCACGACCTGCTCGCCGCCCTCATCCAGGACGCAGAGGCGCCCTGGGCCGAGTACGGGACGAAGGGTCTGAACGCCTACCACCTGGCCAACCTGCTGCGTGACTTCGACATCAGTCCTGCCAACCACCGCTTCGAGAACGGCAGGCAGGCCAAGGCGTACGCCCGCAACCAGTTCCTCGACGCCTGGGCCCGCTACTGCCCGGACCCTGTCCCACCGGCTGCCAGCCCGGTACAGGAGGTCCCGCCCGTACGCCCGACATGGGGCAAGCCTCCGGTCCCGCCAGCAGGCACCCTCCCTGTCGGCCCGCCCCGTAACGGCACCGGCTCCGCACGCACCCGCTGACCGCCCCCAGGTCCGTATCACTCCGTCGCATCCGTCCCCGCGCAGGTCAGCGCGGGGACGGGGTTCCTCGCCGATACGGATCACTCCGTACCTGCGCCCGCCTCCGTACCTGTCCTGACCAGCTACGGGACGGATGCAACGGACGTGACGAAGCCCCACCCCACACGACCACCGGAGCACCACCATGCCCGAAACGAGCACCGACAACGCCCCCACCCGCCGTCGCAAAGGATTCTTCGGCCTGCCCCGCCGATCAGCAGCAAGCTGGAGCGAACGAGCCTCTAACGAGGCTTCGTCCGCGCTTGCCCCCGCCCCAGGGGTGGCGGAGGAGAAGGCCGAGCGCCAGGGGGCGCCCGAGCCGGAGGAGGGCATAGCCGAGGCCAGCTGCCCGCCCGCAGCCGACTCCGTCGCCCCTCGCACCCAGCCGCCGGCAGATGTCCGCCCGCCCGCCGAGCAGCCCTCCTGGCGGGACCTCGACGCCCCCGTCCTGCCCGCACTGATGAACCGCAAGCGCACCGTGGAGAAGCGCGACCAGGAGAAGACCATCCGCTTCACACGGACGGCTGTGAGCGTGATCAGCGCCGCCGCTCACCAGCGCGGCCAGAAGTTCGCCGGCTTCGTCGGGGACGCCGCCCTCGCCGTTGCCCTGGGCAAGGCAAGGCTGGTCGGCAGCCCGGAGGACGATCCCATCCGCCCGCTGATCGAGGCCGTCGAGGCACACACGGTCGCGCTGAACCGCATCGGCGGCAACCTCAACCAGATCACCGCAGCCATCCACCGAGGAACGGTGCCCGAGCGTGCCGAAGCGGTGCTGGACCGCGTCGAGCAAGCGGCCGAGAGCAGCTACCGACTGATCGACCAGCTCCTGACGGAAGGCACCCCGCATGGTTCCTGACGTCTCCACCGGCTCCGACACCCGCGGACTGATCGTCTACCTCTTCGGCCCCGGCCGCCGCGACGAACACACCGACCCGCACATCGTCGCCGCCTGGGACATGGCCGGCGCCCCGGACCCCGGCCGCGACCCGGCAGCCACCTACACCCGGCTCGCCAAGCGCCTCGACACCCACGTCGACCTGCGCACCCGTGAACTGGGCGGCAAGAAACCATCCCAGCACGTCTGGCACTGCCCGGTCCGCACCGCGCCCGGCGACCGCTACCTCACCGACGCCGAGTGGGCCGAGGTCGCCCGCCGCATCGTTCACGCCACCGGCATTGCTCCCGAAGGCGACGAGAAGGCATGCCGGTGGATCGCGGTGCGGCACGCCGACGACCACATCCACCTCATGGCCACCACCGTCCGCGCCGACGGGCGCCGCCCGCGCACCCACCGCGACGGACAGCGGGCCCAGGCCGAGTGCCGCAAGATCGAGGCCGAGTTCGGCCTGCGCCGCCTGAAGTCCGGCGACCTCACCGCGCCCCGCACCCCCACCGGCGCCGAACGCGCCAAGGCCGAGCGCCAGGGCCAGACGGTCACGGCACGGCACTGGCTGCGAGAGCAGGCGTACGCGGTCGCCGCCGCCGTACACAACGAAGCCGACTACTTCACCGTGTTGGGTTCCCTCGGCATCAAGGTCAAGACACGACTCGGCCCCGAGACCGGCGACGTGATCGGCTACAGCCTCGCCGCACCCGGCGACACCAACGCGGCCGGCGAACCCGTCTGGTACGGCGGCTCCAAACTCGCCCCCGACCTCTCCATCAACCGCCTGCGCGAACGCCTCCCCGACCAGAAGGTGGCCGACCACCCCCGGTATGTGGCGGACCCGGTGCAGGCATGGCACAGGGTCGCATCCGCCCTGCACTCCACCCACACAGCAGTCGACTCCGCCAACGACGCCATTACCCAGGCCCACCTGGCCGCCTTCGGCGACCTCCTCCATAACCTGGCCCTCACCACACATGGTCCGCACCGGGCAGAACTCCGAGCAGCGGCAGTGGCGTTCAACCGAGCTCGCCGGTCGGCGATCCGCGCCGACCACCAAGCTGCCACCGCCCTCCGAGAAGCTGCCAAGGAACTCGCCTACGCCTCGCACGCCCCAGGCGGCCTCGCCGTCGCCGTGCTCTTCGCCGCCCTCCACCTGGCCCGAGCCGCCGCCCACTGGCACGCCCAACGCGGCCACGAACAGCAAGCAGTCGCTGCCGAACAGGCCTTCCACCACCTCCAGGCCGGCTACGAGCAGGCCGCCGCTCCTGTCCTGACCGAGCTCGCCCGCAGCACACCCCGCCAACAAACCGCCGATCGCTTCGAGGCCGCGATCCGCCACGCCATCCCCGCCCAAGCCGAGCGCATCCTCACCGACCCAACCTGGCCGGCCCTCGTCACTGCCCTCGCCCGTGCCGAGTCCGGCGGCAATCACCCGCGCCAGCTCTTGGCCCAGGCCGCGGCCGAACGCGAACTAGACACGGCTGAGCACCCGGCCCAGGTCCTGATCTGGCGCATCACGGCGCAGCCCAACAAGCGGGTACAAGCGGCACGCCGGCAAGGAACCGTAGGCATCGACCGATCGAAGCCCGCGCCCCGCGCCGCATCCACCCCACCGTCCGTGAAGCCAAACCGAACACCGCCTGCGGAAGGACCACGCTCTGGACGGTGATGGAGCTTCCAGAGCCGTCCTCCCGATCAGTCCCAGTAGGACGGCGGCTGGTCGACTCGACCGCCCCTGTGGGCTGTGGGGATGTAGTTGTCAGCACCGCCGGGGAGGGAGGCGACGCACTCCAACGAGCAGGCATTGACCAGCAGCGGCAGCACGTCTGTGGCCACGCGCAGGGAGATCCACACCTGTTGGAGTCCGCCTTGTGGAATCGGGCCGTCGCAGACGCTGCAGCCTTGAAGGGCTGTGGGACCCCAGCGCCCGGGATCCAGACGTTCCGGATCGAGGCCCGTGAGGGAGTCCGGAGACGACGTCAGCTTCGGGAAGGGCGGCCGGAGCTTGAAGTTGCCGAAGAGGGCTCGCGTGCTCACCGTACTGCGGGCCAGACGTCGGCAGCGGGTGATCTCGTAGGGGAACCAGTGCAGCCGGTAGGAGGTGTACGGGGTGAACTCCTCCAGGCTGCTCATAGCCCCGATCTCGGGCGGAACCCGGACCAGGTTGCTGCCGTAGAGCACGAGGTGCTTGACCGCCGTCAGTTTGGCGATGCTCGGCGGCAGGGTAATGACCTGCCGGCGCTCCTCCGGGCTCAACTCGATCAGCGGTTTGAACTCCTCGCGCCCGTCGGCGGCAGCCTCCTCGACCAGCTCCAGAAGACGCCGCCAGCCCGGTGCGGTGGGGTCCTGCCGCTCCGCGTGAAACCCGACGCGGGCTCGCGGATGGGGCCTGGACTGGTCAAAGCAGGAGCAGAAATCCCGGAAGACCACGCGCCCTCCCGACACCGGATCCGAAACATCGGCCCATCGGTTCGCAACGACCGGCGGCTCTCCCCTGTCCGTCATGGCGCCACGGTACCGAGATCGTCGCAGTCCGTCGCAGCGAATACGCGATGAGGTAGCGGACAGCGACAACCTCCTGGCATGTGCAGTCGTACCGCTCACTACGCTGGCAGGCGTGAACACGCCGTCGCCCCCACGACTGACCCTGGAAGCCGCCCGTGCCCTGCAAGGGATGCTTCGAACCGAGATCGGTCCGGGCCTCACCGCGCGAGAGCTCGACGCGGTCGAGACACGGTTCGGCTTCACCTTCGCGGCGGATCACCGGGTCTTCCTTGCCGCCGGGCTCCCGCAGGGCTCCTCAGGGTGGCCCGACTGGCGCGACGGCGACCCCGAGGACCTAGCCGGGCGCCTGGCGTGGCCGGTGAACGGGGTGCTCTTCGACGTGGAGCGCAACGGGTTCTGGCATCCCGCCTGGCCGTCGAGGCCAGCGGAGAAATCCGAGGCACTGCGCGTCGCCAGGACCGAACTGGAGAGCGTGCCGCAGCTGGTCCCGGTCTACGGGCACCGCTACCTGCCCGGCACAGCGGGCGAGCACGGTCACCCCGTCCTGTCCGTCTACCAGACCGACATCATCCTGTACGGGAACGACCTCACCGACTACATCCACCACGAATTCGCCGGCCGGTCGAGCGGCCTCCTCGCCCACGCGACCGTCGACTTCTGGTCGTACTTCGTGGAGGGCGGACCGGGTATCGACGTCACCGCGCCCACGCCGTTCGCGCCGTACGCCATGACCGCGCAGGAGGCCGTCGACTGCATCCGGATGCTGGCCCTGGAACGCCTGATCGGCCGCCGACACCACCCCGGCCAGCTCATCGGAGCCGGCCTCACGGCCTTGGTCCTCGACATCGAGACGGAGTCCCTCCCCCTCCTCGCCGGCCTGTCACGCTCCGAGCATGAGCAGGCCGACGCCCTTTTCGACCAGGTGCTGGGCGAACTCGGCCTGCTCCAGGAACTCCCGGCCGACACCACCGACCTCCCCTGGGAAGCGGCCCGCTGGGAACTCGTGCGCTGGTGGCTCCATCTGATCGTGAACGGCAGCCTGGACCCCGGTGCCGGCGGTGACCTGATCACGTACGAAGGATGGGGCGCACTGGCCCGCCCGCAGCAGCTCAAGCCACTGGTCGAGAAAACCGACGCCTACAACGACTGGGCGGCGATCCGACAAGGAGACCGAGAACACCTGGCGGAACAGATCGTCGAGGAGGCGGGCCGTCTGCTGGACGGGCCCTGGCCACCGCTGGACTGATCTCACCGGCGGCAGACGAGGATCCCTCCAAGGCAGGTGATCTCGTACGCGCCGTAGCGGACGATGTGGTCGGCAACGAGTGTGCGGGCGCGGTCGATGGTCGCGTCGAAGGGCACGTCGTGCTGATCCGCCCAGGCGCGGTACGAAGCCATGTGGGCGATGACAGGCTCCGGGTCGTGGACCGCGATGGTCCCCGGCAGTTCGACGACCTCCACCCGGCTGAACGCCTCACCGAGGAAAGCCGGAGCCTTCTCCAGGGAGAAGCGGGCGCTGAGCGAGATCCTGGCCGGCCCGCGGTCGATGCCGAGGATGTCACCGGCGGCCCGCTGCCAGAGGTCGTCGAGTTCGGCCTTGTCGCGCTCGCCGTTGGTGGAGGCGACCACCAGCCCGTCACGTGCCACGACCCGGGCCAGTTCCCTGACCGCCTGGGGAATGTCGGGCACGTGGTAGAGCATGTGGAGCGCAAGGGCGGCGTCGACGCTGCCCGACGCGAGCGGAAGCCTCGTGGCATCCGCCACGGCGACCGGGCCGGGGACGCCGGTAAGGATGCCGGGAGCGATGTCGAGGCCGAGCAGGGACAGGTCCGGACGGTCCAGGCGGATCCGCTGGATGAACTTGCCGTTGCCGCAGCCGATATCGACGACGCGTCCGCGTACATCACCCAGCCGCTCGGCCACGAGGCCGGGGAGGTCGTACCGAGGCGTCTGCCACTGGTAGAGCGACTGCCGGGCGGCCAGGTCCCGGTCTCCGTTGTAGGCGCTGCCCGCCAAGCGGGCCCGATCGGTGACGGCGGCGTCGTGGGCGGCAGGCAGGTCGGTCACGTTGGCAACTCCGGAGGGTGGGCGGCGGGCAAGGACGCACGGACGACCGTGTGCTGGAGTCGGTCACGCAGGTGCACCGCCTGCGCGGCTCCACCGTACTGCGGCCCTTCCAGCTCCCGCCCGAGAACGGTGAGCCGGCGCACGATGCTGGCCGACATGCGCTCCGGCGCGGACTGGAGAACGAAGCCAAGCATCTTCTCAGTGCCGTCCAGGTCACCCAGGAGCATGTGTCCGCGGGCGAGATCGAGGTGCGCGGCGAACAGGTCGCCGACCGACTGGTCGTCTCCGTCCGCGCTGCGATAGAGGCGGATCGCCGTCTCCGCGCTGACGATGGCCCGGTGGACGTGTTCCTGCCCGCCCACGGCCAGGAGGGTCGTTCCGGCGTAAGCGAACTGCTTGGCCGCAGGAAAGTCGAAGACTCCCAGCAACTCGTCCCCACCCGAGAGCGCCTCGCGCGATCGTTCGGCATCCGACAGGACAGCGAGCGCTCCTGTCGAGTCGCCGACTATCGCCAACGCCCGCGCCTCCAGACTCGCCAGCCGTGCGCCGATGCTGCCGTTCGCCCTGTGCCGCCGACCGGCCTGCGCCAGCCGGGCCGCCTGCGCGTACCGGCCGGTCCAGTACGCGATCAACGACTCCACGGCCCGTACCCAGGCCAGCATCCCCTCGTGCCCCGCCGCCTCGGCACAGGCCCGTGCGGTGCGGGCGTGGGTGGCGGCGGAGTCGTAGGCGCCGAGGTCAAGGCAGACGTGCGCGGACAGGCCGCAGAGGCGAGCGGCGGAGAGATAGAGGTCAGTGGTCTGCCGAGGGTGCTGGCGCCCGCGCAGCAGCTCGAACACCCCGTCCCGTAACCGCCTGATCTCGACGTACTGCTCCATCAACGGGTGGCTGACGTACGTACGGGCGAGCCGGCCGACGTCTGCCTCCAGCTGCTCCACGACGAACTCGTCGGCGTTCCGCTGCGCGATGAAGCGGGCGAAGTCCGCCGACCGCACCGCGTCCTCGGAGAGTGGGTCTCCACGGACGTGGGTGTCTTCGGGCGGCATCACCGGCGGCACAATCTCGACCTTGGCGGCATCGGACCCGTCCCGCTGCCCCTTGCTGACGGCAACAGCTTGGTCGAGCACGGCGACGTCGACACTGAAGACCTGCGCCAGGTACTTCCGGGTGTAGGGAACAGGGACTCGGGCTTCACGCTCGTACCGCCCGATCTCCTTGCCGGTCTTCGCGGAGCGCCCCTCCAGGGCGTTGTACTCGTCGGCAACCCTCTGCTGGCTCCAGCCGCGCTCGGTACGCAGCCGGACGAGCAAGGCGCCGATCCCGGTGTCGCCCATGCCGTCCCCCAGGAACACGTGACCTCTGGCCCCCATAGTGGCCCCCGCCTTGGCCCCCGTGCTGGCTCCCGACCCAAATGAGTTAAGTCGCTTTGCTGTTGGCCATGGCAAGCAGACTCACCAACCAGGCGACCGGCGCCGCCCCGGACCTCCTTCCGAGCACGGGCCGGCACCGCACCATGCTCTTTCCCCGTCGCCGGACTACGCCGCGTACCGCTCGCGACTTCGTCGCCGCCACCCTGACCGAATGGGGTGAGACGAGCCGCCTCGACGACATGCGGCTGTGCACCTCGGAGCTCGTCACCAACGCCGTGCTTCACGGGGTGCCCGTGGGCCGGCTGGTCCTCGTACGCGTCGAGTCCCTCGATGAGGAGCTGCGGATCGAGGTCCACGACAGCGGCGAGAACAGGCCGACGAAGCGCGTTCCCAAGGAGTCCGCCGTCGACGGCCGCGGTCTGCTGATCGTCGCCGCGACCGCCGACAGCTGGGGCGTAAAGGAGCGGACGGGCCCTGGAAAGTGTGTCTGGGCCGCATTCGACCGTGCCAAGAACGGGGCCGCGCCCCTGCCGCCCCACACCACCGGCTCCCAGGGAGGCACCTCGTGACCACCCATCCCGTCTCGCCGAACACCGTTCTCGCCAACGCCCTCCACCACGCCGAGGACGTCCTGACCCCGCGCATCCTGGCTGCCCCGCCCGAGCGGATCGTGCTGGTCGTCGGCACCCAGATCAACGGCGCCCCGCACATCGGCACCTCGCTCGTGCAGTCCCTGGCCTTCGCCATGGCCGCCCGCCTGCGCGACCGCTTTGGTCTCCCCACCGAGGTGCTCTTCAGCGCCCTCGACAACGCCCCGTACGAGCTGGCCACCGACCCGGCCAGCGGCAAGCGCTACCAGCGCGCCTACGCCCAGGCCCTCGGCGAGCAGGCCGTGCTCGACCTCGTCACCGCCCTCTACCAGCCCCTCTTCACCGCCCTGTCCAGGCGCCTGGGCATCCCGCACCGCATCGAGACGTACACCCAGCAGCAGGCCGGCGAGCACTACCGCCGCACCTGGCTCCGCCTGCTCCCCCGCGTTGACGCCGCCCGCTGGTGGCTCGCCCCCTCCACCGGCACTCCTCACCTCCGCGTCCCCTGCCCTCACCCCGACTGTGGCTGGGCGGAGAAGCACGCCGAACGCACCCGGGTCCGCCTCACCGGGCCCGAGTCGGCGGTGGTCTCCGCCGTCTGCCTCCACCACGGCCCGCACGAGGCCGCGATCACGCCTACCGCCGGCGCGTACCTGGACCTGGCCACCCTGTACCGCAACCTGGTCAAGGAACTCGCCCTGACCAGCCCCATCGGCACCCTGCACGTCATGGTCAAGGGCGGCGACTGGGTCTTCGGCTCCCACCTCGTCGACGAGGCCCTCCAGGCCGTGGGCCTCACCCGAGCCCAGCTCCCGGCCCGCCTGTTCTGCCCCCAGGTCGTCACCGACACCGGCGCCAAGCTGTCGAAATCCCTCATACGAGAAGGCCGTGCCCCCTTGCCCGAGGGCGCGGCCCCTTGGATGCTCGACACCCGGCAGTGGCCCGGCACCGTGCCCGAGTACGCCGACCAGCTGCTCGCCATGGCAGAGACCCTGCTCTCCGACCCCCGCCACTTCTTCCGCTCGTACTCGGCCGCCGAGATCGGCCGGCTGATCACCGCACCGTCCCCCAGGAGCGTTCCCTCCCGATGACCGACCGCACCGCCCGCGCCCGCGAGCTCAACCTCTACCGCCAGTACTTCGAGCTCGTCGCCGCGGGCACCAAGACCATCGAGGTGCGGGTCAAGTACCCGCACCTCGCCGACCTCGCCGCCGGCGACACCATCCGCTTCCGCATCAAGGGCACCGACGAGACCTGCGACGTCGAAGTCCTCCGGGTCACCGAGTACCCCGACTTCGAGGCCCTCCTCGACGGCGAGGGCCCGTCCCACGTCAACCCGACCGCCACCCGCGACCAGCAGCTCGCCAACATCCGCACGATCTACGGCCCCGAGAAGGAAGCCCTCGGCGCACTCGCCATCGAGATGAAGCGCATGGCCTGACCGATTCCCGCTCTTACAAGATCGGACACTCGGAGCCATCCTCGACCGGAACGGCAAAACCCATGGAAGCCGCCCCGGCGGCACCACGCAGGAGGGGCTGCGGTGACCAGTTCAGTTCCCTGGACGGATCGTCTGTCCACCGGTACAGAAGCGACTCAGGACGACGTGGTGCGCTGGTATCAGAGCACGCGCGAGGGCAAGGCGTACGTGCCCACGATGATCTGGGGCACGCTCCAGACCGAGGCGTACGCCACCGTGATCCTCGGCCAGGTCGTCGACTTCCTCGGCATTCCGAACGACGTGCCGGCGGGCGTCGCCAAGCGCATGAAGCGACAGGAAGTTCTGTACGACGGCGAGCACCACTACGACGTCCTCCTCGGGGAGCAGGCTCTCTACACGAACATCGGTGGACCCGAGGTCATGCGAGAACAGATCGAGCGCCTCCTGCGAGAGCTCGGCCTGGCTTCCCTCACCCTCGGGATCCTTCCCTCCACCGCGCGAGTGGACCTGTTCCCCGTCCACGCGTTCAACATCTACGGCGATGGCGACCGGGCCCACGTCGAACTCGTCTCCTCCTCCGTGGACATCACGGAGCAGAGCGAACTCGACCTCTACAACAAAGCCTTCGCCGCGCTGAGCAGCGCGGCAGCGTACGGCGACGCCGCTGAGGAGCTCCTGGAGAAGGCCCACTTCTTCTGGACCAACACCCCGCTCCGGCAGTAGGCCGCCCACGAATGGGCCCGGCGAACCCGAGAACCGCGAACCGCGAACCCCGCAAGCGCTCCCAGGTTTGGCGGGTCGACGCCGCTTCAAGCGCCCTTCACCAATATCTCACGGGAGGCCAGGAGGTCTCCCTCCACGACTGTCACTAGGACTTGTCCGGTCGATCACGCGGCCGCTGGCGCTACTCCGCACACCCGCAGTACGGCCAGGGAGCCCCAAGCTGGTCGTTTGAGCAGGCGTGAAGCAGGAGCGGCCCCTCCGACTCGTCCCTGCCGATTTCGTCACCGCCCCTTAGGGCGAACTGGCGGTCGAACTGGCGGATTCCGGTGCTGTCGAGCACCGGCAGGGCATTGATGTCGAGCTGCTCGGGAGGGTCCGGCCACAGCCGGATGGCCAGGCCGGCCCGCTCAAAGGGGTGGGCGACCGTCGCGTACGGGTGGTGGAGGAGCCCCAGCAGCACGCGTCGGCTGGAGTGCAGCAGGTTGGGGCCGTCACCCATCGCTGTTCCACGGCCGGCGGGCCGGGCGCCGTAATGAATCGTCGGAAGGCCGATCGGCTGGTGCCCGTCTAGGGAGTGCTGCCCGTCGCTGTCATCGCCCACGGCCAGCCACAGCGAGAGATCTGGGGGAATCAGCTCCGACCCGCACAGCAGTGGAAGGAGCGGAAGGCCACTGCCGGGCACCGCCGGATACGACCGCTCCCGCTCCTTCCGAGCCTGTTCCCTCTCCCTGGCCTTCTCCAAGCGGGGGAACGTGTGCTTGGTCAGCGGATGGTTCGCGAGCAGCAGGGTCTTCACCCACCAGGCGGCGAAGGCGGCCACCTGCTCCTGCACGAGCACCGCCTGCGAGCGCCACACGGCCTCGACGGCTGACCTCCCCGAAGTCTCGAAGAGCTCGTTGAGCTTGCCGTTGCAGTTCGGGGAATCCTTCCAACTCCCGCAGACCTCGTACAGCTTGATGGGCTGCAACTCCGGCATGCCTAGCAGTTCCCCGCCGTCCTGCTCGCGGCGGCGTATGTATTCGTCGCCGAGCTGTGCGTAGAACGGGCCGCAGTCGGCTTCCCTCCACATTTGAAGCCACCAGCTCGGGTAGACGTGCTCGCCCGCGCCCTTCTTGGCGACGGGGCTCCCGCAGAACACACAGGTCTTGGCCTTCATAGCCAACAGCGTAAGCAGCCAGGGCAGTTCCTCCTAGGACCTGTCCGCGCGATCTCCGTGATGCGGTCGACCGCCTGGATACCTCAATCCGGGACGGCGATCAGAGCCCGGAGTCAGGCCGCGGCGTTGTCAGTCCCCATCTCTATCGTTCGCCCGTTCACGATCTTCAGGGAGGGTGGCTCAGTGCGGGCCCCTCCGCGAGTACCTGCGGCGCCGTTGAGTCAGCCACGCACCCAATTTCGACGAGCAGCGGCACAAGAAGCGCAACACTGTCGAGCAGACCATCAACCGCCTGAAACAGCTCCGGGCAGTGGCCACCCACTACGACAAGCGCCTCTTCGTTACCCCGGCACCGCGACCGTCGCAGCTATCGTCATCTGGCTTCGAACATGATCGGCCGGACAGGTCCTGGAAGCGTCAGCTGCTGCGCGACCAGTCGCCAGGACGGCCCTGCACCCATTGGCCACGCCTCCTGGTGGGGTGGCGATCCGTTCTCAGCGCATGTATGAGGGGAGGACAGCAGAACCCCTCGTCGAGGACGCCGGTGCGAGCTTGGGAAAACTGACCCCGTACCCACCCGACGCAAAGCCAGTGGCAAGCAGACGCTGCCAGTCAGCCGCTGACATTCTTCCTCTGCAGACGCTTCACGATTCGCTCCTCGGCACGATCAATTTCGACTTGCGCATCCTCAAAGGCGTGCGAACAAGCCGACCTCATCTCCTCAATCGCCCGGACGCAAAGAAGTGCCTCAATATCCGGACCTTCCGGCGCTCCGCTAACTGCAAGGGAGAACGTAACCTGAATCAATGAGTTGAGCGCCATGATCGCCGGATCGATAAGCCCTACATTAACCTTGCCGACGTCCCGCAGGACAATCCCTCGGTATTCTATGAAGTTCTGGCCGAGCCCCCTGGCACCACAATGCACCTCACTGCTTGCCCACTGATAATAGGGGCGCACGTGACTCAGGGAGGTCTTCTCCTCCAGCTTGCGAAGGTTATCGTCCGGTGAAAATCTCTTGGCCCATCCGTAATCGCGCTTGAAGCTCTGCCCATACTTCGCGAGTACTTCAGCGTATCGCCCTTCGAGTTCGTCAACGTACGCCTGCTCAAGCGGCTCCTCTCCAAGATTCGCGTGATCCCTTTGGAACTGGAGAGCGTCACGCCTCAATCCAACGATTTCGTGATCAAGAAATCGTTCGGCGAGGTCATGATGGTCAGGGTCGGCAGCTGCGTCTGCAATCACGCAAGCGATGACAGCCGTCTCATGAAGCGTGCGGCATCGCGCCATGGCGCCCCGTGGATGCCCATGCGAGAGAAGGGTAAGAACCTCACCTGCTACGCGGCAGGCAGTGACATGAAGACCTGTAAGGGCTTCCAGCGTGTGCTCCTGAGCAGGCGCCAGGTTCTCCCTCTTCTTGCGCGCTTCCTTCTCACCCAATTCGGCACACACCGAATGAAGGACCCAGTAAAGATCGAGGGCTTTACCCCACTTCTTCTGGAGTCTCCGATCGAACCGCCGATCTATGCGCTTATTCGCTCGGAGAGTTCGCTTGTCCTTCATCATCGCAGCAGCCAATTGAGGCGCCAATTCGTCAATCACATCGGGGACCGCAGTGGAGATAAGGTCACTGACGCGCTCAGGGTCCAAACCTTTTCGGATCTGGTCCAGCACAGCATCTTCGATTGCACCCGTGAGGAAATCGCTGTTGACGTGACGCTTACGCTTGAACTTTCCGAGCATGATGGTCCTTCTGATGTGAGTTCTGCCGTACCTTAGCTCGGGACGGACGAGACTGCACTCATTTTCCGATCCTGATCGAATGGGCAGGAGCGAGGCTGCTGGCCGGCGGCTTCAAGCCACTGAAGCCGTGTCCCCCATTGCCCGAGAGCATCGCCCCTTAGATGCTCGACACCCGCACTGATCCGGCACCGTCACCCAGTACACCCGACTAGCTGCTCGCCATGGCCGAGACCCTGCTCCCCGACTTCCGCCACTTCTTCCGCTTGAACTCGGCCGCCGAGACCCCAGGAGCGTTCCCTCCCGATGCCTGACCGCACCGCCAGCGTCCGCGAGCTCAACCTCTACCGACCAGTACTTCGAGCTCGTCGCCGCTGACACCAAGACGATCGAGGTGCGGGTCAAGCATCCGCGCCTCGCCGACCTCGCCACGGGCGATAGCATCCGCTTCCGCACCAAAGGCACCGACGACACCTGCGACGTGAGCGTCCTCTGCGTTACCGAGTACCCCGACGTCGAAGCCCTCCTCGACGGCGAGGGCCCGGCAAACGTCAACCCCACCGCTGGCCGCGACCAGCAACTGGCTGACATCCGCACTATCTACGGCCCCGAAGAGGAAGCCCTCGGCGCCCTCGCCATCCGGATTGAGCGCGACCTGTCAGGATCCAAGCGCGCGTTAACTAAGAAGGTTGGTTCACCCTCAATCTCATTCTCGTAAGCCCGACACGATCCTCACCCACGCCCCACTGCCCATTCACTTCCTCAACCAAACACAGGAGTAAGGCTTGAGCAACCGAGTTAGGCGACAGCACACCGTCTCCAAGTTCTACTTGAATGGCTTCGCAGATGACGCTGGTAGAATTCGCCGAGTTTCACTCCCTGGCGACCCCGCACCCGTTCTTTCAACTGGCGATGCGAGCGTCATTAAGGACTTCTATACGGTAACGCTTCCCGATGGCTCTTTGTCAGATTTCTTCGAGAGGGCCTTCAGTAGGATCGAAGGGTCTGCCGCCGAGGCGCTGAAACTTATCCTCTCAGGGACTTGGCCGATCCAGGGTGAACACCGGAAATCTTTCGCCGCATGGATTGCCCTGCAGCACCTAAGGGCCGAGCAGATACGGCAGAATCAGAAGAATCACAACGCTGAAATGATTCGACTCCTCGTCGGAGTCTCGGGGAAAGAGGCGCTGCGCTCGCGTATTCAGGAGGCCGAGGGGCGAGTTGTCGGCGACGAGGAGCTTGACATCGAGTGGCGCGACCTGACTAAGCCGGGTGGTCCCGACATGGCCGCCGACGCCAACGACCACATCCGATTGCTGATGAATCTCCTACCCAGCACCGCCGCCTACCTCAACGACTGCCAGTGGACGCTGTTCAAATTCAACCGACGCTCCATCATTACATCCGACCACCCCGTTTCACTCGCCGTCGCACCTGATTATCCCGAATGGCAAGGAGTTGGCATTTTCACAGCCGACCTATTCTTGGTTCCACTCAGCCGCCGCCACGCCCTCACAATCCAACCAAAAAACCTCCGGGAGGGCATGGAGATCCCCGACTTCACTGTTTCGGGATCGACGAAGATCGCGCGGAGTATCAACCAAGAAACAGCTATGGGGGCTCGGAAGTACATATACCAGCATCCCGAGGAGTCACCGCTTCAAGGAATCCATCTCCCTCAGCCCGTGATGCGCGACCGGCCTGCGATGTCTAACGCCGACGGACTTATTCGCGAAGAGGGGCTCTTTACTGGTATCCCGGAAGCAAGTCTGCGAGCCATGTCAGAGGCATCTCCTCCGGGAGATCGGGAAAATGGAATGACGATCGACGACCTGCCTTGGCCGATCCCTGGGCGCCGCCGACCAGGAGCTGACGGGTGAGACCAGCGGCCGCCCAGAGGGCCTGACCGGGGGTGAGTGCACGCCGACGAGATCCAGAAGCGGTTCAAGTACCCCGACTTCACCGACCGAAAGTGGGGGCAGGAGTTTCGCAGCTTTGTACGGACGGGCTTGGACGCACGCCGAGGGGCCGGTGTCGTTGTTCAACCACGCGGTGACGACGGCTGAGAAAGAACAGGGTTCTGCTGCCGGGTGTCTCGGTGCTGGCCCGGCAGGTGTCGGAGGCCATGACGGCGGCCGAGCGGCGCCTGTACCACGTGGTGGCCAGGGCGATCCCGGTCTCGCGCCGGCACTGGCCGTACGGTAGCTGGCGCCGGAGGCAGGCGGGTCTCGGAGCTGGAGGGCTGCGGACGCCTCCGGTGAAGTCGACGGGGACCGCGATGGAGCGGATGGAGGAGATCTCCGCGTTCGCGCTGAGCAAGGCGCAGACGAGCGAGCGGGCGCCGAAGCCGCGGCGGACCGTGCTGTTGACAGCGGTGGTGCGGCAGCTAGAGGCGCAGGCGGTCGATGACGTCCGGGGTCTGTTCGCGGCGCTGACGCGGACGACGGTGCACGCGGTCGCACGGAAACCCGTATGCGGTAACCACGCGGAGCTCTACCGTTTGCCAGGTGACCGATGACCAGTGGACGCCTCTGTCCGACCGCGATGCTCCTGCTGCCCGTACCCTGCGAGACGGCGTCCCTGCCAGCCTCGAACTCCCGCTCAGGGAGTGGGTCTGCACCACCGCCGAAAGGTATAACGGTGCCGCCGAGCGGGCCGCCGTCCGGATCGACGTGGTTCTGTACACCGAGGAGAGCGGGCATGAGGACCTCGGCACCAGCGAGCGCATCGCCTACTGGACTCCCACCGAGAAGCTGCTGGACGTTACTGACGCACTGCTCGACCTGGTGCCCACCGGCGGATGGCAGAACACTCCGCTGACCGCCGGCCTCCCGACGTGGCAGGCTGCCCTCATCACGGCGAACTCCCTGCCCGACATGCAGTACCGCGTCCCGCTGCAGCGGCTCCTCGACGACGCCGGCTCTCTCTACACGATCCGGGCCGACGGGCGGGCCCTGGTGCGGCGCGTCAACTCGGTGGTAGCGGCGGTCACTGGCGAGGCCGCCAAGGCAGCGGACCAGCCCGAGCGCGGTTCGGCCACTCGTCACCTGCGGCAGGCCCTCGACGCCGCGTACGCGCTGCAGCCCGATCCGGTGAAGGCGTACAGCGAGGCAATCAAGGCGGTCGAGTCGGCTGCGCACGCCACCCTGCAGCCGAAGCACGCCAAGGCGACGCTGGGCACGATGCTCGGGGAACTCCGCCAGGTGCAGGCCAAGCTCAGCGTGCCGATCATCGGGACGTCCGGGACAGAGGGCCTGGCGGTAGTCGAGAGCATGATGGACCTGCTGTGGACGGGACAGACTAGCCGTCACGGCAATCTGCAAGAGACCCGGGACGAGACCGTGCAGGAGGCGGTCATGGCGGTGCACCTCGCCTCGACCCTGGTCCAGCTGTTCGCGTCGGGAGCCATACGGCGCTCCTGACCGTGGCGGTCTTGGCCGCCGAAGGAAGACAGCTGCATCGAACAACGTACTGAACCTCCGCCAGCCGGTACACGAGCACCACGAGGTACCTCAACGACTCAC
The DNA here is from genome assembly GCF_055602235.1 of Streptomyces sp. NPDC037410. Taxonomy (NCBI): domain Bacteria; kingdom Bacillati; phylum Actinomycetota; class Actinomycetes; order Kitasatosporales; family Streptomycetaceae; genus Streptomyces; species Streptomyces sp. NPDC037410. Next base: position 65,338 of record NZ_JBVJWR010000013.1, on the reverse strand, counting down.
ACCCGGTGGCTCCCACGCTCGCGCGCGGTCCCGCACCAGTCCGCACACAGTCCGCAGGACACCCGATCAAGACCGTCGCACCCCATCGCCACCCATCACCAAAAGACCAGGTCAGCGACCTGCGGCCATCATCACCGCAGGTCACCGACCCAGCCCATTACTAGGAGACCAAGAAGGCCTGACCTTCCGACTCCCTTCCGGAGGGGTACGACCGCACGGCGGTCGTACCCCTCCGGGCGTTCCTGCGCCTCCGGGCGTTCCTACGCCTCCGTCGGCAGCGTGTAGCGCCGCTTCTCCTTCGCGGTGGCGCCCAGGCGGTCGTAGAAGCGGATCGCGTCCTCGTTCCAGGCGGGGGTCTGCCACTGGAGTTCCGGGAGGCCGAGGGCTCGGGCCTCCGTGCGGAGGGCCTCCAGCAGGAGGGGGCCGAGGCCGTGGCCGCGGGAGGGCTCCGCGAGGTAGAGGCAGTCCATGTGGAGGTACTCCGTGCCGTCCCAGGTGGAGAGCTCCGGGGCGCAGGTGGCGTAGCCCGCGAGGGTGCCGTCGGGGAGGACGGCGACGAAGCAGCGGAGGCGGGGCGGCTCGGGGCCGAAGAGGAGGCCGGCCAGGCGGTCCGCCAGGCCCGCGGCCGGGGGCGCGGCCTTCTCGTACGCGGCGTGCTCGGCGATGAGTTCGACGACGCGCGGGAGGTCCTCCGGGCGTGCGCGGCGCGCCTCTGCCTGGCCGGGATCTTCGCTCATACGGTCATCATGCACGGTCCCACCGACAGCGTGGCCGTCTCGCCCTGGCGGCGGAGCCACTCGCGGTACGGGGCCGCCCGCAGGGCCACCTCCCGGTAGGCCGCGGCGAGTTCGCCGTACAGCAGGTCGAGGGGCGCGCCCGGTCGCACGTACAGCAGGAGCCGGACGCCCAGCGGGTCGCCGCGCAGGGGCCGGATGGCCATGTCCTCGCGCGGGCCCGAGGTGGGCTGGCAGGGGGCCACGGCCTCGCCGAGGGCGATGAGCGAGGCGGCCGTGTGGTAGTCGCCGTGCAGCAGGGGCGGGTCGATGCCGGCGGCGTCGAGGACCCGGCGGAGGCCGTCCCATTCGCCGTCGACGGTCGGGTCGACCATCCAGTGGTCGGCGGCGAGGTCGGCGAGGTCCACGACGGGGCGGGCGGCGGCCGGATGGTCGTGGGCCATGGAGATGAACTGCGGTTCGCGGGCGACCAGGATCCGGCCCGTCAGGCCTTCGGGGACCCGTAACGGACAGCCCTCCACCTCGTGCACGAAGGCCACGTCGAGCTGCCCGGCGGCGACCGTGCGCAGCAGCGCGTTGGCGGAGACGTCCACCCGGAGGCCGACGTCCGTGCCCGGGAGCCGCTGCCGGAGCCTGCGCAGCCAGCCCGGGAGCGCCCGGCTGGCGGTGGAGCCGACGCGGAGTCCGGGTCCGTCGGCGCGGGCGGCCGCGGCCCGGGTCTCGGTGACGAGCGCGGCCATGTCGGCGACCAGGGGCCGGGCGCGGCTCAGGAGGGAGCGGCCGAGTGGGGTGGGGCGGCAGCCGGTGCGGCCGCGGGAGAAGAGTTCGGCGCCGAGGGAGTTCTCGATCCGGCGCAGCTGGGTGGTCAACGAGGGCTGGCTCACGCCCAGTTGCCGGGCCGCCTTGTGCAGGCTGCCCGTGTCCGCGATGGCGCAGAGCGCGCGCAGGTGTCTCACCTCCAGCTCCATGCCCCGAGGGTAGGGCGGGCGAGGGAGTCGCACCAGACGACCGGGACCCGTCAACTGCCTTTCATTTCAAGGCAGTTGGGTGGGTTCGATCTCGTGATGCGTTGGGGTTATCGGTGGTTGGCATCATCCCCGCGCGGGCCCGCTCCCCCGAGACTCTCCCCGACACCAACAGGAGGAGCCCCCCATGCGTCACCCCAAGGTCCTCACCTCCGTGCTGACCGCCGCCCTCGGTCTCGGTCTCGCCGCTTCCCTCGGTACGGCCCCGGCGGCAGCGGTCGGCACGGGCACCCTCACACAGAAGTACGCCGGTTCGGCCGAGGAGGCCAAGGCCAACCAGGCCTTCTTCGACGCCGTCGTGAAGTCGGTGGCGAAGAAGCGGGCCGCCGCCCCCGGCGCGACCACCGTCACCGTCGTCTACAGCACCGCCAACGCGCCGAGCTTCCGCACCCAGATCTCCCGCTCCGCCCAGATATGGAACAGCTCGGTGGTGAACGTCCGGCTCGTCGAGGGCAGCAACCCCGACTTCGCGTACTACGAGGGCAACGACTCCCGTGGCTCGTACGCCAGCACCGACGGTCACGGCAGCGGCTACATCTTCCTCGACTACCGGCAGAACCAGCAGTACAACTCGACCCGGGTCACGGCCCACGAGACCGGGCACGTCCTCGGGCTCCCGGACCACTACAGCGGCCCGTGCAGCGAGTTGATGTCGGGCGGCGGACCCGGCACGTCCTGCCAGAACGCCCAGCCGAACGCGCAGGAGCGGTCCCGCGTCGACCAGTTGTGGCGGTACGGTCTCGCCTCCGCGTTCAAGGGCTGAGACCCCGCGGTGGCGCCCCCTCCCCGGGGCGCCACCCGTGCGTTCAGGCCGCTTGGAGGAGCCTGCGGCCGAAGTCCGCGCCGGGCGGCAGCTGCCTCCGTACCCGCTCCAGGGCCCCCTCGAAGTCGCCCCCCGCGACACACGCCTCGAAGGCGGCGCCGCCGTAGTGCAGCGTCAGGCTGAGGTCGGGGCGCTCACCCAGCGTCAGCAGGCAGGCCAGCGTGGCCTGCTGGGCTTCGCCGTCCACGACGACGGGGAGCGGCAGGTCCCACTCCAGGACGCAGCCCGTGAGGGCCGCCCCGCTCCCCTCGGCGGCGACGAGCGCGGCGAAGCTCTCGCCCGCGTACTCGACGCCCCTGATCCGGGTGGCGACGTGCCGCCCGTCGGCCGTGATGACGATCGCTTCCGCGCCGCTGCGGTCCCGGTACCAGCCGGTCCAGACTTCTGTCGACTCCGATGACATGCGCGGACTGTAGCGGTCTGACCGGCTCCGCCGCGCGTCCGGTCACCCCGGGGCCGGACTTCTCCCGATCTCGCCGTTCTTGCCGGTCACGTGCGTGGTAGCGGCTTCCGCACCCTCGTAGAGCGGGCAGTCGGGGTTGCGGCAGGGCTGCACCTCCCACTCCGGCACCCAGGCCCCGAGGACCTTGTGCCGGGTGGCCACCGTGCCGAGCGGCCGGCCGCAGGCCGGACAGTGCCGCTCGGCGAGGGGGTCGCGCGTCGTGCGAGGCGTCTCCTCACTCATGCGTCCAGGGTAGATCGCCCCGCGCGACGCCGCCCGCCGCCGCTACCGCTTCCTGGTGTACGTCCGGACGAGCACGCCGTTGTCGAAGGTGCGCACTTCGCCGAGCTCGAAGTCGCGGGGCTCGAAGCCGGCGCCGAACATCGGCATGCCGGAGCCGTAGACCTGCGGATAGGTCTTGATGACCAGCTCGTCGATCTCCTCGATGAGCTCGCCCGCGAGGGTGGAGCCGCCGCAGAGCCAGATGTCCAGGGGGCTGTCCTCGGCCTTGAGCTCGCGGACGCGGCCGACGAGGTCGTCGGCGATCAGCTCGACGTTCGCGTGCGGCGACTCGGCGAGCGAGCGGGTGGCGACGAACTCGCGCAGATGGCCGTACGGGCTGGTGACGCCGATGTCCAGGGCGAGCCGGTACGAGCCGAGCCCCTGGATGACGGTGTCGAAGTGCCGGCCCTCGCCGTCGACGCCGAGCATCTCGCGGCCCTGCGTCGGGATGGTCTCCGGGTACTCGGTACCCATCCACGCCATGTACGGCCCTTCGGCGTACTTGAACATGGAGGTGGCATCGCCTTCGGGGTCGCCGATGAAGCCGTCGATCGTGCAGGCGATGTAGTAGGTGAGCTTGCGCAAACCGGTCCTCTTCGTCCTCGGGAAGCGGCTGCGATCGCAACCACGACAGTTATAGTGCTTCATCTGTAGTGGTTACGCAAGGCCTCTTTCCACGACCCGTTTCGAAGACCCCTTCCGAAGAACCGTTTCCGTACTCAAGGAGCCCGATGTGGCGAGAAACCCCGAACGCCGTACGGCCCTGCTCGACGCCGCGATCGAGGTCCTGGCCGACGAAGGCGCCCGCGGGCTGACCTTCCGGGCGGTCGACGCCCGGGCGGCGGTCCCCACGGGCACCTCGTCCAACTACTTCACCGACCGCGACCAGCTGCTCTCCCAGGTCGCCGACCGGATCTTCGTACGCCTCACCCCGGAGCCCGGCGCCATCGACACCGCTCTCCTGCCACCGCCCAGCCGCGCCCTCGTCGTCGAGCTGATGCGCTGGCTCGCCCGGCGCATGACCGCCGAGCGCACCTGCTACCTGGGCCTCTTCGAGCTGCGCCTGGAGGCCGCGCGCCGCCCCGAGCTCCAGAACCGGTTCACCGAGGTACTCAAGGCCGACCTCGACCTGAACATCCGGCTCCACCTCGACGCCGGCATGCCGGGCGACGCGGACACCGTCCGGGTGCTCTACGTCGCCCTCACCGGACTGCTCCTCGACCACTTCACCGTCCCCGGCCTCCTCGGCGACCGGGACCTGGACGACATGATCGAGACCGTGGTCACCCGGATCGTCCCGGAGATGTGATCAGCGCGTGCGCCGCGTGACGAACTCCGCGAGGGCGAGCAGGTCCTCCGCCGCCGACAGGTCCGGCACCGCCTGGGCCAGGTGCTCGACGGCTCGGCCCATGCGCTCGGCCGCCTGGGCCTGCGCCCAGTCACGGCCGCCGGCCCGCTCGACGGCGTCCGCCGCCGCCCGTACCGCCGCCGCGTCGAGGGTCGGACGGGAGTACAGCTCGGCCAGCTCCTCCCCGGCGGCGGTTCCGGAGGTGAGCGCCGCCACCACGGGCAGCGACTTCTTGTGGGCGACGAGGTCGGCACCGGCCGGCTTGCCCGTGCGGTCCGGGTCGCCCCAGATGCCGATGAGGTCGTCGATCAGCTGGAAGGCGAGGCCGGCCTCCCGGCCGAAGGCGTCCATCGCCGCGACCTCCTCCTCACCCGCGCCCGCGTAGAGCGCGCCGAGGGCGCAGGAGCAGCCGAGCAGCGCGCCGGTCTTGGCGGTGGCCATGGCCAGGCACTCGTCGAGGGAGACCTCGCGCGGGTCGCGCCGCTCGAAGGCGCAGTCGGCCTGCTGTCCGGCGCACAGCTCGATGACGCAGGCGGCGAGGCGCGCCGCGGCCGCCGCCGAGGCGGGGTGGGGGTCCTCGGCGAGCAGCCGCAGGGCGAGCGCGCTCATCGCGTCGCCGGCCATGAGGGCGTCGGGGATCCCGAAGACGGTCCAGGCGGTGGGCCGGTGCCGCCGGGTCGGGTCCTCGTCGACGATGTCGTCGTGGAGCAGGGTGAAGTTGTGCGCGAGCTCCACGGCCGCCGCGGCCTTCACGGCGCGGGTCTCGTCGGCGCCGAGCGCGCGGGCCGCCGCGAGGACCAGGGCGGGCCGGATCGCCTTGCCCGACTGCCCCGCGTCCGGGGTGCCGTCGGCGCGCTCCCATCCGAAGTGGTACATCGCCACGCGCCTCATGGAGTCCGGCAGGGACTCGACGGTCGAGCGCAGTTGGGGATTGACGGCGGTACGCGTCCGGTCCAGGAGCGTCACGGCCCCCTGGCCGTCGGCGACGGCATCCGTGCTGGTCATGGTCACGGTGATTTCCTTCGTATCCTTCGCCGACGCGAGCCGGCACGAGCCGTGGCGGGCGGGGAGCGCCCGGGGGCGGGCCGGTTCGGTGCCCGCCCCCGGGTGTCGCCGGCTCAGCGCCAGCGGCTGACCTCGACGTTCTCCAGGACGCCCAGGGCGTCCGGGACGAGCACCGCCGCCGAGTAGTAGGCCGTGACGAGGTAGGAGATGATCGCCTGCTCGTCGATGCCCATGAAGCGGACGGAGAGGCTGGGCTCGATCTCGTCGGGGAGGCCGGTCTGGTGCAGACCGATCACGCCCTGGTCGGCCTCGCCCGTACGCATGCAGATGATCGAGGTGGTCCGGGCGTCCGAGACCGGGATCTTGTTGCACGGGTAGATCGGCACACCGCGCCAGGTCGGGATGCGGTTGCCCGCGATCTCGATCGTCTCGGGCACCAGGCCGCGCTTGTTGAGCTCGCGGCCGAAGGCGGCGATGGCGCGCGGGTGGGCGAGGAACATCTTGGAGCCCCGGCGGCGCGAGAGCAGCTCGTCCATGTCGTCCGGGCTGGGGGCGCCGTCGTGCGGCTGGAGCCGCTGCCCATAGTCGCAGTTGGAGAGGAGGCCGAACTCCTTGTTGTTGATGAGCTCGTGCTCCTGGCGCTCGCGGAGCGCCTCGACCGTGAGCCGCAACTGCTGCTCGGTCTGGTTCATCGGCTGGTTGTAGAGGTCGGCCACGCGGCTGTGGACCTTCAGCACGGTCTGGGCGACGCTCAGCTCGTACTCGCGGGGCGAGGCCTCGTAGTCGACGAAGGTGTGCGGGACGACCGCCTCGCCGACGTGGCCGGCGGAGAGGTCGATCGCGGCCTCGCCGTACGCGTTGGTGTGCTGCTCGGGCATCGACGCCACGCCCGCGAGGTGGGCGGCGAGCGAACCGGCCCGCTCCGCGAGGTTCCGCACGTCGCTGCGGGTGAGCTCAAGGACCGTGCAGGCGGTGGCGGCCCGGGCGGTCCAGTCCCAGGTGGCGTCCTCGTCGAGCAGGGCGGACTCGCCGAGGTAGGCGCCGTCGGCGAGGACGCCGAGCACGGCCTCGTCGCCGTAGGGCCCCTCGCCGATCTGCTCGATGCGGCCGTGCGCGAGGAGGTGCACCCGGTCGGCGGGGGCGCCCGCGACGGCGATGATCTCGCCCGCCGCGTACTCCCGCTGGGTGCAGCGGGACGCGAGCTCGGTCAGCGCGCTCTCGTCCTCGAAGCCGCGCAGGGCGGGGAGTTCGCCGAGCTCGGCGGGGATCACCGCGACGCGCTCTCCGGTCTGCACGAAGGTGACGCGGCCGTCACCCACGGAGTAGCTGAGCCTCCGGTTCACCCGGTACGTACCGCCCTGCACCTGGACCCACGGCAGCGTCCGCAGCAGCCACCGGGAGGTGATCTCCTGCATCTGCGGGGCCGACTTGGTGGTCGTGGCGAGGTTCCGCGCGGCGGCGGTGCCGAGACTCTGCTGCGGGGCCTGCTGCTCCGCGCGGACCTCGTCGCCAACCGAACCAACGGACATGGAACTCCCTCTCGTATGCCTGAGTCTTCGAGAGAAGCCTTTCAGCACGGAGCGTGTCCGCGCCATTACACTTTCGGGTGGGACTGTTCGACGATCTTCGGGGCATGTCACGCGATTTCCATCCGAACAGCGCACCCCCGCATGTCTCCTGACGATCTGACCGGATCTGACCGGATCGGCTCGCACACGACTCGAACGGATGGCAGCGGAGTGGCGGACTCCGGTACTCCGGAAGTTCACCCCGTCCTCCGGAAGGAGTCGGTCATGGCCTCACCCATGTCCGCGGAAAGGTTCCTCCGCGCGCTGCGCGACGAGGGCCTCACGGTCGTCCAGGTCGGCGACTGGTCCACCCACAACCGCAACCACAAGGGCCCCTGGGGCCCGGTGAACGGCGTGATGATCCACCACACCGTGACCCGCGGCACCGCCCACACGGTCCAGATCTGCCGGGACGGCTACGAGGCCCTCCCGGGGCCGCTCTGCCACGGCGTGATCGCCAAGGACGGCACGGTCCACCTCGTCGGCTACGGGCGCGCCAACCACGCGGGCCTCGGCGACGACGAGGTCCTCCGCGCGGTCATCGCCGAGCGGCGGCTGCCGCCGGACGACGAGGCCACCACGGACGGCAACCGGCACTTCTACGGCTTCGAGTGCGAGAACCTCGGCGACGGCGAGGACCCGTGGCCGAAGGTCCAGCTGGAGGCCATCGCGAAGGCGGCGGCCGCGGTCTGCCGGGCGCACGGCTGGACGCACCGCTCGGTCATCGGGCACCTGGAGTGGCAGCCGGGCAAGGTGGACCCGCGCGGGTTCACGATGGCGTCGATGCGGGAGCGGATCGCGGACCTGCTGCGCTGATCCGCGAGAACGCGGACCTGCCGCGCTGGCCCGCGAGAAAGCCGACCCGCCGCGCCGCGCCGACCCGCGAGGACGCCGACCCGCTGCGCCGAGTCCCGGGGGCGTTTCGCGAGCGGCGAGAATGGCCTGGTGAACGCGCTCGACCTCTCCCGTCTGCGGCCCCGGCTCCCCTCGCCCCTGGAGCCGGTGGAGGACGAGCGCTTCACCCGGCGCGGCCTCACGCTGCTGCTGAAGCGCGAGGACCTGATCCACCCGGACCTGCCCGGCAACAAGTGGCGCAAGCTCGCGCTCAACCTGCGCGAGGCGGCCGGCCGGCCCGTGCTCACCTTCGGCGGCGCGTACTCGAACCACCTGCGGGCGACGGCCGCCGCCGGCCGGCTGCTCGGCTTCCCGACCGTCGGAGTGGTCCGCGGCGACGAGCTGGCCGGGCGGCCGCTGAACCCGTCCCTCGCGCGGTGCGCGGCGGACGGGATGCGTCTCGAATTCGTGGACCGGGCCACGTACCGCGCGAAGAACGACCCGGCCACGCTCGCCGCGCTCCTGGAGCGGGCCCCCGCGCGCGCGTACGTGGTCCCGGAGGGCGGCAGCAACACGCTCGCCGTCCACGGGTGCGTGGAGCTGGGCCGCGAGCTGGCCGGCCTCGCCGACGTGGCCGCCGTCGCCTGCGGCACGGGCGGCACCCTGGCGGGGCTCGCGGCCGGCTTCGACGGCCGGACGCTCGGCGTCCCCGTACTCAAGGGCGGCTTCCTCGGCGGGGAGGTCCGGGCGCTCCAGGAGGCGGCCTTCGGCGGACCGCGCGGGGACTGGTCCCTGGACGAGCGCTTCCACGGCGGGGGCTACGCGCGCGTGTCCCCCGCGTTGGAGGCGTTCGCGCAGGACTTCGAGGCGCGGCATGGACTCGCCATCGAGCGGCTGTATGTCGCCAAAATGCTGTACGGCCTGACGGCCCTCGCGGAGGAGGGCGCCTTCCCTGCCGGCACCCGGCTCGCGGCGGTGATCACGGGAGCACCGGAGGCCGCCTAGGGCCTGTCGGACCTGTCAGGACCTGGTCCGTCAGTCCGTCTCCCGGTAGGCCGCCGCCTCCTCCAGGTCGAGGCGGCGGAGCAGGCTGCGCATCATCTCGTCGTCGATGCGGCGGGCGTCGCGCAGCTGTACGAAGACCTCGCGCTCGGCGTCGATCAGCTCGCGAGAGAGGCGCCGGTAGGTGTCGTCCGCGGTCTCGCCGGTGACCTCGTTGACCGCGCCGAGGCGTTCCCACACGGAGTTGCGGCGGCGCTCCAGGACCGTGCGCAGCCGGTCGGCGAGGGGTTTCGGCAGGGCGTTGCGCTCGTCGGCGAGGAGCGCGTCGAGGCGTTCCTCGGCGGCGCGCGAGGCCTCGCTCTGGGCCTGCGCCTCGGCCAGGGTCTCCTTGTACCGGTCGCGTCCGGGGAGCTTCAGGAGCCGGATCAGGGGCGGCAGGGTGAGGCCCTGCACGACGAGGGTGCCGATCACGGTGGTGAAGGTGAGGAAGAGGACGAGGTTCCGGGCCGGGAACGCCTCGCCGTCGGTGACGACGGGGATGGAGAAGGCGATGGCAAGGGAGACCACGCCGCGCATGCCGGCCCAGCCGACGACGAGCGGCGCCCGCCAGTCCACCTCGGGCTCCCGCTCCCGGATGCGCGCGGACATCCAGCGGGGCAGGAAGGTCGCCGGGTAGACCCAGACGAACCGGACGACGACCACGGCGACGAAGACCCCGATCGCGTACCAGACCGCCTCCCCCACGCCGTACGGCCCGAGCCCCTGCACGACGAAGGGCAGCTGGAGGCCGATCAGGGCGAAGACGGCGGACTCCAGGATGAACGCGACCATCTTCCAGACGGCCTCCTCCTGGAGCCGGGTCGCGAAGTCGACCTTCCAGGCCTTGTGGCCGAGGAAGAGGCCGACGACGACGACCGCGAGCACGCCGGAGGCGCCGACCTCCTCGGCCGCGGCGTACGCGATGAACGGGATCAGCAGGGAAAGGGTGTTCTGGAGCAGGGCCTCACGCAGGTGCGTGCGGAGCCAGTGGATCGGCACCATCAGGACCAGGCCGACGCCGATGCCGCCGACCGCGGCGAGCAGGAACTCCCCGAAGCCGCCGGCCCAGCTGATGCCCGCCCCCACGGCGGCCGCGAGGGCGACCTTGTACGCGGTGATCGCGGTGGCGTCGTTCACGAGGGACTCGCCCTGGAGGATCGTCGTGATCCGGTTCGGCAGGCCGAGCCTGCGGGCGATGGCGGTGGCGGCGACCGCGTCCGGCGGGGCGATCACGGCGCCGAGCACGAGGGCGGCGGTGAGCGGCAGGTCGGGCACGAGGACGTACGCGAGCCAGCCCACGGCCACGGTGGCGAAGAGGACGTACCCGACGGAGAGCAGCGCGACGGGCCGGATGTTGGCCCGCAGGTCGAGGTACGAGGAGTCGACGGCGGCCGTGTAGAGGAGCGGGGGCAGGATCAGCGGCAGCACGATGTGCGGGTCGAGGGTGTAGTCGGGGACCCCCGGCAGGTACGAGGCGACGAGACCGACGGCGACCAGGAGCAGCGGAGCGGGCACCGGGGACCGGCGGGCGAACCCGGCCACGGCGGCGCTCGCCGCCACCAGCGCCACCAGCTGTAGTGCGTCCATGCCTGACCCCGTCCCGTGCCGCAACGTAACCTGGCCATCATGAGCGAGTGCCCGCACGTAGCCGAAATCCCGCGCCCGGAGCCGGAGCCGCTGGCCGAGACCTGCCTCGAATGCCGGGCGGACGGCACGCACCCGGTCCAGCTGCGGCTCTGCCTGGGCTGCGGGCACGTGGGCTGCTGCGACTCCTCGCCGGGGCGGCACGCGACGGGGCACTTCTCCACGACCGGGCATCCGGTGATGCGGACCTTCGAGCCGGGCGAGGCCTGGCGTTGGTGCTTCGTCGACGGTTCGATCGTCTGACGGCTGGGTACGTCAACCCTCCGCGGGTCTCCGCGGCCGCCGGGGCCGGGGGGCACTGGGGATGGGGCGAGGAAGCCTCTGTCTCCGGGGCTCACGGCGACACGGCAGGATGGATCGCGATAGCGTCACGGCGGACCGCGCAGGCTCCCTGCGTACCGCCCGGTTCGGGGGCTTTCCCCCCGAGCCCCGAATGAGCTTGTGCCACCTTGGAGGTGAGGGTGTCCCAGATCGCAGGCGAGCCCGGGACCCAGGACTTCGTGGAAGTCCGGCTGCCCGCTGCGGGTGCCTATCTGTCCGTGCTGCGTACGGCCACGGCCGGTCTCGCGGCGCGCTTGGACTTCACCCTCGACGAGATCGAGGACTTGCGGATCGCGGTCGACGAGGCCTGCGCCATCCTGCTCCAGCAGGCCGTTCCGGGGTCCGTCCTCAGCTGTGTCTTCCGGCTGGTCGACGACTCCCTCGACGTGACGGTCTCCGCCCCGACGACGGACGGCAGGGCGCCGGAGCGGGACACCTTCGCGTGGACCGTGCTGTCGGCGCTGGCCGGAAAGGTGGAGTCGTCGGTCGCCGATGACCGTACGGTCTCGATCAGCCTGTACAAACAGCGCGGCGCGGGGCCAGGCCCGGCGTGAGGAGCGGGGACGCGACGGCCGGCATCCCTGAGCAGCAGGCGCGGCCGAACAGGGTCGCTACGGAGCAGGCGGACCAGATGAGCGAGCACGAGCAGCACCCCGAGGTTCCCGGGACAGCGGGGGCCTCCGAGGCCCCCGCGGCTCCCGGGCCGCGGATCCCTGACGAGGCCGGGGCGACGCCGACCGGGGCTTCGGACGAGGCCGAGGCCGGGGCGACGCCGACCGGCGCTTCGGACAAGGCCGAGGACGGCGACGAGGACGACGCCCTCCCGGACCCGCACGACCGGAGCGGCGCCCGCGCCCTCTTCATCGAGCTGCGCGAGCTTCCCGAGGGCTCCCGGGAGAAGGCGGAGCTGCGCAACCGTCTGGTACGGATGCACCTGCCGCTCGTGGAGCACCTGGCGCGGCGCTTCCGCAACCGCGGCGAGCCTCTGGACGACCTGACCCAGGTGGCGACGATCGGCCTGATCAAGTCGGTCGACCGGTTCGACCCGGAGCGCGGGGTGGAGTTCTCCACGTACGCGACGCCGACGGTCGTCGGCGAGATCAAGCGCCACTTCCGTGACAAGGGGTGGGCGGTCCGGGTGCCGCGCCGCCTCCAGGAGCTGCGGCTCTCGCTCACCACGGCGACGGCCGAGCTCTCGCAGCAGCACGGCCGCTCGCCGACGGTGCACGAGCTGGCGGAGCGGCTCGGGATCTCCGAGGAGGAGGTCCTGGAGGGTCTGGAATCGGCCAACGCCTACTCGACGCTCTCCCTGGACGTCCCGGACACGGACGACGAGTCGCCGGCGGTGGCGGACACGCTGGGCGCGGAGGACGAGGCCCTGGAGGGGGTCGAGTACCGCGAGTCGCTCAAGCCGCTCCTGGAGGACCTGCCGCCGCGGGAGAAGCGGATCCTGCTGCTTCGCTTCTTCGGGAACATGACCCAGTCGCAGATCGCGCAGGAGGTGGGCATCTCCCAGATGCACGTCTCCCGGCTGCTCGCCCGGACGCTCGCCCAGCTGCGGGAGAAGCTCCTGGTGGAGGAGTAGGTCAGGCCTCCTGGCCGGGGCGCCGGATGCCGAGCGCCTCGGTCGTGGCCGGGTTCACGAGGAGGACGAGCCCGGTCACGGCGAGGACGCCCAGGGCGATGCCGACGGGGATCATCGCGCTGTTCGCCTGGAGCATCTGCCAGGCGACGGGCAGGGCCAGGATCTGGGTGATGACGGCCGGGCCCCGGCTCCAGGAGCGGCGCAGCCACAGGCCGCGCGCGGCCACGAGCGGGATCAGACCGAGGGCGACGAGCGTGACCGCGCCCATGACGGCACCGGTGAGGTCGCCGGCCGTCCCGGTCAGGGCGTTCACCGCCATGTACACACCACCGGCGACAAGACCGAGGGCCTCGATCCCGGCGACGGCCGCCGCGGCGGCGAGACGGGTGGGCCGGGGGGTCTGCTCCGCACTGCTCATAGAGGGCAGGGTAACCGGGCCGCCTGGTGCCCCGGGGGCACCGGGTACGGGCCGGCCGTCCGGCCCGATGCCGGACCACCACCGGGTACGGGCCAGCCGCCTGCCCCGATGCCGGACCACCACCGGGTACGAGTCAGCCGCCTGCCCCGATGCCGGACCACCACCGGGTACGAGTCAGCCCGGCGTGTCCGCCCGTCGGGCCTGGACTGGGCCCGGTACCGCCGGGTAGGTACGCTGGCGCTCATGCGCGCACTTCTCGTGGTCAACCCGGCAGCCACCACCACCAGTGCCCGCACCCGTGACGTGCTCATCCACGCGCTGGCCAGCGAGATGAAGCTGGAGGCCGTCACCACCGAGTACCGCGGGCACGCGCGCGACCTGGGCCGGCGGGCCGCCGAGGCCGGGAACATCGACCTGGTAGTGGCCCTCGGCGGGGACGGCACGGTGAACGAGGTCGTCAACGGACTGCTGCACGGCGGCCCCGATCCGGACCGGCTCCCGAGCCTCGCCGTCGTCCCCGGCGGCTCGACCAACGTCTTCGCCCGCGCCCTCGGACTGCCGAACGACGCCGTGGAGGCGACCGGCGCCCTGCTCGACGCGCTGCGTGAGCGGCGGACACGGACGGTGAGCCTCGGGCTCGCGTCCGGGACGCCCGGCACCGAGGACGAGTCCGTACCCGAACGCTGGTTCACCTTCTGTGCCGGACTCGGCTTCGACGCGAGCGTCATCGGCCGGGTCGAACAGCAGCGCGAGCGCGGGAAGAGATCGACCCACGCCCTCTATCTGCGTCAGGTGGTGCGCCAGTTCCTGGAGGAGCCGAACCGCCGGCACGGCACGATCACCCTGGAGCGCCCGGGCGCGGAGCCGGTCGAGGACCTGGTCCTCTCCATAATCTGCAACACCTCCCCCTGGACCTACCTGGGCAATCGTCCGGTGTACGCGTCCCCGGAGGCGTCCTTCGAGACGGCGCTCGACGTGCTCGGGCTGCGCCGGCTCTCCACTCCGGCGGTGGCCCGGTACGCCACCCAGCTGCTCACCTCGACCCCGGAGCGGGGTCCGCGCGGCAAGCATGCCGTGTCTCTGCACGACCTGACCGACTTCACCTTGCATTCGAAGGTTCCCCTCCCCCTGCAGATGGACGGAGACCACCTCGGACTGCGTACGAGCGTGACGTTCACAGGCGTACGCCGTGCACTGCGTGTGATTGTGTGAGTGGAAGGGCCCAAAGTCCTTTCACTCGAACGTTTAGGCGCGCATCCACCCCTTAGAAGTACGGCTGTGACCTAGCCGACACCGAGGAATCAAAAAAAACTTTCCGGAAGGGGTTGTATCCGTTGCTGGGGTTTGGGAGTCTCTTCTTGGCGATCGGGACGGCCCGCAAGACCGGCCTCCACTGAGAGCCAGAACCCCTCCTCAGCACAAGGACCACACCAGTTCTCCTGGCAGTCGGCCCTTCCCTTGCGGGGGGATTCGTGAAAGCGTTCACATTCACAAGCAACTCGCACGAAACACTGAGAGAGGTAGCAGCCATGGACTGGCGTCACAACGCCGTTTGTCGTGAGGAAGACCCCGAGCTGTTCTTCCCCATCGGCAACACCGGTCCTGCGCTGCTGCAGATCGAGGAAGCCAAGGCCGTCTGCCGCCGCTGCCCCGTCATGGAGCAGTGCCTGCAGTGGGCGCTCGAGTCCGGCCAGGACTCCGGCGTCTGGGGTGGCCTCAGCGAGGACGAGCGCCGCGCGATGAAGCGCCGTGCCGCTCGCAACCGGGCGCGTAACGCCAGCGCCTGAGCCACCTGCACAGCCTGAGGCGCGCGGCGCGTACACCGCGTACGCAATCACCGCGCTCGAGCCGCAGCACGCAGAGTAACCCACAGCATTCGAGCCCCGGACCGATTCCCTTCGGTCCGGGGCTCGCTGCTGTGCACGCGCGCGTACGACTACTTCTGCGACTGCACGGGGATGTCGAGGACCACCTTCGTGCCGCGCCCGGCGCCCGGCAGCATGTCGAAGGAACCTCCCAACTCCCCTTCCACCAGCGTCCGTACGATCTGCAGGCCGAGGTTGCCGGCCCGCTGCGGGTCGAAGCCCTCGGGCAGGCCGCGGCCGTCGTCCTGGACCGTGATCAGGAGCCGGGCGTCCGTCCGGCTCTCGCCGCGGACGGCACTGACCTCGACCGTGCCCTGCTCCCCCTGCGCGAAGGCGTGTTCGAGCGCGTTCTGCAGGATCTCGGTGAGGACCATGGAGAGCGGGGTGGCGACCTCGGCGTCGAGGATGCCGAAGCGGCCGTTGCGCCGGCAGCTGACCTTGCCCGGGGAGATCTCGGCGACCATCGCGATGACCCGGTCGGCGATCTCGTCGAACTGGACGCGCTCGTCCAGGTTCTGGGACAGCGTCTCATGGACGATCGCGATCGAACCGACGCGTCGCACGGCCTCGTTGAGGGCCTCGCGGCCCCGGTCGGAGTCCATCCTGCGGGCCTGGAGACGGAGCAGGGCGGCCACCGTCTGGAGGTTGTTCTTCACCCGGTGGTGGATCTCCCGGATGGTGGCGTCCTTGGTGATCAACTCGCGCTCGCGGCGGCGCAGTTCGGTGACGTCCCGGAGCAGGACGAGCGAACCGATCCGGGTGCCCTTGGGCTTGAGCGGGATCGCCCGCAGCTGGATCACCCCGCCGTTGCCCTCGACTTCGAACTCGCGCGGCGCGTAGCCGGAGGCCAGCTTGACCAGGGCTTCGTCCACCGGCCCCCGGGAGGGGGCGAGTTCGGCGGTGATCTGACCGAGGTCCTGGCCGACCAGGTCGGCGGCGAGACCGAGCCGGTGGTACGCGGAGAGCGCGTTCGGCGAGGCGTACTGGACGACGCCCTCGGCGTCGAGGCGGACGAGACCGTCGCCGGCGCGCGGCGAGGAGTCCATGTCGACCTGCTCACCGGAGAAGGGGAACGTTCCGGCAGCGATCATCTGCGCGAGGTCGGAGGCCGACTGGAGATAGGTGAGCTCCAGGCGGGAGGGGGTGCGGACGGTCAGCAGGTTGGTGTTCCTGGCGATGACGCCGAGGACGCGGCCCTCGCGGCGCACGGGGATGGACTCGACCCGGACCGGGACCTCCTCGCGCCACTCGGGGTCGCCCTCGCGGACGATCCGGCCCTCGTCGAGGGCGGCGTCGAGCAGCGGACGGCGGCCGCGCGGGACCAGATGGCCGACCATGTCGTCCTGGTAGGAGGTGGGGCCGGTGTTGGGCCGCATCTGGGCCACGGAGACGTACCGCGTGCCGTCGAGGGTCGGGACCCAGAGCACGAGGTCGGCGAAGGAGAGGTCGGAGAGCAGCTGCCACTCCGACACCAGCAGATGGAGCCACTCGAGGTCGGAGTCGCTCAGGGCGGTGTGCTGGCGGACGAGGTCGTTCATGGAGGGCACGGTGCGAGCGTACCTGCGGAATTACAGCGGCCGTGAACCTGGATGTCCGGGGCTGCGTGTTGGAGGATGGGCCGGGAAACACCGCGTTCCTGTGGATGGACAGACAAGAATGGTCTAGTCCACAATGAAAAACATAGAGCCTCCATCCTCCCCGCACAGGAGGATGGAACGAGGTACCCGGCGCTCTCTGCCCTGACTGCGCCGAGACCTCCCACACGGCCGAGGGACCGCACACCCCCGGCCGGGCGACTCCGGGCTGCGGTGCCGGGCGGGCTGAGGGTCCCGCCGGGCGCCGCGGCCCGCGGGTGCTTCAGGGCCCTTTCGGCCCGCGAGTGCTTCAGGGCTTTCGGCTCGGCTTCCTCTCGGTCTCCCCGCCTCAAGCCGCGGGCCAGGCCCGCATCGCCGCATCCGCCACCGCCGCCAGCTCCTCGGCCGTCGCCCCGTCGCGGGCCTGCAAGGACATGCCCTGGAGGACGGCGCCGGTCAGCCGGGCCAACGCGTGCGGGTCGGTGTCCGACGGGAGCTCGCCCGCCTCCACGTCCTGGTGGATGCGGTTCTCGAACGCGGCCAGATTGTCGTTGCGCCGGACGCGCAGGGCCTCCTCGACCTCCGGGGTCGAGCAGTTCACGGCGGCCGAGATCATCAGGCAGCCGTGCGGATGGCCGGGCTCGGTGAAGAGCACGGCGGCCTCGCGCAGCATGCGCCCCAGGGCGGCGCGGGCGGTCGGCTCCTCGGCGAAGGCCCGGCTGCCGTAGGCCCCGTAACCGAGCGCGTACGCCTCGACGACCTCTTCGAACAGCGTCTTCTTGTCACCGAAGGCCGCGTAGAGGCTGGGCGCGCTGATGCCCATGACGCGGGTGAGGTCGGAGACGGAGGTCGTCTCGTAGCCGTGCTCCCAGAAGGCCATCGTCGCCTGCTCCAGGGCCGTGAGCCGGTCGAAGGAGCGGGGGCGGCCGCGCTGTCTCGTCACCATGGGGTGAATTCTATAGCGCTCGCTATGAATCTTGGGGTACGGTCTTTACGTAACGACCGCTACAGAAAGAGGGGGGCGTCGCCATGGGCGTGCTCGACGGAAGGCTGGCCGGGAAGACGGCACTGGTCACGGGCGGGAGCCGGGGCGTCGGACGCGGGATCGCCGAGCGGCTCGGCCGCGAGGGCGCGCGGGTCGCGGTGCACTACGGGACGAACGAGGCGGCGGCGAAGGACACGGTCGCCGCGATCGAGGCGGCCGGCGGCTCGGCCTTCACGATGGGGCAGGAGCTGGGGGTGCCGGGGGACGCGGCGGCGCTGTGGCACGCCTTCGACGCCCACGCGGACGGCCTGGACATCCTGGTGAACAACGCGGGGATCGGGGCGTCACAGCCGTTCGCGACGATCGGTGACGAGGAGTACGACCGGATCTTCGCGGTGAACACGAAGGCGCCGTTCTTCCTGGCGCAGCTGGGGGCGGAGCGGCTGCGGGACGGCGGCCGGATCATCAACATCTCGACGGGCCTGAGCAGGGCGGCGGCCATGCCGGACCTGATGGCGTACGCGATGTCGAAGGGCGCGCTCGACGTCTTCACGCGCTATCTGTCGAAGGTGCTCGGTCCGCGCGGGATCACGGTCAACGCGGTGGCGCCGGGGATCGTGGACACGGACATCAACGCGGGGTGGCTGCGGGGGAACGAGGAGGCTTGGGCCGGGGCGGCGGCGATGTCGGCGCTGGGCGCGGTCGGGACGCCGCCGGAGATAGCGGACGTGGTGGCCTTCCTGGCCTCCGACGAAGCGCGCTGGGTGACGGGCGACTGGATCGACGCGACGGGAGGCTCACTGGCCTGAGACCACGGCACCCGGGGGGTCCGGCGCGGGGCGCAGGGGAGGCCAGACCGGCCCGACCCGAGGTGCCCGGGGCGGTCCGGCGCGGGGGTCCAGACCGACCTGACCCGAGGCGCCCGGGGCGGTCCGGTGCGGGGGCCCGACCGGTCCGACCAGGGGGGTCGGGTGGGGTTCGAGTGGCTGGTGGGGCGGGGGCGGTCGACGATGGAGGCGGTGCCGTCCGCGGGGCGGAACGGCATGAGGGGAAGGCCTCCCCTCTGCTAGATTTGGACTTAGATTGGTCTATACCACACGGTCCTTTCAGCAGCCCCTCACCAGATCGGCAGGCACAGCGTGGAAGTTGTCATCGTCAAGGACGCCAAGGCCGGCGGCGAACTCATCGCGGACGGCATCGCCGACCTCCTGCGCCGCAAGCCCGACGCGCTGCTCGGCGTGGCCACGGGCTCGACCCCGATCCCGATCTACGACGCCCTTGTCGCCCAGGTCTCCGCCGGCGCCGTGGACGCCTCCCGGGCGCGGATCGCCCAGCTGGACGAGTACGTCGGCCTGCCCACCGGCCACCCGGAGTCGTACCGCTCCACCGTGCTCCGCCAGGTCGTCGAGCCGCTCGGCCTCTCCCCCGAGGCCTTCATGGGCCCCGACGGCTCCGCCGAGGACGTCCTGGCGGCCTGCGAGGCCTACGACAGGGCGCTGGCCGAGGCCGGTGGCGTGGACCTGCAGATCCTCGGCATCGGCACCGACGGACACATCGGCTTCAACGAGCCGTGCTCCTCGCTCGCCTCCCGCACCCGCATCAAGACGCTCACCGAACAGACCCGCGTGGACAACGCTCGCTTCTTCGACAACGACATAGAGCAGGTGCCGCACCACGTCATCACCCAGGGCATCGGCACCATCCTGGAGGCCCGCCACCTGGTGCTGCTCGCCACCGGCGAGGGCAAGGCGGAGGCCGTGGCGCAGACCGTCGAGGGCCCGGTGGCGGCGCTCGTGCCAGCCTCCGCGCTCCAGCTGCACCCGCACGCCACGGTGGTCGTGGACGAGGCGGCCGCCTCCAAGCTGAAGCTCGCGGACTACTTCCGCCACACCTTCGCGAACAAGCCCTCCTGGCAGGGCATCTAAGGGGTCCGTAGAGGTACGTAGAGATACGTACGGCGGACGCGCGCGAAGGGGCCCGGCACCTGGAATCCACCTCCAGGTGCCGGGCCCCCTTCGCCCCCCGTCCCGTCAGGCGCCGGTGCCGACCACGGCCTCCGCCGCCGCGCGGCCGCAGACCCGGGCCGCACCGTGCGTGGCGATGTGCAGGGCCCCGCGGGGCTCCGCCTCGTTGAGGCCCATCTCGACCACGACGGTGTCGGGGCGGGCCGCGAGGAGGCCGTCGAGGGCCTGGATCATCCACGGGTGCCGGTGGGCGTCCCGTACGACCGCGACGATGCGCCGCTCCCCCGCGGCGGCCAGGACGGCGTCCACGGACGGCTCGTCGTACGAGCCGGTCTCGGTGCCGGGGAGCAGGCGCTCCAGCTCGGCCGCGATGCCCCAGGGCGTCTCGTCGCCGACCGCGAAGTTCGCGACCGGGGTGAAGGAGGCCACGTAGGGGGCGTCGGTCATCGGCGTGTGGGGGTGGTGCTCCCCGCGGGTCACCTTGAGGGCCCGGCGGGCGGCCACGAGTCCGATGTCGGTGCCGGGCGCGGTCCCCTCCTGCACTGCCGCGCCCGGCACCGATCCAGCCCCCCTGGCCCGGTGCGCCTGGGTCCAGGCCGCCAGGGCGCGCACGCGCGCCGCGGCGTCGGCCAGCCGCTCCTCGGGCAGTTCACCGGTCCGTACCGCGTTCACCAGCGCGTCGCGCAGTTGCAGCACGGTGTCCTCGTCGCACAGCCCGCCGCCGACGCAGATGGCGTCGGCGCCCGCGGCGATGGCGAGGACGGATCCGCGCTCGATGCCGTACGTCGCCGCGACGGCCTGCATCTCCATGCCGTCGGTGACGATCAGCCCCTCGAAGCCCAGCTCCTGGCGGAGCAGACCGGTGAGGATCTGCGGGCTCAGGGTGGCCGGACGGTGGGGGTCGAGCGCGGAGAGCAGAATATGCGCGCTCATGACCGCTTTGGTACCCGCGGCGACGGCCGCGCGGAAAGGTACCAGCTCACGGGCGTGCAGTGTGGCGAGGTCCACATCGATCCGGGGCAGCGCGTCGTGGGAATCCACGTTCGTGTCGCCGTGTCCGGGGAAGTGCTTCGTGCAGGCCGCGACCCCGACGCCCTGGAGGCCGTCGACGTACGCCACGGTGTGCCGGGCGACGAGGTCCGGGTCGGGGCCGAAGGAGCGGACGCCGATGACGGGGTTCTCGGCGTTGGAGTTGACGTCCGCGGAGGGCGCCCAGTTCAGGTCGACGCCGCACTGCACGAGCCGGCGACCGAGCTCGCGGGCCACGGCCCGGGTGAGCTCGACGTCGTCGACGCTGCCGAGCGCGTAGTTGCCGGGGAAGGACGAACCCTGCTTGACCTCCAGGCGGGTGACGTCCCCGCCCTCCTCGTCGATGGCGACGAGGACGTCGTCCCGCTCGGCGCGCAGCTGCGCGGTGAGGGCGGCCAGCTGCTCGGGGCTGACGATGTTCCGGCCGAACAGGCCGACCGAGGACAGGCCCTCGCCGATGCGGCGGAGCAGCCAGTCGGGGGCGGTGGTGCCGACGAAGCCCGGCTGGAGGACCGTGAGCGCGTCACGGGTCAGGGTGTCCGAGCCGTGTACGAGTGTGGTCATGGGGGTCCGTTATCCCTTCACCGCGCCGGCGGTCATGCCGCCGACGGCCTTGCGCTGGAGGAACAGGAAGACGATGAGCACGGGGAGGGCGAAGAGCGTGGAGGCGGCCATGGTGGCGCCCCAGTCGCTGCCGAACGCGGTCTGGAACTGGGTCAGCCAGAGCGTCAGGGTCTGCGACTCCTTCTCCTTGTTCAGCATGAGGATCATGGCGAACTCGTTCCAGGCGGTGATGAAGCCGAAGAGCGAGGTCGACATCAGGCCGGGCGCGAGCAGCGGGAAGATCACCTTGCGGAAGGCCTGGCCCCGGGTGCAGCCGTCGATCTGGGCGGCCTCCTCCAGTTCGACCGGGACGGCGGCGATGAAGCCGCGCAGGGTCCAGATCGTGAAGGGGAGGACCATGACGAAGTAGATGAGCGTCAGCATGGGGATGCTGTTCAGCAGGTCGTTCTCGCGGGAGATCATGTACATCGCGATGACCATGACCTCCCAGGGGGCCATCTGCGCCATCATCACGATGAGGACGATGCCCTTGCGCCCCTTGAACCTGAGGCGGGCGATCGCGAAGCTCGCGGCGAGGGCGACGACCAGGGCGAGCAGGACGGCGCCGATGGTGACCGTGAGGCTGTTGGTGACGTACGTCCAGAAGAGGTCGACGCCGGTCGCGGTCTTGTAGTTCTCGAACGTCGGGGTGAAGACGAAGACCGGGTCCTTGGTCATGATCTCGTGCTGCGGCTTCAGCGAGGACGAGAACATCCAGTAGACCGGGAAGACGAACACGACGGCGATCACGAGGGCGCCGAGGTTCTTGGCGACCGCACCGACCGTGAGCGGCTTGCGGGTGCGCAGCTTCTGCGGAGTCGGGGTGGTGGTGGCGGCGCTCACAGCTCCTCCTCGTCCTTCAGGATCAGGCGGAAGTAGAAGGACATGACCGCGATGAGCATCACGATCGTCAGGATGGAGATGGCGGCGGCGACGCCGTAGTGGAACTGGCCGACGCCCTCGATGTAGGCGAAGACCGGGAGGGTCTCGGAGCCGCGGTCGGGACCGCCGAGGTTCATGGCGTAGACCTGGGCGAACGCCTTGAAGATCCAGATGATCTCCAGGAACGTCGTGATCATGAAGAAGGACCGGAGGTTCGGGAAGACCACGGCCCAGAAGGTGCGCCAGCCGCTCGCGCCGTCCATCTTCGCGGCCTCGTACAGCTCGGAGCCGATGGTGGTCAGGCCGGCGTACATGTTGAGGGCGACGAAGGGGACGGAGCCCCAGACGAGCAGGATCAGGACGATGACCAGGGTGGAGAAGCCGGTCTCGAACCAGTTGTGCTGGTCGTAGCCGGAGAAGCCCAGCGTGCGCATCAGCCAGTTGACGACGCCGAACTGCTCGTCGAAGAGCCAGCGGAAGACCGTGACGGAGGCGACGATCGGCATGGCCCAGGCGAACATCAGGGCCAGCGAGAGGACCAGTCGCATCTTCTTGCCGAGGCGGTTGAGCAGCAGGCCGATGGCCGTGCCGATCGCCATGATCAGCGCGACGTTGACGGCGGTGAAGACGACGCTTCGGACGACGACGGTCCAGAAGTCCCCGTCGCCGAGGAGGTCCGTGTAGTTGTCGAAGCCGGTCCAGACCGTCTCGCGGGTGATGAACTCCTTCCGGTTGACCTGCTGGAAGGAGAGGATCACATTGCGGATCAGCGGGTAGAGCAGCAGCACCGCCATGGACAGCAGGGCCGGCGCGACGAGCAGGTACGGCAGCACCCCGCTGGGCAGGGAGCGTCTGCCGCGTGGAGGCTGAAGGACTTCCTTCGGGCCCGAAGAGGGTGGCGGAGTCTGAGACTTCCCTGCCGCCCTCCCGGGCGCGTCCTGGGGACCGGCGGTCGCCGTCCCCTGGGAGTCCACGGTCATGGTCTTATTCCTCGCGGTTCTGGGGCTCCCGCGCCCACCGGGGCACGGCCCGGGGGGAGCGGGCCGCTGATCACTGCATCGCTGCAACGCGCCGGTGGGGGGGGGGGGGGGGGGGGGGGGGGGGGGGGGGGGGAGGGGGGGGGGGGGGGGGGGGTGGGGATTGTTGTGGGCTTC
>NZ_JBVJWR010000013.1:0-42202 GCF_055602235.1 Streptomyces sp. NPDC037410 | reverse complement strand
TTTGGTGTTGCTTTCCCTGTTACTCGTGTTTCCGGCCCTCCTCCAGATGTGCCCAGCACTTCCCCCCCCCCCCCCCCCCCCCCCCCCCCTCCTCCCCCCCCCCCCCCCCCCCCCCCCCCCCCACCGGGGCTACGGATTACTGCTGGTTGATGCGCTCGTTGATGACCTTGTCGGCCGCCTCGCCGGCCTTCTTGGCGTCCTCACCCTTCAGGACCTTGGTCATGTAGTCCTTGATCGGGTTCGGGGCGGTCTCGACGTTCGCCCAGCCCGGGGTGACCGGGGTGACCTTGCCGGAGGCGGACGAGGCAGCCATGGCCTCGGCGAAGGAGCCGGCGGCGGGCTTGAACTGCGCGGAGTCGGTGTTCGGAAGCAGCGCGCCCTCGGTGGCGGCCGCGTACTTCGTCATGAACTCCTTGCCGGCGGCGAGGGCCAGCCACTCCTTCGCGAGGTCCTTGTTCTTGGAGCGCTCGGCGATGGCGAGGTTCGAGCCGCCGAGGAAGACGGAGCCCGGCTTGTCGGCCGTCTTGCCCGGGATCGGGAAGTAACCGAAGTCGGCGGTCTTGCCGGCCTTCTTCATGGCGTCGATCGCGCCGCCGGCCTCCCAGCCGAGACCGATCCAGGACGCCACGCCGCCCTTGGGGATGATGTCGGTGGACTGCTGCGGGGTCGCCTCGTCCTTGTCCTTGGGAGCGGTCGAGTAGGACGCCAGCTCCTTGTAGAAGTTCATGGCGGCGACGGCCTCGGGGGAGGACAGGTTGCCCTTCCACTTGTCGCCGTCCTTGACCGCCAGGTCGCTGCCCTCGTCCCAGACGAGGCCGGCGAGGACGTACCAGGACTGGCCCGGCAGGTAGATGGCCTGCGACTTCGGGTCGGACGACTTGAGCTTCTTCAGGCCCTCGATCCACTCGGCGCGGGTCTTCGGCGGGGTGACACCGGCCTTCTTGAAGGCGGCCTTGTCGTAGACGACGACGCGGTTGGCGGCGTACCAGGGGGCGGAGTAGAGCTTGCCGTCCAGCTCGTTGGAGGCGACCATGCCCTTGTTCCAGGCGTCGTAGCCGAGCGTGGCCTTGTCGCCGGACAGGTCGGCGAGGCCGCCGGTGACCGCGTAGCCCGCGGTCTGCGTGTTACCGAGCTCCAGGACGTCCGGCGGAGTGTCCTCGGAGAGGGCGGTGGTGACCTTCTCCTGGATGCCGTTCCAGATCTGCTTCTCGACCTTGACCTTGACGCCCGGGTGCTTGGCCTCGAAGGCCTTGTTCACCTCGGCCATCCAGGCGTCCGGCGCGGAACCGTCCATGACCCAGACGGTCAGGGTCTTGTCGCCCCCGGCGGCCTTGCCGCCGTCCTTGCCCTTGTCACTGCCGCTGTCGGAACCACACGCAGCAATGGAGACCATCATGCCCGCGACGCCGATCGCCGCGATGAGCTTGCGCTTCACGCCACCCTCCTCAGGGATGCCTGCAACCCCTGCCCACCGCGCGAAGACACACGTCAGGTAATGCTCGTGGGGCTGGGACCTGGTCTTTAATGGTTTAGACCAGTACCCGGAGCTTGGCCTAGACCTTTAGGGGTGTCAAGGGTGTATAAGAAGGGCAGTCGCGTCCGTTATCGGACCGACACCTGAGGGAGGGCGACGACCCGTGACCGGTCCGTGCCACCATGTGAGCCGCGACAGACGGAGGAGCCGGTGACGGCAGCAGCACAGGAGTCGGGAAGGCAGGCCATGGCCACGGACGCGGGCGGTACGGAGACAGAGGGCGGGGCACCCACCCGCACCGCACGCGTGCCCAAGTACTACCGGCTCAAGCGACACTTGCTCGACATGACGGAGACCCTGCCGCCCGGCACGCCGGTCCCGCCGGAGCGCACGCTCGCCGCCGAGTTCGACACCTCGCGCACCACCGTGCGCCAGGCGCTCCAGGAGCTGGTCGTCGAGGGCCGTCTGGAGCGCATCCAGGGCAAGGGCACGTTCGTGGCCAAGCCCAAGGTCTCGCAGGCCCTGCAGCTCACCTCCTACACGGAGGACATGCGGGCCCAGGGTCTTGAGCCCACCTCACAGCTCCTCGACATCGGGTACGTCACGGCCGACGACACCCTCGCCGGGCTGCTCGACATCTCGGCCGGCGGCCGGGTGCTCCGCATCGAGCGCCTGCGCCTGGCGAGCGGCGAGCCGATGGCCATCGAGACCACCCACCTGTCGGCGAAGCGCTTCCCCGCGCTGCGCCGCTCGCTCGTGAAGTACACCTCGCTGTACACGGCGCTCGCCGAGGTCTACGACGTGCACCTCGCCGAGGCCGAGGAGACCATCGAGACCTCCCTCGCCACCCCGCGCGAGGCCGGGCTGCTCGGCACGGACGTCGGCCTGCCGATGCTGATGCTCTCCCGCCACTCGCTGGACGCCCAGGGCGAGCCGGTGGAGTGGGTACGGTCCGTCTACCGAGGCGACCGGTACAAGTTCGTGGCGCGCCTGAAGCGCCCCAACGGCTGAGCCCCTTCCCGTACGACATGAACGGCCGCACCCCGGCGGGGGGTGCGGCCGTTGCGCGTTTCCCTGCGGCCGTTCGCGTTTTCCATGCGGCCCTTCCTCGTTTCCACCAGAGGGATGGCACTGAACCGTCCGGGGAACAGATCCGTGATACGGACGGGGGTTCCGAGAACGACGACGGTCCCCTAGATTTCCTCGGCATCATCAGATCATCGGCAAAGTGGACGGGATCTCCATGTCACAAGCGACACAAGGGAAACAATCGGTCGTCACCCCGCTCAGAGTGGTGATCGCCCTCTGTCTGTTCGCCCCGTTCGTGGCCATGCTCTGGGTGAGCTCCTACGCGAAGGTAGAACCGCTCTTCGCGGGCATCCCCTTCTTCTACTGGTACCAGATGCTCTGGGTGCTGATCTCCACGGTGCTCACCATGGTCGCGTACAAGCTGTGGCAGCTGGACCAGCGCGCCCGCAAGGGAGGTGACGCGCGATGAAGGACGGCGTGAACGGCGTGGCGCTCGGCGTCTTCGTCTTCTTCTTCCTGGCCGTCACGGTCATGGGCTTCCTGGCCGCGCGCTGGCGCAAGGCCGAGAACGAGAACAGCCTCGACGAATGGGGCCTGGGCGGCCGGTCGTTCGGCACCTGGATCACCTGGTTCCTGCTCGGCGGCGACCTCTACACGGCGTACACCTTCGTCGCCGTCCCCGCGGCCATCTACGCGGCGGGCGCGTCCGGCTTCTTCGCCGTCCCGTACACGATCCTGGTGTACCCGCTGATCTTCACCTTCCTGCCGCGCCTCTGGTCGGTCTCGCACAAGCACGGATACGTCACCACCTCCGACTTCGTGCGCGGCCGCTTCGGCTCCAAGGGCCTGTCGCTCGCGGTCGCGATCACCGGCATCCTCGCCACCATGCCGTACATCGCGCTCCAGCTCGTCGGCATCCAGGCCGTCCTGGACGTGATGGGTGTCGGCGGCGGCGAGAACACCAACTGGTTCGTCAAGGACCTGCCGCTGCTCATCGCCTTCGGTGTCCTCGCGGCCTACACGTACTCCTCCGGCCTGCGCGCCCCGGCGCTCATCGCCTTCGTCAAGGACACCCTGATCTACATCGTCATCGCGGTGGCGATCATCTACATCCCGATCAAGCTGGGCGGCTTCGACGAGATCTTCGGCAGGGCGGCCGAGGCGTACAAGACGATCAACCCGGCCACCGGCAAGCCGAAGGGCGCGCTCGTGCCCGGCGAGGCGGGCCAGTGGACGTACGCGACGCTGGCGCTCGGCTCGGCGCTCGCGCTCTTCATGTACCCGCACTCCATCACGGCGACGCTGTCGTCCCGGAGTCGTGAGGTCATCCGCCGCAACACCACCATCCTGCCGCTGTACTCGCTGATGCTGGGCCTGCTCGCGCTGCTCGGCTTCATGGCCATCGCCGCCGGCGTGAAGGTGACCAACGGCCAGCTCGCCATCCCGCAGCTGTTCGAGAACATGTTCCCGGACTGGTTCGCGGGCGTCGCGTTCGCCGCGATCGGCATCGGCGCGCTCGTCCCCGCCGCGATCATGTCGATCGCCGCGGCCAACCTCTTCACGAGGAACATCTACAAGGACTTCATCAAGAAGGACGCCACCCCGGCCCAGGAGACCAAGGTCTCCAAGCTGGTGTCCCTCCTGGTGAAGGTCGGCGCGCTCATCTTCGTCCTCACCATGGACAAGACGGTCGCCATCAACTTCCAGCTGCTCGGCGGCATCTGGATCCTCCAGACCTTCCCGGCGCTCGTCGGCGGTCTGTTCACCCGCTGGTTCCACCGCTGGGCGCTGCTCGCCGGCTGGGCCGTCGGCATGGTCTACGGCACGGCCGCCGCGTACGGCGTGGCCAGCCCGACGCAGAAGCACTTCGGCGGTTCGGCCGCCGAGATCCCCGGCATCGGCGAGATCGGCTACATCGGCCTCACCGCCTTCGTCCTCAACGTCCTCGTCACGGTCGCCCTGACCTTCGTCCTCAAGGCCGTCAAGGCCCCCGAGGGCGTCGACGAGACCTCCCCCGAGGACTACACGGCGGACGCGGGCGACGCGGGTGCCCGCGACCCGCAGAAGGTCGGCGCCGGAGCGCACTGACCCACGGACGCGTGCACGAGGGGGCCCGGAAATCCCGGGCCCCCTTCGCGTGGGCGCTCGTGGTGCCGACACAACATGTGGGGGGTGCCACGAGCGGCGCCCCCCACATGTATGCTCGTCCTCGCTGTCGACGCAGGGGAATCCGGCGCGAATCCGGAACTGTCCCGCAACGGTGTACTTCGTGTGGTTTCGCACTTCGTACGGAGTGAGTCCGAGGACCTGCCGACAGCGCGCCCGGTCCTTCCGTTCCGGGTGCCACAGACGTCCGGGCCTCGCGGAGTGGGCCGGTGGACGCGGCGCGCCCGCGCGTACGGGTGCCCGCCTGCCCGCCTCCCCCGCCCGCGGCCCCGCCGAGCGAGAGAGAGCCTCCACGTGACCATCGCGCCCGCCGATCCGGCCGCAGCGATCGAGACCGACGGACCCGGGACCGTACTCCTGCGGACCCTGACCGATCTCACCGCCGACCTCCCGGACACCGACCCCGGCAAGGTCGCCGCCGCCGCCCTCCGCGGCCGCAGCGCCACGTCGGACGAGGCGGAGCTGCGCGAGCTTGCCACCGAGGCGGCCGCCGGCCTGATCGCCGACGACCCGGCGTACTCCCGGCTCGCGGCCAGGCTCCTCACCATCACCATCGCCGACGAGGCGGCCGGCCAGGGCGCCGTGTCCTTCTCGGCCTCCGTCGCCGTCGGCCACCGCGAGGGCCTCATCGCCGACCGCACCGCCGAGTTCGTCGCCCTGCACGCCGAGCGCCTCGACGCGACGATCGACCCGGCCGGCGACGACCGCTTCGGCTACTTCGGTCTGCGCACCCTCTACTCGCGCTACCTGCTCCGCCACCCGATCACCCGCAAGGTGGTCGAGACGCCGCAGCACTTCATGCTGCGCGTCGCCGCCGGCCTCGCCGAGGACGACAGCGTCCGCGCCCTGGACGAAGTGAGCGCGCTGTACGGCCTGATGAGCCGCCTGGACTACCTGCCGTCCTCCCCCACGCTCTTCAACTCCGGCACCCGCCACCCGCAGATGTCGTCCTGCTACCTGCTCGACTCCCCGCAGGACGAGCTGGACTCCATCTACGACCGCTACCACCAGGTCGCGCGCCTCTCGAAGCACGCGGGCGGCATCGGCCTGTCGTACTCCCGGATCCGCGCCCGCGGTTCGCTGATCCGCGGCACCAACGGCCACTCCAACGGCATCGTCCCGTTCCTGAAGACGCTCGACGCCTCCGTCGCCGCCGTGAACCAGGGCGGCCGCCGCAAGGGCGCCGCCGCGGTCTACCTGGAGACCTGGCACGCGGACATCGAGGAGTTCCTGGAGCTCCGCGACAACACGGGCGAGGACCAGCGCCGTACGCACAACCTGAACCTGGCGCACTGGATCCCGGACGAGTTCATGCGCCGGGTCAACGCCGACGCCGACTGGTCGCTGTTCTCGCCGTCGGACGTGCCCGAGCTCGTCGACCTGTACGGCGAGGAGTTCGACGCCGCCTACCTCAAGGCCGAGGCGGCGGGCCTGGCCCGCAAGACGATGCCGGCCCGCGACCTGTACGGCCGGATGATGCGGACCCTGGCCCAGACCGGCAACGGCTGGATGACCTTCAAGGACGCCTCCAACCGGACCGCGAACCAGACCGCCCTGCCCGGTCGCGTGGTGCACTCCTCGAACCTGTGCACCGAGATCATCGAGGTCACCAACGACGACGAGACCGCGGTGTGCAACCTCGGCTCGGTCAACCTGGGTGCCTTCGTGGTCGGTTCGGACCTCGACTGGGACCGG
The DNA here is from genome assembly GCF_055602235.1 of Streptomyces sp. NPDC037410. Lineage (NCBI taxonomy): Bacteria > Bacillati > Actinomycetota > Actinomycetes > Kitasatosporales > Streptomycetaceae > Streptomyces > Streptomyces sp. NPDC037410. Next base: position 35,838 of record NZ_JBVJWR010000013.1, on the reverse strand, counting down.
CTCGACGCGACCGTCCGCACGGCCGTCACCTTCCTCGACCGGGTCGTCGACATCAACTTCTACCCGACCGAGCAGGCCGGCCGCTCCAACTCCAAGTGGCGTCCGGTGGGCCTGGGCGCGATGGGCCTCCAGGACGTCTTCTTCCAGCTGAAGCTGCCGTTCGACTCCCCCGAGGCGCGCGCGCTGTCCACCCGTATCGCCGAGCGGATCATGCTCGCCGCGTACGAGGCCTCCGCCGACCTCGCCGAGCGCAGCGGCCCGTTGCCGGCCTGGGCCGAGACCCGCACCGCCCAGGGCGTCCTGCACCCGGACCACTTCGGCGTCGAGCTGAACTGGCCGGAGCGCTGGGCCGCGCTGCGCGAGCGGATCGCCGCGGTCGGCATGCGCAACAGCCTCCTCCTCGCCATCGCGCCGACCGCGACGATCGCCTCGATCGCGGGCGTCTACGAGTGCATCGAGCCGCAGGTCTCCAACCTGTTCAAGCGCGAGACGCTGTCCGGAGAGTTCCTCCAGGTCAACTCGTACCTCGTCGACGAGCTGAAGAAGCTCGGCGTGTGGGACGCGCAGACCCGCGAGGCGCTGCGCGACTCCAACGGCTCGGTGGCCGGCTTCACCTGGGTCCCGGACGAGGTGCGCGAGCTGTACCGCACGGCCTGGGAGATCCCGCAGCGCGGCCTCATCGACATGGCGGCGGCGCGGACCCCGTTCCTCGACCAGAGCCAGTCCCTGAACCTGTTCATGGAGACGCCGACGATCGGCAAGCTGTCGTCGATGTACGCGTACGCCTGGAAGCAGGGCCTGAAGACGACGTACTACCTGCGCTCCCGCCCGGCGACCCGGATCGCCCGCGCCGCCCAGGCCGCCGCCCCGATCCCCGTCCAGCAGGCGGCCCCCGACGCGGACGCGATCGCCTGCTCCCTTGAGAACCCCGAGTCCTGCGAGGCCTGCCAGTGATGACCGAGAAGAAGAACCTCCTGGACCCGGGCTTCGAGCTCACGCTCCGCCCCATGCGCTACCCGGACTTCTACGAGCGCTACCGGGACGCCATCAAGAACACCTGGACGGTCGAGGAGGTCGACCTCCACTCGGACGTCGCCGACCTCGCCAAGCTCACCCCCGGTGAGCAGCACATGATCGGCCGTCTGGTCGCGTTCTTCGCGACGGGCGACTCGATCGTGGCGAACAACCTGGTCCTGACGCTGTACAAGCACATCAACTCCCCGGAGGCGCGCCTGTACCTGTCGCGCCAGCTCTTCGAGGAGGCCGTCCACGTCCAGTTCTACCTGACGCTCCTGGACACCTACCTGCCCGACCCGGACGACCGCGCCGCCGCGTTCGCCGCCGTCGAGAACATCCCCTCCATCCGCGAGAAGGTGCAGTTCTGCTTCAAGTGGATGGACTCGGTCGAGAAGATCGAGAAGCTGGAGACGGCCGCCGACCGCCGCCGCTTCCTGCTGAACCTGATCTGCTTCGCCGCGTGCATCGAGGGCCTGTTCTTCTACGGCGCCTTCGCCTACGTCTACTGGTTCCGCTCCCGCGGCCTCCTCCACGGCCTGGCGACGGGCACCAACTGGGTGTTCCGGGACGAGACGATGCACATGAACTTCGCCTTCGAGGTCGTGGACACCGTCCGCAAGGAGGAGCCGGAGCTCTTCGACGAGGCGCTGCAGCAGCAGGTCACGGACATGCTGAAGGAAGCCGTCGAGGCGGAGCTGCAGTTCGGCCAGGACCTGTGCGGCGACGGCCTGCCGGGCATGAACACGGAGTCGATGCGCGAGTACCTCCAGTGCGTCGCCGACCAGCGCCTCCAGCGCCTCGGCTTCGCCCCGGTGTTCGGCTCGGAGAACCCCTTCTCCTTCATGGAGCTCCAGGGCGTCCAGGAGCTCACGAACTTCTTCGAGCGCCGCCCGTCCGCCTACCAGGTGGCGGTCGAGGGCTCGGTGGACCTCGACGAGGACTTCTAGCCGGTACGAGAAAGGGCCCCGCTCCTGGTGAGGAGCGGGGCCCTTTCTCGTGAGCGCAGGCGATCAGTCGTTCGGGACCGTCTCGTAGCGCGGGGTGCCCTCGGCCATCTGGCGGAGGGCGTCCTTGCGGTCGCGCTTGGAGAGCTTGTCGATGTACAGGAAGCCGTACAGGTGGTCCGTCTCGTGCTGGAGGCAGCGGGCGAAGTAGCCGGTGCCGCGCACCTTGATCGGGTTGCCCTGGGCGTCCTGGCCGTGGACCTCCGCGTAGTCGGGGCGGGCCAGTTCGGCGTAGGCGGTCGGCACGGACAGGCAGCCCTCGTTGGACTCGTCCAGGACGCGCAGCTCGGCCGGGAGCTCCTGGAGGACGGGGTTGATCACGACACCGGTGTGCCGGACGCCCTCGTCGTCGGGGCAGTCGTAGACGAAGACCTTGAGGTCCACACCGATCTGGTTCGCGGCCAGGCCCACGCCCTCGGCGGCCTTCTGGCTGGCGAACATGTCGTCGATGAGCTGCGCCAGCTCGTCGTCGAACTCGGTGACGTCCTTGACCTCGCGGTGGAGGACGGGGTTGCCGACGACCGTGATCGGGCGCACCGTGCCGCGCTCGCGGTAGGCGAGCTCCCGCGCCTCGCAGTCCTCCGTGTCCACGACGAAGCCGTCGTTGATCGTCTGCTCGTCCGTCTCCTGCTGCGCCATGTCCGGCCGCGCCCTTCTGAAAACCCGATTCCGTCGAGGGACAGCCTACGGGCCCGGGGCCCTGGCCTCAGCAGACCTCTTCCAGATCACGCCATTCCCGGCTGTCCGGGCTGTCCGCCACCCAGCCGTCGAGGAGCCCGCGCACCAGGCCGGCCGGGGCCGCGATGCCGCACTCGCGCTCGGGGACCCACAGCTCGCCGGGCGAGCGGTGGCCGAGCGGTCCGGGATGCCCGGGCTCGCTGTGGTCGTGCGGGTCGGAGTGCTCGCCCTCGCCCTCGGCGCTCGGCATCGTCGACTCGGAGCAGGCGCGGCAGAGCAGCCGCACGGAGGACGACCAGTCCTCGGCGGCGAAACCGGCCTCGGCGGCGAGCTGCTCCAGGGCGTCCCGGTCGGCCTCGGTGGCGGCCTCCAGAAGGACGACCCAGGTGGGGACGGGTGAGGGCGCCCACAGCTCGATCTCGTCGAAGACGGGGTAGGAGGGGCCGGCGGTGGTGGTCCGCTCGCCGTTCGGCACGCCGTCGTGGAGGACGACCTCGCCCCAGCGGCGGCCGGAGGACGGCAGCGGGATGGAGAGGACCTCGATCCGGGCCGGGTCGAGCCGGCGGCCCCACACGACCTCCGCCTCGCCCTCGGGCGAGAGGCGGACGGCGGCGCTGCCCAGCTCCATGCCGGCGGGCTCGCCGGTGCCGGCGGCGGCTCCGGGGACCTTGAGACCGTAGGCCTGCCAGGCCCGGCGGGCCAGCGGCCAGTCCTGGAGGGCGGTGGCGGCGATGCCGACGTTCCACCAGTCGGGGGCGCCGGTCTCCTTGTCGAGGAGCGCGACGGCGCGCAGCCCGGCGGCGCGGGCCTGCTCCCAGTCGTGCCGGAACTTGTGCAGCAGCGCCAGGTTGAACCAGGACTCGGAGAGCCAGGGCTCCAGATCCGCCGCGCGCGTCAGGAGTGCGCCCGCGTCCTCGTACCGGCCGTCGCCGATCAGCGTGAACGCGCGGTCCGTGGCCTGCCGCCATGAGGCGGAGGGCCGATGCCGTACCTTCCCGAAGATCTTCACGATTCCCGCCTGCCGGTCGCTTCACCCTCTTGTTCGCATCCAACCATGCCCGGTCGGACGCGCGCTCATTACCCATGGGTTACCCAGGGACCGCCGAGGTCACCCCAGGGTCTCCGCCGCGTGCCAGGACCCTGGCCAGGCATTCGACGACATCCGGGTGATAGTCGCGGGCGGTGCCGAGCCTGAGCCGTTCCAGGGCCCCGAGGGCGGCGCCCGCCCCCTCGCCCGCTCCGGCGCCGGCGAGGTCGTCGTAGGCGTTCACGGCCCGCACGATCCGGGCGGCCTGCGGCTGCTCGCGGTACGGGTCGGCCTGCCGCTCCACGACGACGGCGACGGCCTCGGGGACCCCGGTCCTGCGGACGACCTCGCCGCCCAGGAGGGCGATCCGGCGCTGTTCCTCGGCCGGGAGGAGGGCGGTGGCGCCGCCCTCGACGGGGTCGACGAGGGAGAGCTGGCCGATGTCGTGCATGAGCGCCGCGTGCTCCAGGACGGTCAGTTCGGTCCCGGAGAGGCCGAGCTCGCGCCCGACGGCCGCGCTGAGGGCGGCGACCCGGTGGGCGTGGCCCGGCGGGGTGCAGCCGGCGATCTCGGTGGCGCGGGCGAGGGAGGCGATGGTCTGCCGGTTGACGGTCCGCACGGCCGCGTACCGCCGTAAGGAGAGCTGGGTGAGCAGGAGGGGGACGGCGAGGACGGGCAGGGCCCAGAGTCCGGCGGCGGCGACGCCGAGTGCCATGACGGTGCCGGTGGCGCAGACGGCGGAGCCGATGCCGAGGAAGGCGCGGAGTTCGTCGCGCAGGAGGGGGCCGTACGGGAATCCGGTGCGGGCGCGCAGGAGGAGGGCGGCGAGCACGGCGTCGCAGAGGGCGGTCAGGACGAGCAGGAGGACCAGGAAGAGGGCGTACGCGGGGCCCTCGCCGAGGTGCCTGGTGAGGGCGCCGGAGTTGTAGAGGGGCTGGAAGCAGAGGGCGGCGAAGCCGACGGTGAGGACGCGGCGGGCGAAGTGGTCGAGGCCGGGGCCCTGGCCGCGGGCGATGTGCGGGACGATCCCGGCGAGGCCCGCGGCGACGACGACGGCGACGGTCTGGAGGACGCCGTGGGTGGTGGCGTGGCCGGCGCTGCTGCCGAGCAGGGCGTAGGCGAGGGCTCCGGCGGCGCCGAGCGGGGCGGGCTCGCTCCCCCGTGGCGCTTCGCGCACGGGCGGTGCCCCCGTGCCGGGTGCGGCGCCCCAGCGGGCGAGCTCGCCGAGGGCGATGAGGGTGCCGAAGGCGAGGGCGTTGCCGGGTTCGTCGAGGCCGTACCAGAGGGTGGCGCCGAAGCCGGTGAGCCCGAGGAGGAGCGCGCCGCCGCGCACGGCGCCGACGGTGGGCGCCCCGGGTCTCACGCGGGCTCCTTGGCGGCCGGCGCGGGGAGGGGTTCGCGCGCCGGCGGGACCTGCTCCTGCTCGCGGGCGGTCTCGTCGGCTTCCCGCTGGGGGGTGCTCTGATCGGCTTCCCGCTGGGGGGTGCTCTCGTCGGCGGTGACGGCGGGCTGCCAGCCGTGCCGGTCGAGGGCCTGGGCGAGGGCGGTGACCATCCGGGGGTCGAACTGGGTGCCGGCGCAGCGTTCCAGTTCGGCGAGGGCGGTGGGCACGGGGCGGGCCCGGCTGTAGGAGCGGGTGGAGGTCATGGCGTCGAAGGCGTCGGCGACGGCGACGACCCGGGCGAACTCGGGGATCTGCTCGCCGTGGAGGCCGTACGGGTAGCCGCTGCCGTCCATGCGTTCGTGGTGGTGGAGGATCGCGGCCCGCGCCTCGCCGAGGAAGCCGATGCCGCGGACCATCTCGTGGCCGTACTCGGGGTGGAGTTCGATGACCCGGCGTTCCTCGGGGGTGAGGGGCCCGTCCTTGGTGAGCACCCGGGTGGGGACGCCGAGCTTGCCGACGTCGTGGAGGATGCCGGCGAAGCGGACGACGTCGAGGCGGTCGTCGGCCATGCCGAGCTCACGGGCGATCAGGACGGAGGCGTGGCCGACGCGTTCGCTGTGGCCGCGGGTGTAGGTGTCCTTGATGTCGACGGCCTGGACGAGGGCGCGGATGGTGGCCTGGTGGGCGGCGCGCTCGCGGTGGTACTGGGCGAAGACCCAGCAGGAGATGTACATGGGCAGGAGCACGAAGAGCGCGGCGAAGGGGCCGTACGTGCTGCGCCAGAGGACGGCCATCATGAGTCCGGCGAGGCCGTGGACGGTGTGCGGGGCGAGGGCCCGGCCGAGGAGGCCGCGCCAGGCGGCCCGCAGGGGCAGTCCCCCGGCGGTGGCGCGGATGCCGCCGTCGAGGGCGGTGAGGACCAGGCAGAAGGCGAGGGCGGCGGCGCCGGCGGGCAGCAGCGCGTACGGCAGGTCGGGGGCGTCCGGGCCGCGGCCGAGGGCGGTGGGGCCGCCGAGGGCTCCGGCGGCCAGGGCGGCGGCCCAGACGGAGAGGGCCGCGGCGGCGGCCCGCCAGGCGCGGCGGGGTGCGGCGGGGGGTTCGTCGACGCGGGCGAGGAGGCTGCCGGGGATCGCGGTGAGCGCGGCGGCCGCGGGCGGCAGGAGCAGCGCGGAGGCGAGGAGTACGGGGAAGAAGGAGCCGGTGCCCATGGGGACGGAGGCGCCGGGCGCGCGGCCGGGGAGCCGGGAGCGGGCGGGCAGCTCGCAGAGCGCGTACAGGGCGGCGAGGAGTGCGGCCGTGCCCCAGGGGACGGCGGCGCCGGGGCGCAGCGCGGGCAGGGCACAGGCCCCGGCGCCGAGCAGGGCGCAGCCGATGTACACGCGGGCCGCTCGCGGAATGACCTTCACGCCCATCACGCCTGTCACGCTAGCGAGTTGGGCGGCCGGCGACGGCGCGGTCGGAGTGATTCGCACCATCGGGTGATACAAGCTGATATATGCGCGGGGCCGCCGCGAGCGTGTCGCGGCGGCCCCGATGGACGCCTCTTACTCCTGCGGGGCCGGAGTCGTCGGTGCGTTCACCGTGATGTCCTGCTCCGGCACCATGTGTCCGCCGCGGATCAGGTCGATCCGGCCCATGACCTTGGCGCGCAGGTCACTGGGGACGTCGTCACTTCCGCAGCAGCGCTTGACGAGCTTCTTCACGGCCTGTTCGAGGCCGTACTTCTCCAGGCACGGGGAGCACTCCTCGAAGTGCACCTCGAACTTGGTGCAGTCACTGTCGGGCATCTCGTGGTCCAGGAACTCGTACAGATGATCCAGGACCTCTGAGCAATCCGTCTCGTGCGGCTCTCCGCAGCTCATGAGCCCGAGCCTTTCAGATCGTTCGACGACTCTCCGGCGCCCGCGGGTACCAGCCCGCGGTCGCGAGCGTAGTCCTCGAGCATGCCGCGCAGCTGGCGGCGGCCCCGGTGCAGTCGGGACATCACCGTACCGATGGGTGTCCCCATGATGTCCGCGATCTCCTTGTACGCAAAGCCCTCGACATCGGCGAGATAGACGGCGATGCGGAACTCCTCGGGAATCGCCTGGAGCGCTTCCTTCACGTCGGAGTCGGGGAGGTGGTCGAGCGCCTGCGACTCGGCGGAGCGCAGACCGGTCGACATGTGCGACTCGGCGCGGGCGAGCTGCCAGTCCTCGATCTCCTCGGCGGCGCTGCGCTGAGGCTCACGCTGCTTCTTGCGGTACGAGTTGATGAAGGTGTTCGTGAGGATGCGGTACAGCCAGGCCTTGAGGTTCGTACCCTCGCGGAACTGGTGGAAGGATCCGTACGCCTTGGCGTAGGTCTCCTGCACCAGGTCCTCCGCGTCCGCGGGGTTGCGCGTCATGCGCAGCGCGGCCGAGTACATCTGGTCGAGGTAGCCGAGGGCGTCCCGCTCGAAGCGCGCGTTGCGCTCCTCGGTCGTCTCCTCGGGGCCGTCGTCGGTCCCTGTGTCGGTCCCAGTGACCGGACCCACCTCCTCCAGCGCGGCGGCGAGCCCGAGGGCGGACCCGCTCGTTTCGGAGGATAGACGAGGAACCGCTCCGCCCGCCGCCCGAATAGGGGCGGTCCTGGGTGCGGGCAGCACTGTCCAGTCGAGGTCAGCGGCCTGCGCACGCTCTGGGCAGATGGTCGAACCCATGCGACGGACTCCCTCTTCCTTGCTCTCACACCGACGCTCTCCACAACAGTGGTCACCGGCGTGGCATTCCCGGTGCACGCGGTGAAGTCAGCGGAGGGCGGTGATCCACTTCGTGACGCCGTCGACGAGAGCGGCGAGCGCCTCGTCCTGGCTCAGCGGCGCCCGCTTGGGGATCGCGAAGCCGTGGTCCCCGTACGGAATCTCCACGAGCTCGTACGGCCCTTCCGGGTACTCCTCGGGCCGCCCGAAGGTGTCGTTGCCGCCCTGGACGACGAGCGTGGGCAGTCCGGTGGAGAGGAGCTCCTCGGCGCGGGACCGCTCGGGCCTGCCCGGCGGGTGGAGCGGGAAGCTCAGGGCGAGGACGGCGAGCGCGCCGAGCTCGCGGCCGGTCCGGCAGGCGACCCGGGCGCCGGCGCTGCGGCCGCCGGCGACCACCGGGAGGCCGGGCTCGGCGAGGGCCGGCCAGAGGCCGCGCCAGCCGGTGTCGAGGGTCTTCGGCGCGGGCGCGACCTTCTTGCCGGCGACCCGCCAGGGCTGTTCGACGAGGGCGACGGTCACGCCGTGCGCGGGCAGCGCGGCGGCCAGGGCCTGGAGGTCGCGGGCCTCGACGCCGCCGCCGGCGCCGTGGCCGAGGGCGAGGACGGCCCAGGGCTTCGTCCCGGCGTGCCAGGTGATGCGTGCCTCACCGGCGTCGGTGGAGACGGTCTCGTACTGTGTCACGTCCCCATCCTGCCGTCCGGTCCGGCTCACGCGTCAGAACAGCGTGCCGACTTCCGGTCCCGACAGCTCCTCCAGGAGCTCGGGGCCGTTGTTGCGGACGTTGCTGACGGCGGTCGCGACCGGGTAGGCCCGCATCAGGCCGCCGGGCGGCGGGGCGAGCAGCCCGCGCAGCTCCTCGGGGTCGGTGCGCGCCGGGTCGAGCCAGGCGTCCCAGCGGTCCTCGGTCAGCATGAGCGGCATCCGGGGGTGGATGTCGGCGAGCGAGCGCGGGCCCTCGGCCGGGGCGACGCCCAGCGGGCCGGTCTCGGCCTCGGTGGTGATCACCGAGCAGGTCACCCACCACGCGGAGGAGTGCTCGGGGGGCAGCGTCGTGTCCCGCCAGAACTCGTAGAGCCCGGCCATCGCGAAGACGGAGCCGTCCGCCGGGGTCACGAAGTACGGCTGCTTCCGGGGCCGCTTCTTCTTCCCCTCGACCTCCAGATCGCGCTCGGCGGCCCCGGTCACCCACTCGTAGTAGCCGTCGGCGGGCAGGATGCAGCGGCGCGCCTGGAAGGCGCGCTTGAAGGAGGGCTTCTCGTCCACGGTCTCCGCGCGCGCGTTGATCATCCGGGCGGCGCCCTCCGGCGACTTCGACCAGGACGGCACGAGCCCCCACCTCAGGGCGCGCAGCTGGCGAACCGGGCGCGGCGATCCGGCGTCTTTCACAGGACGCTCCAGTACGGCCCAGACCTCCTTGGTCGGGGCCACGTTCCAGTCGGGGGCCAGGGTCTCCTCGGGCTCCCACTTCTCGATCCCGAAGACGTCGACGAGGTCCTCGGGCCGCCGACTCGATGCATACCGTCCGCACATACGTGCCACACTGCCACGTTCCCGCACCCGACCGAGGAGCCGTCCGCGAAATGACCGAGATCCTCGGCACCCAGCCCGCTCCCGACGCGTGGATCGTCTACGTCACGGCCGTCGGCGCGCTGGCCCTGGTCACCCTCCGCCGCCTCTGGCTCCCCGCCCGCAACGCGATCACCATCGCCCACGAGGGCGGCCACGGCCTGATCGCCCTCGCCACCGGCCGCCGCCTGCAGGCGATCCGGCTGCACTCGGACACCAGCGGGCTCACCGTCTCCCGGGGCCGGGCGACCGGCGTCGGCGTGGTCCTCACCCTCGCCGCCGGCTATCCGGCGGCCCCGCTGCTCGGGCTGGGCGGCGCCGCCCTGCTCGGCATCGGCCACATCGCCCTGCTGCTGTGGATCGCGACCGCGCTGCTGCTCGCGCTCCTGGTGATGATCCGCAACGCGTACGGGGTCCTCACCGTCGTCCTGACGGGCGCCGCCTTCGTCCTCGTCTCCTGGCTGACCGGCCCCGACGTCCAGTCGGCGTTCGCGTACGCGGTGGTGTGGTTCCTGCTCCTCGGCGGTGTCCGCCCGGCCTTCGAGCTCCAGGCGAAGCGGCGCCACGGCGGCGCACCCGACTCGGACGCCGACCAGCTGTCGCGGCTCACCCAGGTGCCCGCCGGAGTGTGGCTGTTCTTCTTCCACGCGGTCGCGATATCCGCCCTGATCGGCGGCGGGCGCTGGCTCCTGGGCATCTGACTCCCCCGTACAGTGAGTCCATGACCGCAGCAGCTTCCGCGACGCACACCGACCCGCCCACCGACCTCTGGCCCGCCCCGTATGCCCGCGGCGCCGTCGACGCGACCGTCACCGTGCCCGGATCGAAGTCGGTCACCAACCGCGCCCTTGTCCTCGCCGCGCTCGCCGCCGAGCCGGGCTGGCTGCGCCGCCCGCTGCGCTCCCGCGACACCCTCCTGATGGCCGAGGCGCTCCGCACCCTCGGCGTGAAGATCGAGGAGGGCGTGGGCCCCGACGGCACCGGCGAGGCCTGGCGGATCATCCCCTCCCCGCTGCGCGGCCCCGCGGCCGTCGACGTCGGCAACGCCGGCACGGTCATGCGCTTCCTGCCCCCGGTCGCGGCCCTCGCCGACGGCCCGGTGCGCTTCGACGGCGACGCCCGCTCCCACGAGCGTCCGCTGCACGGCGTGATCGACGCGCTGCGCGCGCTCGGCGCCCGGATCGACGACGACGGCCGGGGCGCGCTCCCGATGACCGTGCACGGCGCCGGGGGCCTGGACGGCGGCACGGTCGAGATCGACGCCTCCTCGTCCTCCCAGTTCGTCAGCGCCCTGCTGCTGTCCGCGCCCCGCTTCAACCAGGGCGTCGAGGTACGGCACGTGGGCAGCCGGCTCCCCTCGCTCCCCCATATCCGGATGACCGTCGACATGCTGCGCGCGGTCGGCGCCCAGGTCGACGAGCCGGAGCACGGCGGCGAGCCGAACGTGTGGCGGGTCGCGCCCTGCGCGCTGCGCGGCCGGGACCTCGTCGTCGAGCCCGACCTGTCGAACGCGCAGCCGTTCCTGGCGGCGGCCCTGGTGACCGGCGGCCGGGTGACGATCCCCGACTGGCCGGCGCGGACCACCCAGCCGGGCGACGAGCTGCGCCGGATCTTCACCGAGATGGGTGGCTCCTGCGAGCTCACCGACGCGGGCCTGACCTTCACCGGCACGGGCCGGATCCACGGCATCGACGTGGACCTCGGCGAGGTCGGCGAGCTGACCCCCGGCATCGCGGCGGTCGCGGCCCTCGCCGACTCCCCCTCGACCCTGCGCGGGGTCGCGCACCTGCGGCTGCACGAGACGGACCGGCTCGCGGCGCTCACCAAGGAGATCAACGAGCTCGGTGGCGACGTGACCGAGACCGAGGACGGTCTCCACATCCGCCCGCGCCCGCTGCACGGCGGCGTCTTCCACACGTACCACGACCACCGCATGGCGACCGCGGGCGCGATCATCGGCCTCGCCGTCGAGGGCGTGGAGATCGAGGACGTGGCCACGACGGCGAAGACCTTGCCGGACTTCCCGACGATGTGGACCGAAATGCTCGGGGTCTGAACCATGCGGCGCTACGGCAAGCACACCGACGAGGACGACATCCGCCAGCGGCCCAACCGCAAGGGCACCCGTCCCCGCACCACCATCCGTCCGAAGCACGAGGACGCCGTCGAGGGCATGGTCCTCACCGTCGACCGCGGCCGGCTCACCTGCCTGGTCGACGGCCGGGCGGTGATGGCGATGAAGGCGCGCGAGCTGGGCCGCAAGGCCGCCGTCGTCGGCGACCGGGTCTCGCTGGTCGGCGACCTGTCGGGCGAGAAGGACACGCTGGCCCGGATCGTACGGATCAGCGAGCGGAGCTCGGTGCTCCGGCGCACGGCCGACGACGACGACCCGTACGAGCGGGTGGTCGTCGCCAACGCCGACCAGCTCGCGATCGTCACCGCGCTCGCCGACCCGGAGCCGCGCCCCCGGCTGATCGACCGCTGCCTGGTCGCGGCGTACGACGGCGGGCTCGAACCCTTCCTGGTGATGACGAAGTCGGACCTGGCCCCGCCCGAGAAGCTCCTGGAGCTGTACGGGGACCTGGACATCCCGCACGTGGTGGTGAACCGCGACGAGCTGTACGACGGCGGGGCGGCCGACCGGGTGCGGCAGTACCTGGACGGGCGCGTCACGGCTTTCGTCGGACACTCGGGCGTCGGCAAGACGACGCTGGTCAACGCCCTGGTGCCGGAGGAGAAGCGGCGCGTCACCGGCCGTGTGAACGCGGTGACGGGCCGCGGCCGGCACACCACGACCTCGGCGCTCGCGCTGCCCCTGGACGCGGCCGACGGCTGGGTCATCGACACCCCGGGCGTGCGGTCCTTCGGCCTGCACCACGTCGACCCGTCCCGGGTCATCCACGCCTTCCCCGACCTGGAGCCGGGCACCGAGAACTGCCCGCGCGCCTGCAGCCACGACGAGCCGGACTGCGCGCTCGACGCGTTCGTGGCGGAGGGGCACGCCGATCCGGCGCGGCTGTACTCGCTGCGGCGACTGCTCGCCACGAGGGAGCGGCGCGAGGGCGACTGAGCCCCGGCGTTGCACCCGCTCGGTTTACGCCCGCTCGCTGCCGGTAAATGCATAATCGCACCAAGTGCGACGAAGCAGTCACCGACGGCGTGGGAGGCACTGACGATGGCGTGGCTGCTGGTGGTGATCGCCGGGATCCTGGAGACGGGATTCGCGGTCTGCCTGAAGCTCTCGCACGGTTTCACCCGGCTGTGGCCGACGATCGCCTTCGCCGCCTTCGCCCTCGGCAGCTTCGGTCTCCTCACCCTGGCGCTGCGGAAGCTCGACGTGGGTCCGGCGTACGCGGTGTGGACGGGGATCGGCGCGGCCGGGACGGCGATCTACGGGATGGTCTTCCTCGGCGACGTGGTCTCCACGCTCAAGATCGTCTCGATCACCCTGGTCATCGTGGGGGTCATCGGGCTCCAGCTCTCCGGCTCGGCGCACTGAGGCCCCACCGGCAGGGCCGGTGCGACGATGTGGCTGAGGGCGATCCGTACGGCCAGCTCGCAGCCGGCCGCCCACCGCTCCCCCGCGCAGGCCGCGGTCTCCGCGACGAGTTCGCCGGGCGCGGGCGGCCCGGCGTCGGCGCGCCGCTGGGCGGGGACGGGGGCGGGCCGGGCGCCGGGCCGGGCCGGCCGGGGCTGGGGCAGCCGCTCGTTCCAGGCGCCGGTGAGCAGGGCCCGCAGTATCGGGCGGACGGCGGCGCGGGCGACGATCCACTCGGCGACCTGGACGAGGTTCCGCTCGGGCGGGGCGGGGGCGGCGAGCAGGCGCCGGACGCCGTGCAGGTAGGCGTCGGCCTCCCTGCGGACGAGGGCGCGGGCCAGTCCGTCCTTGCTGCCGAACTCGTTGTAGAGCGTCTGCCGGGAGACCCGGGCGGCGCCGGCGAGGTCGGCCATCCGCACGGCGGACCAGGGGTGGTGCGCGAGCGCGGCGAGCGCGGCGTCGAGCAGGGCCTCGCGGGCGTTCGCCATCCTCACCTCCGGGAGGGAACGGTTCTCCGCTCAGCGTCGACAGGCACCCGGGCGCTGTCAAGGCTCCCGTGGACGCTTCTCCGCGCTTCGCGCATCGGGGACGTGGACGCTTCCCCGTGCCTTCGCGCCTCGGGGGCATGGACGCTTCCCCGTGCCTTCGCGCCTCGGGGGCATGGACGCTTCCCCTTGCCTTCGCGCCTCGGGGATAGAGTGCCGACCATGGCCGACTACCACGATGATCTGCGTCTCGCCCACGTCCTCGCGGATGCCGCCGACGCGGCCACCATGGACCGATTCCAGGCGCTCGACCTGAAGGTCGAGACGAAGCCGGACATGACTCCGGTGAGCGAGGCCGACAAGGCGGCGGAGGAGCTGATCCGCGGACAGCTCCAGCGCGCCAGGCCGCGTGACGCGATCCTCGGCGAGGAGTACGGCGTGGAGGGCTCGGGCCCGCGCCGCTGGGTGATCGACCCGATCGACGGCACGAAGAACTACGTGCGCGGGGTGCCGGTCTGGGCGACCCTGATCGCGCTGATGGAGGCCGGGGAGACCGGGTTCCAGCCGGTGGTGGGCGTGGTGTCCGCCCCGGCGCTCGGCCGGCGCTGGTGGGCGGCGAAGGGGCTCGGCGCGTACACGGGCCGCAGCCTGGCCTCGGCGACCCGGCTCGGCGTCTCGAAGGTCGCCTCGCTGTCGGACGCCTCCTTCGCGTACTCCTCGATCAGCGGCTGGGAGGAGCGGGGCCGCCTCGACGGCTTCCTCGACCTCACGCGCGCGTGCTGGCGGACCCGGGCGTACGGCGACTTCTGGCCGTACATGATGGTCGCGGAGGGTTCCGTGGACATCTGCGCGGAGCCGGAGCTGTCGCTGTGGGACATGGCCGCGGTCGCGGTCGTGGTCCAGGAGGCCGGTGGCACGTACACGGGCCTGGACGGGCGGCACGGCCCGCACAGCGGGAACGCGGCGGCGTCGAACGGCCTGCTCCACGGCGAGCTGCTGAGCTACCTGAACCAGGAGAACGCGCAGGGCTGAGCACCCTCCGGCCAGGAGAACGCGCGCCCCTGACGCTCCCGGGGGGCGCGTCGCGCGCCCCCTTGTCGGTCTCCTCCCCCGGTGCAACTCTGAGAGTCCCCCCGCTTGTGAACTTGTGAATCCTTTCTCAATGAGGGATCGGGATTCACCAAGGAGGTGGCTCCGTCCATGCTCGTCCGTGACGCCATGAGCACCGTGGTCCTCACCATCGGCCCCGCCCACACCCTCCGACAGGCCGCCCGGCTGATGGCCGCGCGCCGCGTCGGCGCCTGCGTCGTCCTCGACGGCGACGCCGGCGGACTCGGCATCCTCACCGAGCGCGACATCCTCAACTCGATCGCCCGCGACCAGGATCCCGACCACGAGACCGCCGACGCCCACACCACCCGTGACGTCGTCTTCGCCGCGCCCACCTGGACCCTGGCGGAGGCGGCCGAGGCCATGACGCACGGCGGCTTCCGCCACCTCGTCGTCCTCGACGACCGGGGACCGGTCGGCATGGTCTCCGTACGCGACATCATCCGCTGCTGGGTCCCGGTGCACAGCGTCGCGGGATGACGCGAGAGCGGGCCGGACTCCCGTACGGAAGTGCGGCCCGCTCCCTCCCTACGGCAAGCGCCCTCAGCCGCGCAGGGCCTGGACCGCGGCCTCCAGCCGCTTGCCGAAGTCTCCGTCCGCCCGGCGGAAGTTGTCGATCGCCCGCTCGGCGATGTCCTCGCGCGAGACCTTGGCGATGAAGCCGGCCAGGTTCGCGATGAGGCGGCGCTTCTCGTCATCGGACATCAGACGGTAGAGGTCGCCCGCCTGGACGAAGTCGTCGTCCTCGGCGTGCGAGGCGGCGGCGTGCTCGCCGGTCACACCGGTGACGGCGGAGCCGGCCCAGAGCGGCCGGTCCGTCTGGCGCGGGCCGCCGAAGCTGTTCGGCTCGTAGTTCTTCGCGCCCCCGTGGCGGCCGTCGTAGAGGAAGCCGTCACGGGAGTGGGTGCGCGCTTCGGTGGCGTGCGGGCGGTTCACCGGCAGGTGGTCGGCGTTGATGCCGACGCGGTAGCGGTGGGCGTCCCCGTACGCGAAGAGGCGGCCCTGGAGCATCTTGTCCGGGGAGGGGCCGATGCCCGGCACGAAGTGCGCGGGGCTGAAGACCGACTGCTCGACCTCGGCGAAGACGTTCTCCGGGTTGCGGTTGAGCTCCAGCTTGCCGATCTCGATCGGCGGGTAGTCCTCGTGCGGCCACACCTTGGTGAGGTCGAACGGGTTGAAGCGGTAGGCCGCCGCGTCGGTCGCGGGCATGATCTGGACCTGCACGGTCCAGCTCGGGTAGTCGCCGCGCTCGATGGCCTCGCGCAGATCGCGCTGGTGCGAGTCCGGGTCCTCGCCGGCGAGGCGGTTGGCCTCGTCCTGGGTGAGGTTCTTGATGCCCTGGTCGGTCTTGAAGTGGTACTTGACCCAGAAGACCTCGCCGGCCGCGTTGTTCCACTGGAAGGTGTGCGAGCCGTAGCCGTTCATGTGGCGGTACGAGGCGGGGATGCCGCGGTCGCCGAAGAGCCAGGTCACCTGGTGGGTCGACTCCGGGGAGAGGCCCCAGAAGTCCCAGACGTTGTCCGCCTCCTGCGAGCCGGTGTACGGGTCGCGCTTCTGGGTGTGGATGAAGTCGGGGAACTTGATGGCGTCCTTGATGAAGAACACCGGCGTGTTGTTGCCGACGAGGTCGTAGTTGCCCTCCTCGGTATAGAACTTCAGCGCCCAGCCGCGGGGGTCGCGCACGGCGTCCGCCGCGCCGAGGTTGCCCGCGACGGTGGAGAAGCGCAGGAAGGTCTCGGTCTCCTTGCCGACCTCGGAGAGGAACTTCGCCCGCGTCCACCGGGTGACGTCACGGGTCACCGTGAAGGTGCCGTAGGCGCCCGCGCCGCGCGCGTGGACCACGCGCTCCGGGATGCGCTCGCGGTTGAAGTGGGCGAGCTTCTCCAGGAGGAGCTGGTCCTGGACGAGGACCGGCCCGCCGACGCCCGCGGTCTCGCTGTTCTGGTTGTCGGCGACCGGAGCCCCGGCCTCCGTGGTGAGCGGTCCCTGCGTCACGTGCGCCTCCTGCGTCATGGACTGCGTGTGCCGTCCTTCGTCCTGTCCTCGACTAAACCCTACAATAGACATTGTCTAAGTCAAGAAAGCATCCAAAGTCACACCCGTTCGGGAACCCCTTGCCCCGACTGTTAGGCTGGCCCTCATGAGTGACCTGTTGGAACGACTGCGCGGACGCGGCTGGCGAATGACCGCGCAGCGGCGCGTCGTGGCCGAGGTCCTCGACGGGGACCATGTACACCTGACCGCCGACGAGGTCCACGCGCGCGCCGTGACGAGGCTGCCCGAGATCTCGCGCGCCACCGTGTACAACACGCTGGGCGAGATGGTCACCCTCGGCGAGGTCATCGAGGTCGCGACCGACGGACGCGCCAAGCGGTACGACCCGAACGCCCACCGGCCCCACCAGCACCTGGTCTGCGGCCGCTGCGGCGCGATCCGCGACGTGCACCCGGCCGGCGACCCGCTGGCGGACCTCCCGGACACCGAGCGCTTCGGCTTCGTGATCTCGAACGTCGAGGTCACCTACCGGGGCCTCTGCCCGAGCTGCGCCACGACGGCCTGACCACCGTCGGAGAAGCCCCCGCCTCGGCGGGGGCTTCTTTCGTGCGCCCGACACGGGTGTACGACTTCGTCCGTCCGACACGGATGTACGACGAAGGCCCGGATCCAGTGACTGGATCCGGGCCTTCGTTGCTACTGAGTAGCGGGGACAGGATTTGAACCTGCGACCTCTGGGTTATGAGCCCAGCGAGCTACCGAGCTGCTCCACCCCGCGTCGGTGAACACAACCTTACGGGACCATCCGGAGCAGGGCAAATCCGTTAGGCCGTGAGCTCCTGGTGCAGCGCCTCGCTCAGCCGGGCCGCCCGCTCGGCGACCTCCGCCGGGCCCAGCTCCACCGCGCGGTCGCACCAGCGGCGGCCCTCGGTGAGCTCACCCCGGCGCGCCGCGAGCAGCGCGAGCCGGAGGGCGGCGCGGCCGTGGCCGGCGCGGGCCGCGCGGGTCCACCAGAGGGCGGCCTCCCGCTCGCTGCCCTCGCGGGCGAGCAGCAGCCCGAGGTTGAAGGCGCCGTTGCGGCTGCCCGCCTCGGCGGCCTCGCGGTACCAGCGGTCGGCCTCGGCCAGGTCGCCGCGCCCGGCGGCGAGCATCCCGACCCGCACCTGGGCGCGCCGGTGGCCCTGCTGGGCGGCCCGCTCGTACCACGCCTCGCACTCGGACTTCTCCTCGCGGGGCGCGCCGAGCACGGCGGGGCCGGGCTCGGGGCGGCGCGCGTCGAGCACCGAGGCGAGCCGGAAGGCGGCCTCGGCGCTGCCGCCGCCGGCCGCGCAGCGCAGGTGCCGCTCGGCGGTCTGCTCGTCGCCGTCCCGCAGGGCGGCGATGCCGACCTGGAGGGCGGCCTCGGTGTGTCCGGCGGCCGCGGCCCGCTCGTACCAGACGAGGGCCGTGCGGTCGTCGTCGCGCCCGGCGTGCAGGATGCCCAGGTTGAAGGCGGCGTCGACGCTGCCGGCCTCGGCGGCCTTGGAGAACCAGGGCTCGGCGCCGTTGGCGTCGCCGGCCTGGAGGAGCAGCACGGCGAGCGCGTTGGCGGCCTCGCGGTGACCGGCGTAGGCGGCGCGCCGGTACCACTGCTCGGCCTGCGGGATGCGGTCCTGGGCGGCGCAGAGCAGCCCGAGGTTGTAGGCGCCGTTCACGTCGCCGGCGTCCATGGCGGCCCGGTACCAGCGCTCGGCGGTCTGCTGCTCGCCGCGGGCGGCGTGCAGGGCGCCCAGCGCGTTGGCGGCGTTGCCGTCGCCGTCCTGGGCGGCGCGCAGCCACCACACGGCGGCGCTCTCCTCGTCGCCCGCGTCGCGGAGCAGGAAGCCGAGGGCGCAGGCGGCCTTCGCCTCGCCCTCCTTGGCGGAGCTGAGGTACCAGCGACCGGCCTCCTTGAGCTCGCCGCGGTGCTCCAGGATCGCGCCCAGGTGGAGCGCGGCGCGCCGGTGGCCGCGCGCGGCGGCCTGCCGGAACCACTGCTCGGCCTCGGCGGCCGCTCCCGCGGGCTCGCCGGAGGGCTGCCCGGGGATGGCGGTGCCGGTCGCGACCGGGCCGCCGGGGACGATCGCCGCGGTGCCCGGGACGGGGAGCCGGGTGCCGGTCTCGTGCGGCCCGCGGGTGGTCTCGGTGACGCGGCGCTCCAGGGCGAGGGCGAGGCGGTAGGCGGCCTCGCGGTGGCCCTGTTCGGCGGCGGCGCGCAGCCAGCGCTCGGCGCCGACGTCGCTGCGGTGCTCCAGGAGGTCGGCGAGGGCGTAGGCGCCGAGGGCGTGGCCCTGCTCGGCGGCCTGGCGCAGCCAGTACTCGGCGGCCGGCTCGTCGCCGCGCTCGCGGTGGTGGCGGCCGAGGGCGTGGGCGGCGGGTGCGGAGCCTGCGACGGCGGCGACGCGCCACCAGCCGGCGGCCTCGTCGGGGTAGCCGCGCTGGTGCAGCAGGACGCCGAGGTTGTTGGCGGCGGCCCGGTCTCCCTCGGCGGTGGCGCCGCGCAGGTACGGCTCGGCGCCGTCGAGGTCACCGCGGCGCAGCAGCAGCGCGCCGAGCGCGCTCATCGAGGCGAGGTCGCCGCGCTCGGCGGCCCGTCGGTGCCGGGCCTCGGTCTCGGTCTCGGTCTCGGTCTCGGTCTCGGTCTCGGCGTCGGTGTCTGCGGTGGTGTCGACGGCAGCGACGACGGCCCCCGCTGCCTCGATGATCTCGTCTGCGGCGTTCCTGGCGTGCCGCTGCACAAACCGCCCTGTCTCCAACAGAGTTGCCCTGTCCCCCATAAATACCATCGTCGCACCACCCACACCCGAGCACACCTGGTATACCGCAGCCAGTGAGGTCACTCAGCGTTTTGTCGACATGCCCACAGAGAGACAAGTCAAACACGACTCACGCCAACTCGCCCCTTCCCTACCGCCCTTCGGCACCCCCCGGCACGCCGACACACGACAAGGGCCCGGATCCTTATGGATCCGAGCCCTTGTCCTGAGTAGCGGGGACAGGATTTGAACCTGCGACCTCTGGGTTATGAGCCCAGCGAGCTACCGAGCTGCTCCACCCCGCGTCGGTGAACCAACAGTACCACGACGCGGGGACGGAAAACCTCAGGTCAGCCGCCTGATCCCGGCGTCTTGAGCTTCGCTCCGGCGTCCGCGGCCCGCTGGAGCGCCGCCTGGAGGTCCTCCTGGGCCTTGCCGTACGCGGTCCAGTCGCCCTTCTGCAGAGCCGCCTGGCCGGCGTCGTACGCCTTCTGGGCGTCGGCGATGGCCTGCTTGAGGGCGGCGTCGTTCGAGGCCGGCGGCTGGGTCGTGCCGGGCGGCTTCGTGGTGCCCGGCGGGGTCGTCGGCGCGGTGGGCGCCTCCACCCCGAAGACCGCGTTGAGCGCCTGGGTGAGGGTGTCCTCGAACACCGTGGTGTCCTTGGTGGTGTCGCCCTCCGGCTGGTCCGCGTCCACGTACGACACCGCGACCTTCTTCAGGAGCGGGTAGAGCGCGTTGCGTCCCTGGGCGTACACCGGCTCCACGTACAGGAACCCGCCGTCGAGCGGCACGGTCAGCAGGTTGCCGTACTGGATGTCGGAGTCGGCGCCCTTCATGTCCCGGACGAAGGTCGCGACGGAGGGCAGGCCGTTGAGCTTGCTCTGCACCTGCGCCGGGCCCGGCACGTCCGAGGTGACCCGCAGCAGTCTCAGCCGGCCGTATTCCTTGCTGGTGGCGTCGGCGTCGACCGCCATGAAGGCGCCCAGGTTGGGCCGCCCGTTCGGCGTGAACGTCGTCGTCAGCGAGAAGCGCTGCGCCGTGTCCCCGGGCATCTTCATGCTCAGGTAGTACGGCGGGACCGCGTTGCCGTCCTTGTTGGTCGGGTCGTCCGGCACCTGCCAGGCGTCCGAACCGCTGTAGAACTGCGCGGGGTCGGTGACGTGATAGCGGGTCAGCAGCTCGCGCTGGACCTTGAACATGTCCTGCGGGTAGCGCAGGTGCGCGAGCAGGTCGCCCTTGACCTCGGACTTCGGCTCGACGGTGCCGGGGAAGGCCTTCATCCAGGTCTTCAGGACCGGGTCCTGGGTGTCCCACTCGTAGAGCTTCACCGTGCCGTCGTAGGCGTCGACGGTGGCCTTCACCGAGTTGCGGATGTAGTTGACCTGGTTCTGCTGGGCGACGACCGTGCGCTGCTGGTTGCCGACGGTCAGCGAGTCGGCCGTGGTGTCGCCGAGCGTGGTGCGCGAGGCGTACGGGTAGCCGTTGGACGTGGTGTAGGCGTCGACGATCCACTGGATGCGGCCGTCGACGACCGCCGGGTAGGCGTCGCCGTCGATGGTCAGCCAGGGCGCGACGGCCTCGACGCGCTCCTTGGGCGTGCGGTTGTAGAGGATCCGCGAGCCGTCGCCGATGGCTCCCGAGTAGAGGATCTGCGGCTCGCTGAAGGCCACCGCGTACGCGGCGCGGTTGAAGGTGTTGGAGAGGCTGACGCCGCTCTTCTCCTTGTAGCTGGTGGTCTTCTCGCCGTTCTCCTCGTAGTCCAGCTCCTTCTGCGGGCCGCCCACGATCGAGTACTGGTCGGTCTTCTCGCCGTAGTAGATCCGCTGCTGGTACGTGCCGAGCGTGCCGGTCGTCGGCAGTCCGGACTCGGTGAAGACCGGGGAGCCGTTGGCGTCGGTCTGGGTGCCCGAGGCCAGGATCGCGCCGTAGCCGTGGGTGTAGGTGAAGTGGTCGTTGATCCAGTTCCGCTTCGGGATGCCCTTGATGTTGAGCTCGCGCAGACCGACGACGGTGTCCTTGCCGGCGTAGCGGTCGACGTCCAGGGTGGTCGGGAACTGGTAGTACTTCCGCTTCTGCTCCAGCTGCTGGAACGTCGGCGACACGATGTTCGGATCGAGGATGCGGTAGCTGGCCGCCGTGTCGGCGTCCGCCCGCAGCGTGTCCTTGGCCTTGACCGTCGACTTGCCCGAGTAGTTCTCGGCCTTCGTCGCGTCGATCGCGTACGCCTTGCGGGTCGCGTCGATGTTCTTCTGGATGTACGGCGCTTCCTTGGCCTGCTCGTTCGGCTGGACCTGGAACTTCTGCACGATGGCCGGGTACAGGCCGCCGATCAGGATCGCGGAGAGCACCATCAGGCCGAAGCCGATCACCGGCAGCTGCCAGGTACGGCGCCAGAGCGTCGCGAAGAACAGCAGCGCGCAGATGACGGCGATGCAGAACAGGATGGTCTTCGCCGGCAGGTACGCGTTGGCGTCGACGTACCGCAGGCCCGTCCAGTTGCCGGTGGCCTTGAAGTCACTGGACTTCACCGCCAGGCCGTACCGGTCGAGCCAGTACGCGACGGCCTTGAGCGCGACGAAGAGGCCGAGCAGCACCGAGAGGTGGCCGGTGGCCGCGGCGGTGGCACGCGCGCCCGGGCTGGTGATCCGCAGCCCGCCGTACAGGTAGTGCGTGAGCGCGGCGGCGATCAGCGACAGGACGATGGCGGCGAAGCCGAAGCCGAGGAGGAAGCGGTACCAGGGCAGGTCGAAGGCGTAGAACGACACGTCGAGGCCGAACTGCGGGTCCTTCTGGCCGAACTCCACGCCGTTGACCCACATGAGCCAGGTGCGCCACTGGCCGGACGCGGAGGCGCCGGCGGTCAGGGCCACCAGGGTGGTGACCGCGAGCAGCACCCACTTCTTGAACGGGGCCAGACCCATCCGGTACCGGTCGAGGCTCTGCTGCTCCAGGGACATCGCGCTGAGCGGCGGCCGCAGCCGGAACGCCAGCCAGATGTTGAAGCCGACGGCGATCCCCATCAGCAGACCGAAGACCGCGAAGAGACCGATCTTGGTCCACAGGGTGGTGGTGAACACGGACGAGTAGTGGACCGAGCGGTACCAGAGCCAGTCCGTCCAGAACCCGGCGAACATCACGAACGCCATGGCCAGAACGGCCAGCACCCCGAGTGTCATGAGCAGGGTGCGGGCCCGCCGGGACGGCCGGCCGACTCTCATCCTTGGCCCGGACGGGCCTTGGCCGCGGTCCGGCATCTGGAAAGCCAACGTGCGCCCCTCGATGTTGATGCGTCTGAAAGCGTTGATGGTCTGAACGCGTTGATGGGTCTGAAAGCAGGCCCCGCGATCGTAGAGCCCACTGGTGCAACTTACTGAGGCTTTACCTAGTTCCCGTCTTCCGGGGAAGAGGAGGCAGGATATTGGTCATGTCCAACCTTTCCCCCTCCGGCCCGGCCATGGCCGCGAGCCCCCTCACCCGTGCCGTGCTCGAGATCGACGAGTACGCGTCGGGCCTCGGCTGGGACCAGCCCGCCCGCCTGTTCGCCCTGGTCGACACCGCTCGGCTGCGCGCCCAGGAGCCCAAGCTCGCCTCCCAGCTCG
This sequence comes from Streptomyces sp. NPDC037410, assembly GCF_055602235.1. Classification (NCBI taxonomy): domain Bacteria; kingdom Bacillati; phylum Actinomycetota; class Actinomycetes; order Kitasatosporales; family Streptomycetaceae; genus Streptomyces; species Streptomyces sp. NPDC037410. The sequence continues at coordinate 12,942 of NZ_JBVJWR010000013.1, read as the reverse complement.
GCCTGGGCGACGACACCACCGCCTACACCCCGATCGAGCAGGACAAGCTGCCGCGCGGCAAGGCCCTCGACGAGTTCCTCGGCACGATCGCCTGGCCCGAGGCCGTGGCCGGCTGCGCCCTGACCGTGGAGCGGCTCATGCTGCCCCCGTCGGCCGAGGCCCAGGTCCCGCAGGGCCTGAGCGAGAAGCAGCTCGCCAAGTGGGTCGCCGGGCACCCGGACCGCCAGGAGGTCCGGATGACCGTCGCCGTGCTGCGGGACGGCACCCGCGAGGCGGCGATCCGGCTGCGCGAGAAGGACTCCCCGACCGAGGTGCTGACCGGCCCCGACCTGGTGCCGGGCCTCGCCGAGGCGCTGACGGCGACCTTCGAGAGCTGAGAGCCCGTACGTACGGAAAGGGGCGCCGGGTCGTGTCGACCGGGCGCCCCTTCGCGTCACCGCCGGCGCGTGTGTCAGCTCTTCGTCGAGCAGCTCGGCAGCGACTTCGTGTCGCCCTTGCTGAGCTTCTCCAGCGACTTCGTGGCGTCGTCGATCGTGTTCACCTTGATCAGGGTGAGTCCGGCGGGCGTGTCCGCGGCGGCCGACTCGCAGTTGTCGGCCGGGGTGAGGAAGTACTGGGCGCCCGCGTTCCGCGCGCCGACCAGCTTCATCTCGATGCCGCCGATCGGGCCGACCTGGCCCTTGTCGTCGATGGTGCCGGTGCCGGCGATGAACCGGCCGTCGGTGAGGCTCTCCGGAGTCAGCTTGTCGACGATGCCGAGGGCGAACATCAGGCCGGCGCTGGGGCCGCCGACGTCGGCCAGCTTGATGTCGATCGTGAACGGGAAGACGTGGTCGGTGCCGGCCTGGATGCCGACGACGGCCCGGTCGCCCTCCTCGGAGGTGGTGGTCTTGATGACCACCTTCCGGGTGACGGTGGGCTCTTTGTGGGCCTTCTCGGCGGCCGCCGCCTCCTTGGCCGGGACGATCGTGAACTCGACGTCCTGGCCCGGCTTCCGCTTCGTCACCTGCTTGGCGACATCGGCCTGCTCCTTGACCGGCACGCCGTCGACGGCCTTGATGACGTCCCCGGCGTGCAGCTTGCCCTCGGCCGGGGCGCCCTTGACGACGGTGGCGACGACGACCCGGGCCACCACCGGGATGTCCAGCTCCTTGAGGGCCGCCACCTTGGCGCTCTCCTGGGACTGGCTGAACTCCTCGGCGTTCTCCTGGCTCGACTGCTCCTCGGTCTTGCCGTCCGGGTAGAGCGTGTCGTGCGGCACCACCACGTTGTCGTGGGCCAGCCATCCGTAGACGGCCTCGACGGCGTTCATCTTGTAGTCCGCGCTGGTGACGCGGACCGTCGTCATGTTGAGGTGACCGTCGGTCGGGTAGGTCTTGCGACCGGAAATCTGGAGGACCGGCTCTCCCCTGGCCTCGCCGAGGGTGTTGACCGTGGGCCCCGGGCTCATCTCCGCGTACGGCACCGGGATCAGGACGCCCGCGATGAGCAGACAGATCAGGACCAGGGTGGAGGCGAGCATCGTCGCGGTGCGGCGTGGCATGGAACGACAGTACGGGACTCGCCTGTGCGCGCACCCCTGGGGCGGTCCGTACGAGGTTGCTCCGCGTCAGCCGGACGGCGAGGTGGTCACGGCCGAGGCCGTCGCGGCCGGCTCGCGCTCGGGCCGGGCGGAATCGGCGACCGCGGTGTGGGACCGCTCCATGGCGTCCCGGAAACGTGCGTAGCCGGCGAGTTCCGCCACGTCGCCTATGGTCTTGTTCCTCGAAGCCCAGCTTCCCCATATCGCCGCGCCGACGACTGCGAAAAGCGGAATCAGCAACCAGGCCAGCGCTGCCATCCCGACCTCCCATCCCCAGTGAGTTGATCAGCAGACTGTTTCATCTGTGGGACCAACGCTCGCGCGTGGGGGGCGGTTACGCAAATCGGGCGTTCGGCTACACGGTGTCGGCGCGTCGCCTTGCGGCCCTCAGCAAGCCCCCACCCTCCCCCAGACTTCGTCCGGGGGGACCCCCATGCAAGGGGCGAAGGCTCAACAGGCGCCGACCCACTCTTCGGTGCCGTCCGAGAAGGTCTGGTGCTTCCAGATGGGGACCTCGTGCTTGAGGTCGTCGATCAGCTTCCGGCAGGCCTCGAAGGCCTCGCCGCGGTGCGGGCAGGACACGGCGACGACCACCGCGATGTCGCCGACGCGCAGGTCGCCGACGCGGTGCACGGCGGCCAGGGCACGGACCGGGTAGTTCGCGACGACCTTCTCCGCGACGCGGCGCAGCTCCGCCTCCGCGGTCGGGTGGCAGGAGTAGCCCAGCGCGTCGACGTCCGCGCCGCCGTCGTGGTTGCGGACGGTGCCGACGAAGAGCGTCGTGCCGCCGGAGGCGTCGTCTCCGACGGCCCGGAAGACCTCGTCGAGCGAGAGCGGGGTGTCACGGATCGCGAGCAGCTTGATCGGGTCGTCCGCTGCCTGCTCGCCGGGGTGGTCGTACGTCTGCGCCATGCGCCCATGGTGCCGCACGGCTCCGACATCCGGTAAGGGACCTTTCTACCTGTGGACGAAACCCTCCGTAGGAGGGTCCTACAAGCCGTCCGCTACAGCCCCCGCCGCTTCCGCATCTGCCGGACCAGGGCTGCCGTGCCGAGCAGCGCCACCGTCGCGCCGGCCGCTCCGGCCGCCGTCGCGTCCTTGCGGCCCAGGCGGCGGCCGGCGACCGTGTGGCGGCCCTCGACCTCCCCCAGGAGCGCGGCGAGGACCTCCTCGTTCGTCCACTTCGGGCGCCAGCCGGCGTCGTGCAGCCGTCCGACGCTCACCACCCAGGGGTGCATCGTGTAGGCGAGGTCGCCCGCCGGGGACGGGGTGAGCCCGATCCGGTGGAGGCGGGCCGCGGTGCCGAGGGCGACCGCCGAGGGCAGCTCCATGCGCCGGATCCCGGAGAGCTCCTCGACCTCCTCCTGTTCGAGCCAGCCCTCGCAGCCGACAGCGAACTCCCCGTCGACCTTCTCCAGGGCCGCGTACTCCAGGGCGCTCACCAGGTCCTCGACGTGGCAGAACTGCCAGGTGGGCCGGGAGCCGGCGACGACGAGCAGCCGGGGCGACTCGAAGTAGCGGGTCAGCGCCGTGTCCGTACCGCCCACGAGGACGGCGGGGCGCACCACGGTGACGTTCAGGCCGGGGTGGGCGCGGGGGGCGCGGCGGCCCAGGCGCTCGATCTCCAGCAGGTCGCCGACGCCGGTGGCCTCCGCCGTCGCCCTGAGCTCGGCGTCCTCGGAGAGCGGGATGTCGTTGTCGGGCAGGGCGCCGTAGACCATCGCGGAGGTGCAGAGCACCACGCGGTGGACCCCGGCCGCGGCGGCGGCGGTCAGCACGGTCTGCGTGCCGCGCACGTTGTAGGCCGTCCGGGCGGCGGGGTCGGTCTCCAGGTCGAGGTCGACGGCGAGGTGCACGACGACGTCCGCGCCGCGCAGCTTCTCGGCGATGGCCGGATCGCGCACGTCGAGGATGTGCCACTGCGCCTCCTCGACCTCGCCCCGGCGCTCGTCGATGGCGATGACCCGCTTGATCTCGTCGGAGGCGGCGAGGCGTCTGGTCAGCAGGTCACCGACACCGGAAGCGGCGCCGGTGACCGCGACGACGGGTCCGCGCACGGCGGACCGGGTTGAGTGGTTTCGCGCTCCGCGAACCTGTGGATCTGGGGAACTCACCGGGCGTCTCCAGCGGTTGTCTTCAGTACGTGCGCGCATGACGCGTACGGACCAGGTGGCGTCCATCCTGCCGCAGGGCACGGCCCGGCGGAGCACCGAGCCCATTTCCGGCCCGGATGTCTACGCTGGTGGTGTGCGGGGCCTGTCTGGACAGGCCCTGGTCGGGCAGTCGCCGTCGGCAGGAGGCCGGCGGCCCTACGAGCCGAGGAAACCTGTGAGTGACACCCCATTCGGATTCGGCCTTCCGCCGGAGGAGCCGGAGAACGGCGACGAGGGCAAGAAGAAGGACCCCGCCGGAGGTGGCCAGGGGTCCGGTGGCAACCCGTTCGGTGCGAACCCGTTCGGCTTCGGCGGGCTGCCCGGCATGGGTGGTGCCGGCGGGGCGGACAATCCGTTCGCCGCGATGTTCGGCTCCCTGAACCCCAACGATCTGGGCGCGGCCTTCCAGCAGCTCGGGCAGATGCTGAGCTACGAGGGCGGTCCCGTGAACTGGGACATGGCCAAGCAGATCGCGCGCCAGGTGGTGGCCCAGGGCACCGCCGACGGCACGAAGGACGCGAGCGTGGGTCCGGCCGAGAAGTCCGCGGTCGAGGAGGCCGTGCGCCTGGCCGACCTGTGGCTCGACCAGGTCACCTCGCTGCCCTCCGGCGCGGGCACGGCCGTGGCCTGGAGCCGCGCGGAGTGGGTCGAGGCGACGCTGCCCGCGTGGCAGCAGCTGGTGGACCCGGTCGCCGAGCGGGTCGGCTCGGCGATGGGCGACGTCCTGCCGCAGGAGATGCAGGCCATGGCCGGGCCGCTGATCGGCATGATGCGCTCCATGGGCGGCGCCATGTTCGGCCAGCAGATCGGGCAGGCCGTGGGCGCCCTCGCCGGTGAGGTGGTCGGCTCGACGGACGTCGGCCTGCCGCTGGGCCCGGCCGGGCGTGCCGCGCTGCTGCCGCTGAACATCGAGGCCTTCGGCAAGGACCTGGGCGTCCCCTCGGACGAGGTGCGGCTCTACCTGGCCCTGCGCGAGGCCGCGCACCAGCGTCTCTTCGCGCACGTGCCGTGGCTGCGGGCGCACCTCTTCGGCGCGGTCGAGGGGTACGCGCGCGGGATCAAGGTCGACACCTCGAAGCTGGAGGAGGCCGTCGGCCAACTCGACCCGACGCACCCGGAGCAGCTGCAGGAGGCGCTCCAGCAGGGCATGTTCCAGCCGGAGGACACCCCCGAGCAGAAGGCGGCGCTGGCCCGTCTGGAGACGGCGCTCGCGCTGGTCGAGGGCTGGGTGGACGCGGTGGTCCACGAGGCCGCGAAGTCGCGGCTGACCTCGGCGGACGCGCTGCGCGAGACGCTGCGCCGGCGCCGGGCCTCGGGCGGTCCCGCCGAGCAGACCTTCGCGACGCTGATCGGTCTGGAGCTGCGTCCGCGCCGGCTGCGGGACGCGGCGCGCCTGTGGGCCTCGCTCACCGACGCGCGCGGGGTCGACGGCCGGGACGGTCTGTGGGAGCACCCGGACATGCTGCCGACGGCGACGGACCTGGACGACCCCGACGGCTTCGTGCACCGGGAGCACCTGGACTTCTCCGAGCTGGACAAGATGCTCGGCGAGGCCGCCAAGGGCGAGGGCACCGAGGACGGGGACGACGAGAAGTGAGCCTGTACGACGACGCGGTCCTCGTCCTGAAGGGGTACGAGGACCAGCCGGAGCTGCGCGATGTCTACCTGGCGCATCTCGCCGAGCATCCGGACGGCATGTACAAGCCGTGCGGGGCGGGCCATCTGACCTCCAGCGCGCTGGTGATCGACCCTGCGCGGGGGCGGGTGCTGCTCACCCTGCACAAGAAGCTGGGCATGTGGCTCCAGATGGGCGGTCACTGCGAGGCGGGCGATCCGACGGTGGAGGCGGCGGCGCTGCGCGAGGCGGCCGAGGAGTCCGGCATCACCACGGGTCTGACCCTGCTGCCGGGCGGCCCGGTGCGTCTCGACCGGCATCCGATCCCGGCGCCGTGCCACTGGCACCTGGACGTGCAGTACGCGGCGCTCGCCCCGGCGGACGCGGTGGCGGAGATCAGTGACGAGTCGCTCGACCTGCGCTGGTTCGCGTACGAGGACGTGGCGGACGTGGCCGACACGTCGGTGGTGGAGCTGCTGAAGGGCACGCTGGCGCGGCTGGCGTGAGCATGCGTGAGGGGCGGTCTCCGGTGGAGACCGCCCCTCGTCCGCGTCTGCTCAGTTCCAGGCGTTGTTCTGGTTCTGGGCGTGGGCGCCGTGCTGGCCGGCGCCGAACTGGGCGGCGATGCCCTGGCCGATGGCCGCGTGCTGCGGGGGCATGACCTCGCTCGGCTGGACGAGCGCGAAGCCCTGGCCGAGGAAGCTGAGCTCCCAGCCCTCGCCCGTGTTCCCGCGGCGGCGCATCACGCTGGAGTTGGTCGTCTGCGCCTGCATCTGGACGCGCAGCCCGGTGGACCAGGCGACGATCGCGTCGGCGTCGACGCTGACGTACTTCTCGGGCGTGACCTGCATCATCAGCGGCTGCCCCGAGGTCATCAGGGCGACCTTGCCGCGGCCGGAGATGTTGAGCTGGTACTTGCCGGAGCCGGAGATGCCGTACTGGCTGTCGACGGCGATGACCTCGGTGTGGAGGGTCGAGTCGAGCGCCAGGACGTAGGCGCTGTCGACGGTCAGGCCGTCCTGCTCGACGTCCACGATGTGGACGTGCTGGGCGAGGTTGGCGAAGTAGACCGTGCCCTGTCCTGAGCAGCGCATGAGGTCGAGGCCCTCACCGGTGCGGGCCTGGGCCCGGCGCTGGTTCGGGGTCTTGTACTCGCCGTCGAAGTCGACGAGGCCCTGGTACGCGACCATGGCGCCCTTGCGGGCGAGGACGTCGTCCTGCCCGGTGAGGCTGACCCGCAGGAGCTGCGGGTTCTGGATGACGTACCGCTCCTGGCTCTGCTGTTCGGCGTGGTTGAAAAGCGGGCTCTGCATGGTGTGTTCTCGCTCCCCCTCAGCCCCGGGCCCGCAGGCGGTCGGTGCTGTCCTCGCTCGGCTGTACGACGACGATGCCCTGGCCCGAGAAGGCCATCTGGTATGCCTCGCCGCTGCCCCGCCCGATGAGGGAGGACGCCTTGAAGCTGCGCTTGCCCTTGACCTTGAGCGCGGGCGACCAGGCGACGAGCGCGTCGGGGTCGACGTAGGTCTCGTCCTCGCCGCGGCCGCAGTCGACGACGATCGGCGTGCCGCGCGAGGTGAGCGCGACCCAGCCGGTGCCGGCGATCTCCACGTTGAACAGGCCCTGGCCCGCGAACTTGGCGAGGCCCTTGACCCGCTCGACGCCCCACTGGAGGTGGGCGTCGAAGGCGAGCACGTTGGTGCCGTTGACCGAGATCGAGTCGTTCTGCAGGTTGATCACGACGACGTCGGCGCCGTAGTCGGCGAGGTAGAGCAGTCCGTCGCCGGAGCACTTCATGATGGGCGCGCCCTCGCCGGTGGCCCACTGCTGGGCGACCTGGCGGACGGCGGGCGGGTTGGGCTCGTAGGTGATGAAGCCCTCGTAGGCGACCATCGAGCCGGTCCGGGCGTACAGGTCCTGGCCGGAGGCCATGGCGACCTTGAGCATGGTGCGGCCGTGGTTCTCCATCCGGGCCGCGACGGGGGTCGGGGCGTAGCCCGCGAGTTGCTGGTTCATGACGGGCTCCCTCAGACCTCGTAGGGCTGGACGACGATGAAGTTGCCGGGGGCTCCCCGGAACTGGAGGTTCACGGTCTCCCCGCTGTGGCCCGGGTAGGCGTTGCGGCGGAGCCGCACCTGGCTGGAGAGGACGACCTGGGACGCGGCGGACCAGGCGACGACGGCGTTGCAGTCGGCGAAGGTCGTCGGCGTGACGGGCAGGACGACGGGGACGCCGTGGGTCTTCACGACGACGGTGCCGGTGCCCTGGAACTGCATGGTGAACAGGGCGCCGCCGGGGATGCCGTGGCCCTCGATGCGGCGGACCTCGTACTGCAGGGACTCGTCGAACGCGAGGACGTTCTCGGCGGAGACGCAGATGCCGTCGCCCTGGAGCTCGATCGGGTGCAGGTGGGCACCGTTCTCGGCGAGGAAGACCTGGCCGCGGCCGGTGCAGCGCATGAGCTGCATCTCCTGGCCGGTGGCGTTGCCGACGATCCGGCCGGCGAAGCCCGCGCCCTTGTAACCGAAGTCGACCTTGCCCTGGTACATGACCATGGAGCCCTGGCGGGCCAGGACGGGGACGCCGCCCATGCTGAGGTCGACCCGCATGAGCTGCTGGTTCTGCGGGGTCCAGCGGGCGCCGGTGGCGGTCTCCTTGTACGGCGCGAGCGCGGCGGCGAGCCCCGCTCCGGCCGCGGGCACGCCCTGCGGGACGCCGGGCTGCTGCCCGTACGCCGGGGGCTGCTGCCCGTACGGGCCGGGGGCGGGCTGCCCGTACGGGGGCGTCTGCTGCGGCTGGCCGTACGGGGCCTGCGACGGCTGGCCCTGACCGGGGTACGGGGCGGGGGTCTGGCCCGGGATCTGTCCGGGGTACTGGCCGGGAGGCTGGCCCGGCACCTGGCCGTACTGCGGCTGCGGCGGCTGCCCGTAGGGGGCGGGGGCCGGCGCGGGCGGCGGCACGGGAGCCGGGGCCAGGGGCGCGACCATCGTCGGCTGCGAGTGGACCGGCTGCGCGGGCGGGACGGGCGCGGGCGGGGCCGGCGGAGCGCCGAACGCGGGCGCGGGAGCCGGCGCGGGCGCGGCGGGCGCGCCGAAGGCCGGGGGCGCCGCCGCCTGCTGCGGCGGGGCGAAGCCGGGGGCCGCGGCCTGCTGCTGCGGGGCGGCGGGCTCCTCCTCGGCGACCTCGCCGCCGAAGTTCCGCAGGAGCGCCTCCAGGCCTCCGTCGAAGCCCTGGCCGACCGCGGCGAACCGCCACACGTCCTTGAGGTAGAAGTCGCCGAGCATCACCGCGCGTTCGGTGGAGAACTCCGCGCCCGTGAACGCGTAGCGCGCGACCTCCTCGCCGCCCGCCACGATCCGCAGGTGACCGGGGCCGACCTGGGACATCTGACCGGCGCCGTCGATCGTCGCGGTGAACGACAGCTTGTGGATGTTCGCGGGGATGCGGTCGAGCGTGACGCGGAAGGACTCGGTGTCACCGGACTGCGCGCCGAGCAGCTGGATGGACTCCTCGGGCGACTTCGGCTGGTTGAAGAAGACGAAGTAGCGGTCGTCGGAGAGCCGCTCGTCCGCGTCGAGCCCGAAGCAGCTGATGTCGAAGGTGAGTCCGGGCGCCGCGATCTGCACACCGACGTACAGATCGGTACCCGCGGTCAGATCACTGATCTTGGCCTTGTGGCCGCGTTGGAATTCCCTGGCCATGCGTAACGACCGTCCCCCATCCCGAATGGCGAATGCTCGCGCCAGGCTAACCGCTGGGCACGACATTGAGACAGGCCAGGTCCTCTTCCCGTCCTCTTCGGTACGGAATCGGGAAAAACTCGCGCACGCGCGCGTGGCGGTCCCGTCACTCCTCGCGAGCGGCCTCGCCGGCGGCCGGAAGGTGCGGCAGACGCGCGGCGGCGGCCACGCCCTCCAGGTAGCCGCGCGCCCGCTCGGTGCGGGGGTACGCCTCCAGGAGCCGCCAGAACCGGGGGCCGTGCCCGGGGACGAGGAGGTGGGCGAGCTCGTGCAGGAGGACGTAGTCGACGACGTACTCGGGCATGCCCTGGAGCCGGTGCGAGAGGCGGATGCTGCCCTCGGAGGGGGTGCAGGAGCCCCAGCGGGTGTTCTGGTTGGTCACCCAGCGGACGGAACGGGGGCGCGCCCGGCCCTCGAAGTACTGCTCCGAGAGGTGCAGCGCGCGCTCGGTGAGCTCGCGGTCACCGAGGACGCCACGGCTCTCCTGGGCGGCGAGCTTGTCCAACATGACGCCCACCCAGCGGCGCTCCTCCGCCTCCGACATGCGGGCCGGGATGAGCACGATGGTCCGGTCGCCCTCGCGGTAGGCCGAGACGGTTCTGCTCCGCCGTGGGCTTCTGCGGACCTCGACCGCACTCGTCCCCGCCCCGCGGGGCGGTTCGCTGGTCACGCTGCGCTGTGGGTCGGCGGGCACGGCCCCGACGTTACCCGCTGTCCGAGGGGGAAGTCCCGCCCCGGGAGTGGTTTCGGAAACGATCGGACCCCTCCGCCCACCATATTGAACGACTAATCCCCTGGCCTGTGGACAACTTTCGGCGGCCGTCGCGGCGGCGGGGCATTCTCACCTCGGGGCGACGGAATGCGTTGTCGATCATGAATGACCTCTCGGAGGGGGCGGGGAAATGCATCCGATGGTGAAACCGGCGCTGCGCCGGGCGTGGCGGAGTCTGCGGTGCGTGCAGTTCGGCGTCGCCCCGGCGCACGCGGTGGTGCTCGACCCGGTCGACCCGGCGACCGGGTCGGTGCTCGGTCTGCTCGACGGCACCCGCGGGACCGCGCTGCTGCGGGCCGAGGCCCGGGCGCTCGGCCTCCCGGACGGACGCCTGGAGGCGCTCCTGGGCCGCCTGGAGTCGGCCGGGCTGCTCACGGACGCCGCGACCGGGCGGCCCGGGAAGGCCGGTCCGGCCGCCGGCGCGGTGGACGTGGCGCTCGATCCGCTCCGCGCCGACCTGGCCTCCCTCTCCGTGGTCCACCCCGAGCCGGACCGGGCGGCACGGGCCCTGGCGGCCCGGCGGGCCCTGCGCGTCCAGGTCCGGGGCGCGGGCCGGGTGGGGACGACGGTGGCGGCGCTGCTCGCGGCGGCGGGCGTCGGCTCGGTCGAGGTCCTGGACTCGGGCCGGGTCGAACCCTGGGAGACGTCCCCGGGCGGGCTGCCGGCCGAGTCCGTCGGCGAGCGCAGGGCGATGGCGGCCCGGCGCCTGGTGGGGCGCTGGACCCGGGAGGCGGGACGACCCGGGCGACCCGGCGGGGCACGCACGGGCGGCGCCCGGAGCGGATCGGGTGAAGGCCGGGGCGAGCCCGGGTTGTCACTCATCGTGGTGACACCACGGGACGGCCTCGGGGCGTACATCCCCGATCCGGTCGCCGCCGAGCCTTGGATCTCCACGGGCACCCCTCACCTCTACGCGGGCGTCCTGGAGGCGACGGGAGTCGTCGGGCCGCTCGTCCTCCCCGGCGGCACGGCCTGTGCGCGGTGCCTCCAGGAGGAGCGGACGGACCGGGCCCCGGTGACGCCCCGACTCCTCGCCCAGTGGCGCTCCGGCGCCCCGCATCCGCTGCCCGCCTGCGACGTGGGCCTCGCGACGGCGGTCGCCGGGCTGGCCGCCGCGCATGCGCTGGCCTTCCTGGACGGGGACCTCCCGGCGAGCACCGGCACCCGGTGGCAGGCCTCGCCGCCGCTCCTGGAGTGGCGGATGGAGCGGCTGAGACCGCACCCGGCGTGCCCCTGCGGGGCGGCGCGCCGAGAAGAAGGGGAGCGCGCCTCGGCGGTCGGGGACGCGCAGGACACAATGGCGGGGTAACGGCACTGCGCGGCACGGCAGTCTGGGTTTTGGAGGGGCGTATGTCTGATCTTCCCCGGAAGGCGGTCACCCGGACCGCCAAGTTGGCCGCGTTGCCACTGGGCTTCGCGGGCCGGGCCACCTGGGGCCTGGGCAAGCGGATCGGCGGCAGATCGGCGGAGCTCGTCGCCCGCGAGCTCCAGCAGCGCACGGCGGAACAGCTGTTCAAGGTGCTGGGCGAGCTGAAAGGCGGGGCCATGAAGTTCGGACAGGCCCTGTCCGTGTTCGAGTCGGCCCTTCCGGAGGAGGTCGCCGGGCCCTACCGGGCTGCGCTGACGAAGCTTCAGGACGCGGCCCCGCCGATGCCGACGCGCACGGTGCACACGGTCCTGGAGGAGCGGCTCGGCGCCGCGTGGCGGGAACTTTTCCTGGAGTTCGAGGACAAGCCGGCGGCGGCGGCCTCGATCGGGCAGGTGCACCGGGCCGTGTGGCACGACGGGCGCGAGGTCGCGGTGAAGGTGCAGTACCCGGGGGCCGGGGAGGCGCTGCTCTCGGACCTGACGCAGCTGAGCCGCTTCGCCCGACTCCTCGGCCCGCTGATCCCGGGCATGGACATCAAGCCGCTGATCGCGGAGATGCGGGACCGGGTGTCGGAGGAGCTGGACTACGCCCTGGAGGCGGAGGCCCAGCGGATCCACGCGGAGGAGTTCGCGGACGATCCCGACGTGGTGGTGCCGGCGGTGGTGCACCAGTCGGAGCAGATCCTCGTGACGGAGTGGATGGACGGGGTGCCGCTCGCGGAGGTGATCGCGGACGGCACGGAGGCGCAGCGCGACCGGGCGGGCCAGCTGCTCGCCCGCTTCCTCTTCTCGGGCCCCGCGCGGACGGGTCTGCTGCACGCCGATCCGCACCCCGGGAACTTCCGGCTGCTGCCCGGCGCGGACGAGGACGAGGGGCCGGAGGGCTGGCGGCTCGGCGTCCTCGACTTCGGCACGGTGGACCGGCTGCCGGGCGGGCTGCCGGAGACGATCGGCACGTGTCTGCGGAGGGCGGTCGCGGGCGAGGCCGACACGGTCTACGAACTGCTGTGCGCGGAGGGCTTCGTCAAGGAGTCCGTCGTCCTGGACCCGGACGCGGTCCTCGCCTACCTGCTGCCGATCATCGAGCCGGCCGAGGTGGAGGCCTTCGCGTTCAGCCGTGGCTGGATGCGGGCGCAGGCGGCGCGGATCGCCGATCCCCGCTCGCCCGCGCACCAGTTGGGCAAGCAGCTGAACCTGCCGCCGTCGTATCTGCTGATACACCGGGTGACGCTGAGCACGATCGGGGTGCTCTGCCAGCTGAACGCGACGGTCGCCCTACGAGCGGAGCTGACCGACTGGCTCCCGGGATTCGCCCCCGAGAACCCCACGTAGAACCCCCGCCCCCGCCCACAACGGGGTGGGTGGGGGTTACCACCAGGATGAGTCGAGGCGGCCTTCGATGGCGCGGATGTTTTCGCGCGCGCACTCCTCGCAGAAATACTCCCGCCGGCCGTTCTCGACCGAGCAGGTCCAGGTCACCGGGACGGACTCGGCGGTCCTGCCGCAGCGGGCGCAGGAGACGGGCTCCTTGGGGACGCGGGCTTCGTTCACCCTGGTGACGATAGCCCGGCGCGGGGCCGCGGTGCGGACAACGCACCGGGGGGGGGGGGGGGGGGGGGGGGGGGGCCGCGTGTGGGGGGGGGGGGGGGGAGGGGGGGGGGGGGGGGGGGGGGTTTTGGGGGGGTGGTGGGTGGACGCCTCTCTTTTCTAGCCAA